>CALEHF010000236.1 GCA_937876125.1 uncultured bacterium
GCTCTGCCGAGGGCACAGGCCACCGAAATCTCAAACCCTCGGTTCGAAAGCAGTTTCCCGACAGCCTCCTAGGTGCCCTCCCAACCGGGTCGGTTCGGGAGTTCCCGTCGAGGCCTCTGACGCCTCCCGGGGGCGAAGAGTATCAGGGAACCGCTCGCTGCCGTCGACCGGACCCTCCGATCTCGTCCCCATCCCAGCGAAGATCGATACAATCGCCCGGTCAAGGTCAGCGCCGAGGCGAGGATCTGGGGCGGGGTTGCCCCAGAATGGCCACGCGAGCAGGCTGTTGAAAAAGTGCGTTCGATCGAGATGACTTTTTCAACAGCCTGCTAGGCGAGACGGACGCGATGGGAGCGATTCGAAGTGAGCATTCTCCTCGGGATCGAGATCGCCGGAGAGGCGGTACGGCTGGTGGTCGTGGACCGCCAAGCGAAGGTGGTGGGGCGGCGCGAAGAGCCCCTCGTCACTCCGGCAATTCGCTGGTGGGAGACGCACCCAGAAGAGCGGCATCGCGCCACGATCGGTCTGATCTCTGAGTCGGTCGCCGACGGTCTGTTCCGCCCGGCACAGGTTGCGGCGATCGGAATCACTGCGGTCCCGGCTCTCTCGCTTCTGGACGCGGATCTCGATCCGATTCCGCCGCGCGACCTGCCGTGGGGAGATCTCGATCCGGCGACCTTCGAAGGCCGGCCGTGGTCCGCCCTCGCTGCGCTCTTCGAAGAGAATTCTCGGGCGATGACTCGAATCGGGAGCGTGCTCGACCTCGTTGGGTTTCTCCGCTTCCGTCTGGCCGGCGCGCTTGCCACGCAGGTCGACTTCGCCTGGCAGGGGGGGCACATTGTCTCGCCGAAAAACCTGGCGAGTTGGAGTGCGGGCTCGCTCGAAAACATCGGCATTCTGCCGTCCCATGTCCCTCCGATCTTCCCGGCGACTCAGCGGATTTCCGTCGTTGGGGAGAAGACGATAGAGAAGACGGGTCTGCGTCGAGGGACTTGGATCGTCGGAGGTGGAGACCCCATGAACACCCGAATCCTGTTCGCGGCAGAGCCGACCATCGGTCGCGTCGTGGCGATGGTCGACGGAGATCGCGTGACGCTCTGGGAGTCGATCGAGCGTCCGATCGAGTGGGATGAGGGGGTCATCCCGACCGCGATCGACGGCGTGTTCTTCCGTCGGGGAGGCGAGTTAGGTCTCGATGCCGTCCGCGACGGCTCATTGCCCGATGGCGCGGTTCTCGATTGGCCTGCGGATGAAGATCCCGATCTCGATGGAGTCCCCGAGGGCCAACTCGTTGCGTGCGATGCCGGGGCCGCGAGCACAGGGACCGGGATCATCGCGGGTCTCGGACTCGGTTGGTGGCGCGATCCTCGCCCAATTTGGCGCAAGCGTCGCCCGGCACGACCGCTGTCGGCGTGGCGCGAAGAGCAGGCGAGCGGACTCGCACCTGAGTCGACAGAATCATCCGATGAAGCGTCGGAGGCCGCCGATGTCTGATGCTCTGACTCTGAAGGCGATGCTGCGCCCGAAGTTTCGAGGAGCCCTCTTGGGTGTCGCGGTCGGTGATGCACTCGGATTCCCGTTCGAAGGGTCGTCTCACTCGTTCATGGCTGCGCTCGGTCCCGACGCGCTGCATGCGTTCGAGGCCCATCGCAGCGGCTATTTTCCTCCGGGACAGTTTTCAGATGACACACAGTTGACGCTCGCGACGGTGGAGTCGTTTCTCCAGGAGAAGAGGTTTTCGGGCAAGTCCCTCGCCGAATCATTTCTTCCGCTCTGGCGGGAGAATCGCATCATCGGCCGTTCTCCCGGCTGCTCAGAGGCGATCGAGCGTCTCATCGACCGCACAGCCGATTGGCGAACCAGCGGTTGCGAAGAGGGACGAGCGGGAAATGGCGCCGCGAAGCGGATGGTGCCGCTCGGTTTGTGGAACTACGATGAGCCGGAGCGGCTGGTCGAAGAAGCCACTCTCGCGGCCGAGATCACCCATCGCGATCGCCGCGCGGTCGCCGGCGCGGTTGCGGTCGCAGCGTCCGTCGCTTATTCGCTGACCCGACGCGACTTGATCCTCGGTGAGTGGATCGATGCAGTGGCGGGAGCGACTGCGCCCATCTCCCCTGCTCTGGCCCGGCACTTTCGAGACCTCCCGCGATTTCTCTCGATGGGAGAGAAGGAGGCGGTCGCAGCGATCTCGAAGCTCGGGTACGACGACCCGGCCACGGCCCCCACGACCCTCGTGACTCCGTTCGTCGTCCCCAGTGTGATGACGGCGTTTTTCTGGTTCCTGCGTCATCCCGATGATTGGCGTGAAACTGTCGGCGGCTGCCTGCGCTCGGGGGGCGACGTCGACACGATCGCCTCGATCGGTGGCGGGATCAGCGGAGCCTTCAACGGCATCGAGGCGATTCCCGAAGCGCTCCGTGAGACGGTGGTCGACCGCGACCGATTGATCGATCTCGCCGATCGGTTGCACACCCTCAAAGAAGCGGTCCGTTCGCGCCGCGGCGCATAGCTCCTATGTAGCAGAAGACCGCCGGATGCGCAGGGACCGGTGGTTGTGTGACACAGAACGTGGTCCAATGCCGCGCTGGTGGGAGAAATCGGCGCCCACACGCGGACTCTCGTCGATGGTCGTCTCTGGATTGCGCCCGGGACAGTGTGAGATCGGAGGAGTGTGGGAGAGGGCAAAAAGGGTGGCGGCAAGCAGCGCCCCACCGATGAGGCGCGACTCTTCGGCGAAGTCGCCTTCGAGATGGGCTTCGTGACCACCGCTGAATTGTACGAAGCGCTCACCGTGCAGGCTCGACTCGAGGTCGAAGGCAAGGCACACCGATTCCTCGGCGAAATCTTGGTGGAGCTCGGCTATCTCTCCGAGCGAAAGGTTCTCGACATCCTCGGTCATCTGCACACCGACGATCGTTCTCGGATCCGAGACCGCTGAGGTCGTCCCCGTTGTCCAAGCACGATCGGGCCGGTGATCCTGTTCAGCGGGTGGAGCCAGCGTGAACCCAGCCCCATCTCGCCGCACTTCCGCCACCCCGCTCGGGCGGCTCCCTGGCGCGCGCGTCATTTCGAGCCCGCTCGAACTCCTGTACCGGTTGGGTCTCTCCTTCGACCGCCGCCGCCAGGCGAAACTCCCACCCCATCGTTTGCGAGTCCCCGTGATTTCGGTCGGGAACATCACGGTGGGGGGAACCGGGAAGACGCCTGTCGTCGAGGGGCTCGCCCGGGCCTGGCTTCGTCGCGGTGGGGTCCCGGGGATCCTGAGCCGCGGGTATCGGGCGGGGAAGGACGGGAACGATGAGTTTCGACTCCTCGCCCGGAGACTTCCCGGAGTGACTCACGTCGCGGCAAAGGAGCGCCGACTCGGCGGAGAACGCCTCCTCCAGGAGCACCCTGAAGTCGATCTCATCATTCTCGATGACGGATTTCAGCATCGACGACTGCATCGTGATCTCGACCTCGTTCTGATCGATGCGACGCGCCCCTTCGGGGGAGGGCGCTGTCTCCCTGCAGGTTGGTTGCGGGAGCCATGGCTCGATCTCGAGCGAGCAGATGCGATTCTGATCACCCGAGCAGATCAAGTTTCTCGCGAGACTCTCGAGCAACTCGAACGCTTCCTTCGCGAACGATTTCGAGCGCACTGGGTCGGCGTCGCACGGCAAGTGGTCGAAGGTCTGCGCGAGAGGGGGGGCGACCGGGCCTGCGAGAGCATCGAGACTCCGGTTCGTGGGAGAGACCACGAAGTGGAGAGAGTCGGAGCCTTCTGTGCGATTGGGAATCCCGACGCGTTTTTCGCATCACTTGCGCCACTTGGGTACGAGGTGATCTGGAAGAAGCGCTATCGCGATCACTTCCGCTACCGTAATGCCGACCTCGTGGAGCTTCGCACCGTCGCACGGGAGAGAGGAGTGGCTCTGCTCCTGACCACCGAGAAAGATGGTGTCAAGCTGGAACTACTCCCCTCGTTCTCCGCTGGGGAGCCGGCGATCGCCCAGGTCCGCATGCGAGCCGAGTTTTCTGCAGATGAGTTGCTCGATCTGGCTGTGGAGGCGTGCCCCCCTCGTTGACAGGGTGGTACCATGCGCTGCTCGTGTCCTCTCGAGGAGGCTTGAGCGCGCTCGACGGCTGGGGTCGATCGAGACAGTCGATGTTTTCTTGATCATGCCGGGTCTCTTGAACACACCGGCGTCGACGCGCCACGCCCTCGACAGAGTACACGTCACTTTGTGTGCGCACTCTCGGCCGAGGACACTCGCGCAGAAGGGACTCCGAGTGACAAGAGCTGCCCCGAAACACGACCCTCGACGAGAGCCTCTCGATCTCTCCGCGGTGACCCCGATCGCTATCGGCGAGCGAAAGAACTTGGTCACCCGCGGTGACTTCGGGACCCTCGTCGATCCCCATGGAAGCATCGCTGACCTCATCGCTTCCTTCCCCTCGATCCTTGCCGGCGACGAGTTGCGGGCGGCGATCGAAGCGGTGGCACGGGCTCGCCGCGCCGGCCGCCCAGTCTGGGCGGCGATGGGGGGGCACGTAGTCAAAGTGGCGCAGGGGCCCGCGCTCATCGACCTTCTCGATCGCGGAATCGTCACTGGCTTTGCCATGAACGGTGCGACGGCGATTCACGATCTCGAGCTCGCTCTCATCGGCGAGACTTCCGAGAACGTCGAGGTCAACATTGCGGATGGTTCCTTCGGGATGGCGGCGGAGACTGCGGATTTGTTCCGGGTCGCCGCGTCGCGCTCGGCGGACGGGATCGGTCTCGGCCAGGCTCTCGGTGAGGCGATCGAGGAGCGGCAGCTTCCCCACCGATCCCTTTCAATGCTCGCCGCCGCCGCTCGTGCGGGGGCGCCGTGCACGGTTCACGTTGGTTTCGGGACCGATGTGGTGCATATGCATCCGGGCGTTCTCGACGCTGCCCTCGGTGAAGCGAGCGCGCTCGACTTCAGGATTCTCTGCGCCCATGCGACCGATCTCGGCGGAGGGTGCTGGTGGAACATCGGGTCCGCAGTCATCCTTCCGGAGGTGTTTCTGAAGGCAGTCAACGTCGCCCGTAATCTCGGTCACAAGCTCGAGGGGATCACCGCGATCAACTTCGACATGCTCAAACACTATCGCACCTCAGTGAACGTTCTCAGCCGACCGGTGGGCCGCGGGATTGCTATCACCGGGCACCATGAGCTGCTGGTACCGCTCTTTCGAGCAGGGGTGTTACTCGCGATGGAGGAGGGCTCTTGAGCCGGATACCCCCCCTTTCCGAGCTGGGAGAACCGCGGATCCTCATCATCGGAGACCTGATTCTAGACGAGTACTGGTGGGGCGATGTGTCGCGTATTTCCCCGGAGGCTCCGGTTCCGGTGCTGCGCGTCCGGCACCGTGAGCATCGATGCGGCGGTGCAGGTTCGGTGATCGAGAATCTCGCGGTGCTCGGTGCGCAGGTCGAGGCGTGCGGTCTGATTGGCGAAGATGAGGCGGGACGCACGATCTCCGCTCGCTTCGCGCACATCGGAGTCGATCCGAGCGGCCTCGTCGTCTCTGCCGATCGACCCACGACCCTGAAAACGCGAATGCTCGGGGGCGTTCAGCAGGCGAGCCGCGGTCGGCAGCAGGTTCTGCGCGTCGATTGGGAAGAAGATCGCCCGGTCGAGGCTGCCCTCATCGAACGAGTGCTCGCGCACACGGAGCGAGTTCTCGCGAAAAACCCGCCGACGGCGATTCTGCTCTCCGATTACGAGAAGGGACTTCTCACCCCGGAGCTGCTGGGGCGGGTGATCGCGATGGGAACCGAGCACGGGATTCCGGTCTTGGTGGACCCCGGTCGTAGCGTCGACTACGAACGCTACCGCGGTGCCTGGCTGATCTGCCCCAATCGATTCGAGACGGAGCAGGCGACCGGCATCCCCATCACAGACGAGAAGTCGGCTTCGAAAGCCGGTGCGCAGCTCGTCGAACGTCTCAGCCTCGAGCACGCGGCTCTCACCCTCGATCGCGATGGGATTCAGTGCGTCTCACGTGGTGGCGGATCGATGACGTTTCCCACGCGAGTGCGCTCGGTGACCGACGTTGCGGGCGCGGGCGATATGGTTCTCACTCTGCTCGGTCTCGCAGTCGGTGCCGGCTGGAAGATCGAGGATGCGATTCGTCTCGCCAATCTTGGGGCAGGAATCGAAGTTTCGAAAATCGGAGTCGTCCCCGTAGAAAAGTGGGAGATTGAGCAGGCTGCGGCATCCGACGGAGGGGACGGACCATCCAAGGTTCGCGGTCTCACGGAACTCAAGCGGATCCTCGAGCGCGAACGGGCAGCGGGCCAGCGGATCGTTTTCACCAACGGGTGCTTCGACATCTTGCACGCGGGGCATGTCCAGCTTCTCGAACGGGCCCGCGGATTCGGGCAGCTGCTCGTGCTGGGATTGAACTCCGATCGCTCGATCCGGGCCCAAAAGGGGGAGGGCCGACCGATCCAGGATGCGGATGAGCGGGGACGGGTACTCAGCGGTCTGGCCGCGGTCGACCACATCGTTTTCTTCGACGAGGAAACCCCCGCGGAATTGGTCGAGGCGATCCAGCCCGACGTGCTGGTCAAAGGGCAGGACTACTCGGACAAGGTGGTCGTGGGCCGTTCAGTTGTCGAGGCGCGGGGAGGGCGGGTCGAGCTGGTCGATCTGCGCGTAGGATCCTCCACTAGCTCGATCATCGGGAGAATACTTCAAACGGGCGAATGAGCCCGGCCGACCGACCTCGAGGCACCCCTGCGATCCTGCTCTCGGGCCGCGCCCGCTTGCCAACGCGGCCACGATCTCTAGAATGTACGCTCGTGCCCTACAGGTACTGGTCGCCCTCCTTCTTCGGCTCATGGTTTCTGGGTTAGAGCCGCGAGGAGGCTGTCGGAAAACTCACTCCGGCCGACGAATTGAGCTTCCTGCACTGTGTCTCCTCAGTCCTGCACCCTCGGCAGAACTCGACGTACAAAGCCGAATGCCTGCGCTCTGCTGAGGGCACAGGCCCCCGAAATCTCAAACCGTCGGTTCGAAAGCAGTTTCCCGACAGCCTCCTAGCTTCCGAGGTCCCGTACGATCACGCTCGAGGACGAGCATGATCTTGATCGATGACATGAGTCAGCGTCGTTCGGTTCGGTCCGTGGGAGGGCCGGCTTCCGCTTCGGCGTGAGTCATCGCTCGGTGTACGGGGTCTCACCACGCATTCGAGTCGCGCATGCTCCCTCAGCTCGCCGAGCGAGCGATGGGGCGCCGCGGAAAAAATGCCGGAAAGTACAACAAGCAAGCCACCACTAGTCCGGGGGTCATATGGCCGAATCCACGGGAGCTTCCGGAGGGGCTGGCATCCGCCCGAGTCAGGCGGACCAGCTCTTCGGGAAGATCGCACTGAAGAACAACCTGGTCACGGAGTCCGACCTTCGAAAGGCGCTCAACGAGTTGCCGGCCGGGAGCGACCTGGCGTCGTACCTCGTCTCGAAAGGGAGCGTCACCGAGAAGCACGCGAGCGCGATCAGCCGCAAAGTCCAAGAGCGTCTCGGGGACAGTGGTGGGAGCAGTGGGGGAGATTCCACCAGCGCCAAGACACCGCCGCGGGAAGGGATGATCACACCGCAGCAGGCCGCCGAGATCGATTGGGCGGGGATGGTCGGGAAACCTCTCGATGATTACTTGCGGAAGGCGCGGGAAATCGGAGCTTCCGATTTCCACTTCCAGGTCGACTCTCCTCCGATGCTTCGCATTCACGGCACACTGGTTCGCGTGAAGCACCCGACCCTGACCCCCGAAGACACCGAGCGCGCAATCCGGGGTCTTTTGACCGAATCGGACTGGAACGAAGTCCACGAGCATCTCGATCTCGACTACTGCTACGAGTCCGACTCTCACGGCCGCTATCGGACCAACGTGTGCCGTCAGAGGAAGGGGTGGGACGCAGTCTTCCGAGTCATTCCGGATCGCGTTTCCTCACTCGAAGAGCTGCATCTTCCGGCGGCCCTTCGCCAGTTCACCACCTTCAACCAGGGGATCGTGCTCGTGACCGGCCCTGCGGGGAGCGGCAAGTCGTCGACAATGGCGGCACTGATCGACATCATCAACGAAGAGCGCCACGACCACATCGTCACGGTCGAGGATCCGATCGAGTTCGTGTTCGAGTCGAAGAACTGCAACGTGAACCAAAGGCACGTCGGTCGCCATACCGTCACATTTGCGAGCGCGTTGCGCTCGGCGATGCGAGCGGATCCGGACGTCATCATGGTCGGGGAGATGCGCGATCTCGAGACGATATCGATGGCGATCACTGCAGCAGAGACGGGTCACCTCGTGATTGGTACTTTGCACACGACGAACGCAGTGCGCTCGATTGACCGCGTGATCGACGTTTTTCCACCGAAAGAGCAGGATCAGATCCGCGCGATGGTGTCGGAGTCGATGCGGGGCGTGATCTCACAGCAGCTCCTGACCCGCGCCGACGGCCTGGGGGTCGAGCCCGCGCTCGAAATCATGTTCTCCACCCCCGCAGTCGGAAACATGATTCGCGAGCAGAAGACGTTCCAGCTCCTTTCGGTCCTGCAGACCGGTCGGAAGCAGGGCATGATCACCATGGACGAGTCGATTCGCGAGCTCCTCAAGAGTGGCCTCATCACCCGGGAAACGGCGCATTTCCACGCCGAAGACCCGGAATCCTTCCGGAAGTAGGTGCGCTGTGTCAGTACCCAAGATCCACCGCCTGCTCGAGATGGTGAAGGAGTCCGGAGGCTCGGACCTACATATCTCTTCAGGCATGACTCCTAAGATTCGAGTTCACGGGCGCCTGCGTCCGGTCCGGCAGGAACCATACACCTCTGACGAAGTCGAAGACTTGCTCCTCGAAGTGGTCGACGAGCGTCGTCGGAACATCCTCTTCGACCGGAACGATCTCGACTGGGCCTACGCGCTCCCCGGAATCGGCCGTTTCCGCGCCAACTACTTCCGGCAACAGCATGGCATGTCGGGAGTGTTCCGGCTCATTCCGGAGGAAATCAAGCCGGTCGATGACCTCGGGGTCCCGAAGCATGTCGAGCGGTTCTGCGAGATGCGGAATGGTCTGATTCTCTGCACGGGTCCGACCGGTTCGGGAAAGTCGACGACCCTCGCGGCGTTGATCGACTACATCAATCGGAAATATTCGCGTCACATCGTGACCATCGAAGAGCCGATCGAGTTCGTTCACAAGAACAAGAATTGCACGATCACGCAGCGGGAGGTCGGCGTCGATTCCGAGAGTTTTGCGCGCGCGTTGCGCTCGGTGAGTCGGCAAGATCCCGACGTGATCCTGGTGGGAGAATTGCGGGATCTCGAGACGATCGGCCTCGCCATCACGGCGGCGGAGATGGGCTACCTGGTGTTCGCGACGCTTCACACCAACAGTGCGGCGAAAACGATCGACCGGATCATCGACGTGTTTCCTGAGGACCGGCAAGCCCAGGTCCGCACGATGCTTTCCTCGAGTTTGAAGGGGATCATCGCTCAGCTGCTGATTCCGAAGAAAGATGGCAAAGGGCGCGCCGTCGTCAACGAGCTACTCTTCCCGACCGTTTCCCTCCCGAACATCATTCGCGAGGGGTCGATCCACAAGATCGTCTCCTTGATCGAGGGGGGGCGGGGGATGGGGATGCAGCTGATGGACGACTCGATCTTGCAGCGGTTCAAAGAGGGCGCAATCAGCGCAGAGAATGCCTACCGATGGGCGTCGGAGAAGAAGCGTTTCGCTCCGCTCCTCGAGAGAGCGAAAGCGAAGAAGTGAGTCTGTGACCCAGGCTCCCCGACGGATTGTCGTCCGTCTGCCGAACTGGCTCGGCGATGGGGTGATGGCGGTACCGGCGCTTCGAGCGCTGCGCCGCCGGTTCCCTGTCGCCGAGTTCGTTTTGTTCGGGCGTGGAGTGTTCGAGCCACTCCTCTCCGAGTCTGGACTCTATGATCGATTTCTCCCCCGCGGGGGAAAGTCGAGCGAGACCGATGCTGTGACTGCCCTGCGCGACCTCGACGCGGACCTTGCGATCATTTTTCCCCACTCATTTCGAAGCGCCCTCGAACCGTGGCGGGCCGCGATCCCGATGCGAATCGGATACGCGCGTGAGGGGCGCACACGCCTTCTCAGCCACTCGATCTCGGTGCACCGCCGAGGCCGAGATATCGCCCCGGTACCGATGCATTACCAATACCTCGAGCTGGTGGGGATCTGTGGCGCGACAGGAACGCCCATGGACGGAGATCTCGCTGCTGGCCCTGAGGCAGAGGAGCGCGCGGATGAATGGTTGGCTCTGCGGGGGATTGACCGTCGCACTCGGCCGCTTGGCCTGAATCCCGGGGCGAGTTTTGGGCCGTCGAAGATCTATCCACCCGAGCTGCTCGCGGCCGCGGCAGACCGCGCGGTTCGGGCTGGGCACGGTCCGCTGCTCATTCTCTGTGGGCCGGGGGAAGAGGGGCTCGCGCGCGAGGTCGAAGACGCGCTTCAGAGTCCGTGCGCGAGCGCAGCCGATGATCCGCCTCACCTCGATGTCCTGAAGGGAATCTTGCTTCGCCTTTCGGCGCTGGTGACCACTGACTCCGGCCCCCGCCACCTCGCGACGGCTCTCGGAGTCCCGACCGTCGTTGTGATGGGGCCGACCGACCCGCGCTTCACTGCGGCGCGTCTGGAGCGGAGCGCGATTCTCAGGCGGGATGTGCCGTGCGGTCCATGTCACGAGCGGTTTTGCCCCCTCGATCACCGATGCATGAGAGAGATTGCTCCCGACGACGTTGCTGCTGCCCTCGATCAGCTGCTGGCGACGGTTGCGGCCGTTTAGCTGATCAGGGAGCTACTGAAAATCCTCGCGAATCTTTCTCGCGACCGATGCGAGAGTCGTCGAGAGGGCGGAGTCGGGCCTCTCGACCGAAATCGGAGTTCCGCGGTCGCCGGCGATCACGTACTCGGCGACGAGGGGGATCGATCCGAGGAATGGAACCTTGTACTTCTCCGCTGCCGCTTTGCCACCACCAGAGAGAAAGACTTCAGTCACCTCGTGGCAGTGCGGGCACTCGAATGAGCTCATGTTCTCAACGATTCCGATGATGGGCACTTCGACCCGCGAGAACATTTGGATCCCCCGTTGGACGTCGAGCAGTGCGACGTCTTGAGGAGTCGTCACGATCACGCCACCGGAGAGAGAGATCGACTGGACGAGAGTGAGCTGCGCGTCCCCCGTTCCCGGGGGCAGATCGAGAAGCAGATAGTCGAGTTCGCCCCACTCGACTTGGAACAGAAACTGACGAAGCAGGCCCGTCACCATGGGTCCCCGCCAGATCACCGGAGAGTCCTCTTCGAGCAGGAACCCGATCGACATCGTTTTCAGCCCGAAGCGCTCGATCGGAAGAATCGTCTCTTGGTCGGTGGCCTGAGGACGCTCGCCCTCGAGTCCGAGCATCTTCGGGACCGAGGGGCCATAGACATCGGAGTCCATGAGTCCGACGCGTGCTCCTGTCCGCGCGAGCTCCACCGCGAGGTTGACCGCAACCGTCGATTTTCCGACCCCACCCTTGCCGCTCGCGACGGCGATGATGTGCTTCACTCCGGGGACGTCTTTCCCCGTCATCGACGGCGCACCGCCGGGTGCTCCCTTGGGGGTGGCGGGCTCGGCGGTTTGGCCGGGCACGAGTTTCTCGAGAATCTGGACTTTGTTCACGCCGTCGAGCTTCGTGATTCCCTCTTCGATCGCAGTCTTCAGAGCAGCTTTATGAGGCGCCGTCTCCGCGGGGAAGGAGAGGACGATCGAGACCTCACCTTCGTGGGCGATGATCCGCTGAATGCATCTCGATTTCACCACGCTGTTCGTGGTGCCGGGAACGTTGATCCCCTCGAGGATGGATTGGATCTCCGAGAGGACTTTCTTCTTGTCGAAACTCATGGTGTGAATCCGCTCTTGGGGTTCGCCGGAACTTTGCCGGGCTTCTGGGATGATCCAGGGGTCTTTTCAGGCTCGTCGGAATTGGGCTCGTCGGAATCAGGCTCGGGGGGGGATTCGGCGGTGTGCCTTGCGACCTCCACCAGGTTCTCGTCGATCGCCGAGTGAATGCGTTCGAGGATCGCGTCGCTCTTCTCCCCACGGTACTCGTCTTGGTAGAGTTGCCAACCGATTCGCTCGGGCAGGCTGAGGGTCGTGAAATCGGGGAGGAAACTGGCCACCGGTAGGGGCGGTTGGGCGAGTTTCTCCGGTGCTTTCCAGCCGAGCAGCGAAGCGGCGAACCGCACTCCGGCGTGGTCGTAGGCGAGATCAAGGAACGAGAATCCGCTCCCCTCGGACGGAGTCCTCTCGAATCGGCGGGCGTCCTCGAACTCCTTCACCAAGCCCGCCTGGGTCGCCGCTGCCGGGCCTCCGCGGGAGGTGAGAGCTGCCGCGAGGAAGAAATGCTTGGGCGCGTCGTGGCGGCCGTGAAGGCGTGCGTGGGAACAGATGCGATCGCGGATGAGTTTCTCCTCTTGAGTGGCGATCCCCTTGAGCATCGATCCGACAATCGGCGTTTGTCTAAGGGTGTCCCCCGCGTCAAAAAGAGTCCCGAGTCCCAAGAGGACCGCAGTGCGGTGCTTTCGAGCGAGTTCGGGCCCAGCTCCCGGATCTCGGGCGAGCCAGCGATCGACGAATCGGGTGAGGTGGTCCTGGAATTGGGGAGCTCCAATTCCTTGAAACTCCTGAAGCGCGGACACGAACACATCTCTGGCAGTGGTGGGTGAGGTCGCGGGTGTCTTGCCGAGGGGTGCGGTCTTGCCCGGAGGTATTGTCTGGCCCCGAGGTACTGTCTGGCCCCGAGGTACTGTCGGGCCGAGAGGCAAAGGATCAGCGGTCATTGGGGGCGCTGCCCAGTGTACACACATGCAAAGAATCCAGCTCGCGAGCGTCATTTCGCCCTCCCATCGGAGAACGATGGTGGACTCGTCCTCGAGGGACCGCCAGGGACATTGTGGATTCTTGGAGGAAGGGTGATTCAAGCGGGGCAGAATGAACCGCGCCGAATCAACGTTCGACCGCTACGATCGAGGACGACCCCGTCACTCGGAGCCGCTGCCCGGAGCGTCCTTTGCCGAGGCTGTCGGTTCTTCGAACAGCCAGGCTCATTTGAGGTGACAGCGGTCGGGAGACCCAACGAGTGGTGTCCAATGTGGAGGCCCTCAGCCAGCTCATAGGAGCTAAATCTGGGTCCGGTAGTCGCAAACAACTTAGGCTCAAGGCTTTAGGAGCCTCATCCGCCACGACGCTGCTTTGGCACTCGATTTGATGGGTGAAGCTTGGAGAACAACTCCACCGCAGGGTACTGCGGACTCGGTGGACCGGGTCCTCAGGAACCAGACAGGAGGGACTATGTCGCAGATTCGCAACTACACCGCGGATGAAGTGGTGCGCGTGATCGAAGAGAACCGCGGGCTCTTGCTCGTGCACTTCGGCTCCCCCTTAGCGTCTTCCTGTGAGTTTGTACGCAAAGAGCTCGAAATGATCGCCCCGGTCTATGAAGACCGGCTCGGGATCGCGGAAGTTGAGCTCCCGCTGCAAGATGTCGAGGTTCTTCGCCGGTATGCCATCGAGGAAATCCCCTCTTTGATCCTCTTCCAGGGGAGAGAAGAGGTGGAACGACTCGAGCGGATTCTTCTCCCGGATGAGTTCCGTGAGTTCGTCGAAAGCTGCTGCGCGTTTTACGGGGGACATCCCCCCGTGGATGAACTAGAATGACTCTCGCCTGCACACGGGGATGACGGCATAAGCCGGGAGGAAACTCTCGGATTTTGCCTCAACGCGGGCCGAACTGCTCGTCTGCAGAACCCGAGCCGGAACCGGCTCGAACCTCCCCGTCGTTCGTACAATTAGAACATCGTCTGAGGACGCATCTCGGGGCCCACTCCGAAGCGTCTCAGGACTGAAGGATTCTTCCGTCGACCCGGTTGTCCCTGGGGCGCGGAAGCTTGAAGTCGCCACACACTTCCTTCCTTTCATGTCCCACCTCAGAGCCCATGGGGTGTCTCTGGTATCCCCTACCAGCGACACCCCTATTTTTCTGCCATTGGCCATCTCGCGTTCACGCAGAGGCCATCTCACGTTCACGCAGAGGCCATCTCACGTTCACGCAGAGGCCAGTTTACGACCACGCTGATGTCCAGCTCAAGTCCACGCAGATGGCCTCCGCCAGTTCACACCGACGAAAGCATGAGCCGAGTCTATTCGTGGTCGCTCGGGCATTGCTGGCGCAGGTTGTGTGTGGGAAGTGCTCTTCGCGCGACGTCGCTTTGGGCTCGTGGAGTGCAGTCGTCGGCCCCGCGGCATCACTCTATTCGCCCCGGCAGGCCTCGAGGTACTGGGTGAGGGCGTGGAATTGGCGATGGAGGTCATGGTCCTTGACCCCATGCGGGCTCTTGAAGAAGAGTGCCAGGTGGGATTGTGCTCCTTTGTCTCCTCGTCTTTGCGCGAGGTCGAGGAGCCGGACCATGTCGATCACCAATGGCGCCGCCAGGATCGAGTCACAGCCCTGCCACGTGAACTGAAGAGACATTTTTACTCCGAGGAATCCTTCGAAGTGGATGAAGTCCCACGCGGTCTTCCAGTCGTCGAGGCTCGGGACGTAGTCGATCGCTACTTTTGAATGCAGCGGATAGCCCAGGTACTCATGGAGTAGGTTGTCCTTCGAGTCGATCTTCGTCTTCCGATTTTCATCGTGGGCGAGGACCTCGCCGTCCCGATCGCCAAGCATGTTGTAGCCCTGCCAGCTCAACACTCGGAGGTTGCGGTAACGAAACATCGGGGCGAGCGCAGACTTCACCAGGGTTTCACCGGTTTTCCCGTCCGAGCCCATGAACGGCGAACCCGCCTCCTCCAATAGTCTTGCGATGGAGGGGAGCAGCGCACCAGGCGAGGGGGTGAAGTTGAGAAATGCGGCGCCGACCCGCGCCGCGGCGATTGCGTAGAGCGAGCTCGCGATGAACGCGGTGCCGTCTCCATCCTTCAGAGCTTGCTCGAGCCCATCGACGGAGTGGTGGGCGGGGTGGTCCTTGATCTGGGGCTCTGTCGACGCAAGGTTCACGACGACCAATCGATCGATCTTCTGTTCGCGCCCAAACTCTTCGAGGTCGGTGACGATGCGTGCGACCGCTGCTCCGGGGTCAGTCTCGCCTGCCGACACGTCGACCCCCGCGAGGGTCTCGATCGCATGTCCACTGTGGTGCAGAACGCCGGTTCGCAAATGTGTTTCTATCTCGGCCAGGTCTGGTTCGATCGCCGCGAGGAGAGCGGGATGCAGGGTCCCGGTTGCGCAAGAGATTTCCCGGGCGCACTCAGGGAGAGACGTGGTTCGCACGTCATGGCCGCCGAATATGAGGTCGTCGACTCCGGCCAGGGGAACTCCGTCGAACAGATCGGTCGACGTGATGAGCCCGGTGCTCTCGGCGAGCCCGTGCTTCAACGCGAGGGCTCCGACAATCATGGTCGTCGCGACACCTCCGCGCGCGCCGAGGATCCAGACTCCGGTTCGGCTCAAAGGAGGGCTCCTCGACTCTGGGAGGTGATGGGGAGCGACCGACGGCTCGCAGCTCTTCGCGTGCGGAGGTGCGCGTGCGAAAGGAACTGGGGGACTCGCGACAGCTCGGCTCTCTTCAGAATGCGAAGCGGCGGCCCCCGGGAGAGCCGCCGAAACAGCCGCTGTCCATCGTCGGGGCTCCAGACGGCACCCGCCATCCGCAGCCGATGAGCAAAGAGCTCTCGAAAGACGGAAGAGAGGTCTCGGTGGCTGACGGAGCGACTAGCGACGACGCTTCCGGCGCATGTCCTTGATGACCTTCTTGCGAGCTTTCTTCCTGAGCAGCTTCTCCTGCTCGCGGGCGCGGCGACGTCGCGCCTCGGAAGGCTTCTCGTAGTAGTTGCGCTTTTTGATCTCCTTGAGGAGACCTTCCTTGGCGACGGTGCGCTTGAAGCGTTGGAGTAGCTTCTCTGGGCTCTCGCCATTTCGGATCGTGACGCGGATCAAGTGTTGATGTCCTTTCCTTCCGCGGCTGTATGCCGCGGGCTTTCCATCGGCCATCTACCGATTGAAAGCGTCAACGTCGACCATCGGGACACCCCGAGCGGGGGGCACAACTCCGAGGAATGCAGGGAGCTCGATCGACTTCACCGAAGTCCACACGTCGAAGTCGCGCAGCGTTGCAGCAGTACATTTCATTGCCGCAAGTGATCATCGGTGAGCGGGAGAACCACGGAGTCTAAGAAATCGGCCTCCCGACGACAAGCCTCAGATCGAGGTCGGTGACAGGAATCTGGGAAGATCGTCGTCCGAGGGGGCCGAGAGCGCTCGACCACTGTCGAACCCTCCAGTATACCGATCGACCGCCGAAGAGCCCGAGAGGAGCAATGATGGAGGACGACGGCCAAAATGGCCGCAAATCGGCAGCGCTCGCGCTGCTCGGGGGGATCTGTGTGGTCCTCGGCTATCCTCCATTTAGTTTCTTCCCTCCTCTTCTCATTCTGGGGCCGACATTGCTATTTGTCGCCCTCCGCGGGGCAGGTTGGAGGCGCGCGATGCTCTGTGGGGCCCTCTTCGGGGGCTCCATCCAAGCAGGGGGCTTTCCCTGGCTGGCAGGGACCGTCGCTCGGTTCTATTCCATTGTTCCAGGCGGAGAAAATGGCCCCACCGCGAGCGAGGCTTTCTGGATCGGCATTTTGGCCTTCTCGGTCTGGTTGCTCGTCTCCACCTTTGCCTGGGTCCTTTACGCGGTGCTGATTGCGCGTGGCCCCGCGCGCGCCCCGCTCTCTCTCGCCTGGGCGGCTCTCCTTTGGATGGCGATCGAAGCGTTCTACCCGCGCATCTTCCCCTGGGCACTCGGAGCCGGGTTTTCACAGTCGGAGTGGTGGGCCCAGGGCGCGTGGTGGGTCGGGGTCTCGGGCCTATCCGGGCTGATCATTTTCTCCGCCGGGCTGCTGGCCGAGGGGTGGAGTCACTGGCGCCGCGGCCGCTCCCCATGGCGATGGTGGGGCGTGGCCATGGGCGGCATCGCTCTCGGGACTTTGCTGGGAGCGGTGCGATTCGCGGGGGAGATCGAAGGGCCGAGCGACAAGTTTCGAGTCGGTTACGTGCAAGCGGCGATTTCGCTGGAGAGGCGACACTCCTACGATCAGGCGGTCCAGTTTGAGGTCCTCGACGAGATCGCGGACCGGACCCGTGAGCTTGCCCAATCCGAACATCCGGCTCTCGTCATCTGGTCCGAGGGGATGCTCCCCGGAGTGTGGCTGCCCGAGAAGGTCGCGTTTTGGATGCGCACACGTGTGCGGGTTCCAATGGTGGTCGGCGGACTTGGGGCCGAGGGTGACTCGGTAACCAACCGAGCGTTCATCAGTCTCGATACCAACGCCGACTCCTTCCACAGCTACTCGAAGCGTGCCTTGGTGCTGTTCGGGGAGCGAATCCCCGGGCGTGGCCTGCTCCGCCGGATCGGCATCCCGATCCCCGCTGCGGTGATCGACGCCGGGACGGAGGTGCTCGTCGTCGATTGCGGGGGCGTCCCGATCGCCCCATCGATTTGCTTCGAGGGAATCCTTCCAGGCACCGCCTTCGACCTGCGCGATCGCGGCGCTCGACTCCACCTCAATCTCACTGAGGATCTCTGGTACGGAGACAGCGCGGCCCCCTATCAGCATCTCGCCCTGACTCGAATGCGTGCGGTCGAGGCGGGGCTGCCTTTGGTGCGGGTCACCAATGGTGGAATCACCGCGGCCTGCGATGCCCGCGGCCGCTGGATCGATCGCATTCCTCTCGGAGGGCCCGTCGCCGGAGTGTTCGAGCTCGACGTCCCTCGCGAGCTCCAGCGAGCGCCGCTCACTCAAGAGGTCTTCCGATATCTCCCGCTCCTGCTCATCCCTATGGTCGGCTTTCAGCTGAGACAATGGCGAGAAAAGCGCAGTTCTACGCCATCTACGGCCACTGAGTAGCGCCCCAACGGGGGCCTCAAGTTCTCCGCGACCCCGTTCCGATAACTAGAGTTGGACCTGATCGAGGGGGGGGTTGGGAGACCTCGTGGCGCGCAAGACCCTCCTCGTCGCCTTCTCGTACGTCCTTCTCACTCTCCTCGTCCCCGCTGCCCAGCGCGGCGGGTCTCGGCCCCTTGATCTTCCGAGCGGGGGTCGAGGCACCGATGAAGACGAAGAAGATCCGAACGAGACGATTCGTTTCTTTGGCGAGTCCTACGAAGGGGACGGATTCTTCTTCCTGCTCGATCGCTCCGGGTCGATGTCCGGCATGAAGCTGGAAATCTTGAAGCTGGAGATGACCAGCGCTCTCTCGGAGCTCAGCGAGCAGAGCGAGTTCGGAATTGTCGCGTTTAGCGGCGACACCACAGCATTCTCCCCCATGCCGGTAAAGGCTTCGGACAGGAACAGCTCGCTGGGTAAGGCGTGGGTTCTTGCGCTCGCCCCCTATGGCTCCACCATGATGCTCGCGGGGGCGGAGGCGATTCTCGAAATAGCGTACACCTCGTCAAAAGATGATCGGTCCATCATCGTGGTCGGCGATGGCAGCCCGAACAGCCCTGGTCCCGCCGAGACTCTCGAAGGAATCATCGCAGCGAACGTCGAGGGGCTTCCGTTTCACACCATCCTCATCGGGGCGAGCAGCGAGGCTGCAGACTTTATGATGGCCCTCTCCTCCGTCACTGGTGGGACCTTCCGACACCCAACTTTTTGAGCCTCTCTTGGCCCCCGCAGGTCGGGGTGAAGTCCATCTCTGGAACGCGGAGCCGGTAGGGATTTCACTCCGGATGTGAGAACCCATGTCACTTTGTCCGCGCTCTATGGAATGACGTAGGCCAGATTGCAGAGCTGTTGAACATGGGGGAACTCCACAAGCCATGATCTCGGGGCATCTTGCGCAGATCTCCCCCGGGAATCCGTTTCGGCGGCACAGAAGGTGCATAAAGGAAGCTCGATACAACCTCCTTTCGATGCGCCCTCGGGGAATCCCACCTCCCTGAGGGTATTTTCTTGCCCGAATCGGAGAAAGAGTTGCGGAGGAGCCTACTTGACAAGCAGAAAGAGTGCCGTATCATCATGTTCTGCTTAGTCGTTCCCCCAGAACGATTTAGGGAGCTGTGTGTGCGGCAGAGTCGCTTGGCGATCGCCGCTCTCTCAACGCAGGATCCGGGCACTGATGTCTCAGGGATTCTGAGGACTTAGGGCTGTTTCGGGTCCTCCGTACCCGGTTCACCGCTCGGTCCCTGCCCGGAGGCTGCCCGTGCGTC
Organism: uncultured bacterium; assembly: GCA_937876125.1. Lineage (GTDB taxonomy): Bacteria > Planctomycetota > UBA8108 > UBA1146 > UBA1146 > JAFMMO01. The sequence goes on from CALEHF010000236.1 coordinate 19,273, forward strand.
TCGACGTCGGCCTTTTTCAGGCCCAAGTTCAGAAACAGATCCTTTCCCCCCAGATGATCCAATCGATGGAGATTCTGGTGCTGAACGCACAGCAATTGGAGGAACGGATCGATCAAGCCCTGGAAGAGAACATCGCTCTCGAGGTCCCTGAGAGTGAGCTGGGTGACGGCGATGGTCCCGATGGCGGAACCGACGGTGACGGCGACGGTGACGGTGACGGTGACGGCGACGGGGCGCATGTTGATGCTTCGAGTTCCACTTTCACCGATGACCCCCACCCCTCAGATTCGACCGAGCGCGAGATCGATCTCCTGCAGGACAGGTACGAGCATCTCGCCGAGTTTCAGTCCGAGGATTTCTACGCATCTCGCCTGCCTCGCTCCGCCGGTGGGGGCGAAGAGGACGAGCGCTACGAGGCGCTCCAGAACACGGCGGGGCGACCCGAGAGCCTCGCTGAGCACCTGGTCGCGCAGTTGCGCCTTCGGACCACTCCGGTGGAGCGCGAGCGTCTTCTCGCCATGGACCTGATCTTTAGCCTCGACCACCGCGGTTACCTGCTCTACTCGCTCGAGGATATGTTCGATGCGATGCAGAGTACCGACGGCGAGAACGCTCATGCCCTCGCACCGGTCGCGTTCGAGGAGCTCGAAGCGGCCCATCGCATCGTCCGCGATCTCGAT
>CALEHF010000237.1 GCA_937876125.1 uncultured bacterium
TCGGGCCGAGTCGCTCGATGGAACGCCCGATGCCGGGGGAGTTCGTGATGAGGGCTTGGTACTCGGCGATCACTTCGGGATCAGGAGTCCACTCCATGTATTCAGGCGGATCATAGGGGGCGTAGCGCTTCACGGGGCGAGCTCCTCAGTAAACCAATGGGTCAGCAGATCAAGGACCGCCTGTCCCGCCTCATCCGCGCCACCGAAGGGGTGCGAGAATCCAAACGTGTGTCCGGTCTCGAGAGCCTCGAGTCGAGAGTTCGCGTGAGGGAGCCAGTTCATCAATTCAACCGCCTCGGTAATCGAGACGGTCTCGTCTTCGGAACCGTGAATCACGAGGCTCGGCAGCGGCTTCTCCACGATGGCGCGCTCGACGTCGTAACGCTCCCGGTTCTCCTCGTAGTCCTCGAGAACGGAAATGTCGAGCTTGAGAACTTGACCGGTGCGCGCATTCGGGATCTCGAGGTATCCCTCTTCCCGCCACTGCTCGTGGAGCTCTTCGCGATAGATGCTCACACCGCGCGCGGGGGCGCCGAGGGTCGCGACCGCTTCGATCGAGGGGTGCTCCGAGGCGAACAGAAGGGAAACGACACCACCACGAGAGTGACCGATGATGCCGATACGATCGCTCGAGACTCCGGGAGGAATCCCCCAGCGTTCGGTTGAATCAAGCAACACATCAAGATCTTCAAGATCGTGAGAGAAAGTGTTCTGGGCGAACTTCTCCGGCTCATCATGGAGTTCGCTTCGACCGGTGTACCCGTTCATCGAGAGGTCGACTCGATGCACGATGAACCCGCCGTCGGCGAGGGACCGCGTCAGCCAAGGCCAACCGCCCCAATCGCGAAACCCTTTGAATCCAGGTACGAAAAGGAGAATCGGCGCGTCGGTGGTCCCTTGAGGTGGGAGCTCGACCGTCCCGCGAACCACTCGGTCCGCCGTGATCGGAGTGTGGGTGAGAATCGTTCGACTCACTCCGTACCTCTTCCCGCTCTTCGAATCCGGGCGACGGCGGCGGCGACATCGACCTCGACCTGCTCACCGCTTGCCATGTGTTTCAGCTGCAAGGTCCCCCGCGACGCCTCGCTCTCCCCGACCACAGCGGTGAACGGAATGCCGAGGTTGTGCGCGTTCTGGAACTGCTTCTTCAGCTTGGCCGCCTCGGGGTAGATCACGGTCGCGACACCCGCCTCACGAAACTGGGCAGCGAGTCGAAAGGCATCCGCTGAGCCTTGTTCTGAAAACTGCACCACCAAGACCTCGGCCGGAGTACTCAAAGACTCGAAACTTCCGATCTCGAGGAGAGCGCTCAGCAGGCGATCGACTCCGAGGCTGATTCCAACTGCCGGAAGATCGCGACCGGCGAACATGCCGACAAGGCCGTCGTAGCGTCCCCCCGACATGACGCTCCCGTACTCGGGGAGCGCCTCCAGGAAGGTCTCGTAGATGATGCCAGTGTAGTAACTGAGACCTCGCGCGATACTCGGGTCGATCACGATGGTGTCGAGCCGTCCTCCGGCCGAGACACGTTCCATCGTCTGCCGCAATCGTTCGATCGCGAGCGCGCCATCGGGATCAGAGCCGAGGAGCACTTCGAGACTCGCGAGGGTTTCAGCCGGGGCCCCCCCGCTCGAGACGATCGCCAACAACCGCTCGGTTCCTGCCGCGTCAATCTGAGGAAAGTCCTTGGCGAGAGCGCCCCTGAACTTCTCTTCGCCAATCTTCTCGAGCTTATCGAGCAAGCGCAGGAACGCGCCCTCTTCCGCGCCGTCGGCGATCCCGAGGATGCGCGTCATCGCGCGCAAGATTCCTCGGTGGTTGACCCGGAGTCGGTACTTCTCGACGTCGAGCGCCCGCAGAACATCTTGCCCGATGAGCAACATCTCCGCGTCCGCGCTCGCATCGTTCACGCCGACGAGATCGACGTCGCACTGGACGAACTCGCGGAAACGCCCCTTCGCCGGCTTCTCAGCCCGCCAAACGGGTGCAATCTGGTAGCGACGAAAGGGCATGATCAGCGACCCGTGGGAGGCGATCAGCCGTGCCAGCGGCACCGTGAGATCGTAGCGCATCGCCACATCGCGTTCGCCGTTGTCGAGAAAGCGGTAGAGGAGCATTTCGCCCTCTTCCCCGTATTTCCCCAAGAGCAGTTCGGCGTACTCGAGGGCAGGGGTGGCAACCGGCGGATATCCGTACGATTCGAACACCGATCGCACCGCATCGAGCATTCGATCCTTGGCGAGCATCTCCTCAGGCAGATAGTCTCGAAATCCGCGCAGTGCTTGCGGCCTCATCGGTCCTCCGGTTGGGGTCGAACCGAGATCATCAGAACCGAACGGGGAGATGGCAAGCGGTCATGGAGAAAGGGTTGGCAAACCAGAGGCAGGATTGCCATCCTTTCAGGGTGTCCGCCACCTACCTGCATCGAGGGAAGGCGGGTCGAGGCCTCTCGTCAGGGAGGTCGGCCCAGTTCCAACCGAGGAGCGCACTCCTTGGCCCCACTTTGGTGACAGAAGCGGCACACGGTGGGAGCGAACGGAGGAATTTGTGAAGGTCCATGAGCTGATGACACCGGACCCCATCACCTTGATGGTCGACGACAGCTTCGATTTGGCCGAGAAGTTTATGGAGTTCGCGCACATTCGACACCTGCCGGTGGTCGACGGTGAGCGCGTCATCGGTCTCGTGACCCATCGCGACCTGCTCCAGGCGTCTCTCGGTCTCCTGCGAGACGCTTCCCGGGGAGAGGCGCGGGAACGAAAACTCATCGTTCTCGTCTCGGAGATCATGCGCCCTGACGTTCGGACCGTGCTCCCCGATGCAGATGTCCGCAGCGCCATCTCGACGATGATCGATCACAAGTACGGTTGCTTACCGGTGTGCGATGCCGAAGGGCACTTGCAAGGGATTATCACGGAAGCGGACTTCCTGAAGTTCACCCGACGCCTGCTCGACCAGGTCGACGTTGCCTGAGGCGGCCTTGGTCTGGCAGATCGGGGGGGGCCGGCAGATCGGGAGCGAGCCGCACTGATGATCGTTCTCTATTGGATGACTCCGGATCCCTTCACCGTCACCGCGGAGCAATCGCTCTTCGAGGTGTGGGGGCTCCTCCGTGACAACGAAATCCGACGGCTTCCTGTCGTCAAGGATGAGGATCAGCTCGTCGGGCTCATCGGGCGCGCCGACCTGTACCGTTTCGCCAGCCGTGACGCGGTCCGCGGGCCCGCAGAGGGAGTGCGCGAGATCCTCGAAACGATCACGGTCGGCGAGGTCATGTCGCGCGACCCGACGACCTGTGAAGTGAGCGAGCATCTCGAGCTGGTGAGTGAGCGGATGCGGAAGATCAAGGTCGGCGCGTTCCCAGTGCTCTCGCGCGGCCACTTGGTCGGAATCATTTCGGAGACCGACCTCTTGCGCGCCCTCGGCGAACTTGCCGGGGTCGCGAGCGGAGCGGTGCGCATCACGCTGCGCGTCCCCACCGAATCGGATGCGGAGCGAACCTTTGAGATCGTCGACCTGTGTCGGCGACACTCACTCGTGCTCTCTTCGGTGCTCACCCATCAAATCCTCGAGGATTCGGCAACGATGACCACCCTGCGCGTCCGAGGCGACCGGGTGGATGACTTCGTCCAGGCTCTCTGGAAGGCCGGATTCAACGTCGTGGACCGCGCTTGACTCGCAAATCATGACCAACAGATCACCCCCGGAGTCTGCTCCGAACGGACCGCTTAGCCGATGATCCCGAGCTCGAGCGCCGCCTCCCGGAAGGTCGTCACCGCTTGGTCGATCTGCTCGTCGGTGTGAGCGGCCGAGATCTGCACTCGAATCCTCGCCTGCCCCTTCGGAACCACCGGGTACGAGAACCCGACGACAAAAATCCCCCGGGCATTCATCGCATCCGCCAGTGCCATCGTCTTTCGCTCGTCACCGAGCATGATCGGGACAATTGGGTGAATCCCGGGAGTGATCGAAAACCCGGCGGTCGTCATTGCCTCGCGAAAACGGGCAGTGTTCGACTGCGACCGCGCCACGCGTTCGGGTTCCGCCTCGATCAGATCGAGCACGCGAATCCCGGCGGCAACGATCGGCGGCGGAAGTGAGTTCGAGAAGAGATAAGGACGCGACCGCTGCCGGAGAAGCTCCACTGTCTCTCGGCTCGCCGCGGTGAATCCACCACTCGCGCCCCCGAGCGCCTTGCCGAGTGTGCTGGTGATGATGTCGACTCGGCCCATCACGTCAAAGTGCTCGTGGGTGCCGCGACCCGTCTTTCCAATGAACCCTGTTGCGTGGGAATCGTCGACGGCGAGGATCGCTTGGTGTTTCTCGCAGAGGTCGCAGATCTCGGGTAACGGTGCGAGGTCACCGTGCATTGAGAACACGCCGTCAGTGATCACGAGCCGAAATCGCGCACCCGCACTCTCTTCTAGGCACCGGGCGAGATCGGCCATGTCGGCGTGCTTGTAGCGATATCGCTGTGCTTTGGAGAGGCGCACTCCATCGATAATGCTCGCGTGATTCAGTTCATCCGAGATCACCGCGTCCTCGGCCCCGAGGAGCACTTCGAACAACCCGCCATTCGCATCGAAGCAGCTGGAGTAGAGGATCGAGTCCCCGAATCCGAGAAACTCTGCCACCTTTCGTTCGAGCTCCTTGTGGATCGACTGTGTCCCGCAGATGAACCGCACGGAAGAAACTCCGTAGCCGAAACTGTCGAGGGCCTGGTGCGCAGATTTCAGGATCTCGGGGTGGCTCGAGAGCCCGAGGTAATTGTTCGCGCAGAAGTTGAGCGCGTCACCGTTTTCGGTGTGGATCGAAGCACCCTGAGGTCCCGTGATCACACGCTCGCGCTTGGTGAGACCGGCCTCTTCGATCGACTCGAGCTCAGAGCGGAGCCAATCGCGGTTGGTGTCCATCGTGATGACTCCTTCAGGCATGAGTGTGCTCGAGAGTTCAGACTCAGGGAACGCGGAGAGCCCAACTACTGCGGAATTTCGCCGTTCGGGTAGAGGATGATCTTTCCGCAGTTGCCGTCGCGGATCAGGTCGAACGCGGTATCGAACTCTTCGAGAGCGAGTTTGTGGGTCACCAGCGGCTCGAGGTCGAGTCCCGCGGCGAGCAAGCCGGTGGCATCGAACCATGTCTCATAGATCCGTCGGCCGATGATGCCACTGAGATGGGCACCCTTGAAGATGATGTCTCGCGCGACGTCGATCGAGAGTCGATCGGATGGCACGCCGAAAAAACGAAAGTCCCCACCGCGCGCAAGAACGCGCAGTCCATCCTCGACTGCGGTGGCGTTCCCCGACATTTCGAGCACCACATCAGCGCCGTGCCCTCCGGTCAACTCGCGCACCGTTGCGACCAGGTCGACTTTCGAGGGATCGAGGACCACGTCGGCACCGATCTTCTTCGCGAGATCGAGGCGGAAGTCTCGCACGTCGACGGCGATCACTTGGGCCGCACTGCAGATCTTGGCGATCGCCACGCTGAACAAACCGGTGGGACCGCAGCCGAAGACGACGACGCGCTTGCGGGAGACATCGTGCACCATCGTCGCATGAACCGAGTTTCCGAGCGGCTCTTGCAGCGTCGCGATATGCGGGGGGATTGCGCGGTCCGTCTTCCAAGCGCAGCGCTCCGGGAACGCTACGTACTCGGCGAACGCCCCATCCCGGTGAATCCCGATGATTTCCTCGTTCTCGCAGATGTGGCGGTGGCCGATCCGGCACTGGTAACACGTTCCGCAAAAGACGTGGCTCTCCGCCGCAACGTAGTCCCCTACTTTCACCTCGTGGACGGCATCCCCGATCGCCACCACCTCGCCGCAGAACTCATGCCCCACGGTCAGTGGCGCCCGAACGTTCGACTGCGCCCAGGTGTCCCAGTTGAAGATATGAAGGTCCGTGCCGCAAATCGAGGTGGCGAGCACTCGCACGAGAACCTCATCGGGCTTCGGCGTCGGCACCGGCTTCTCGATGAGTTTGAGCCCTGGTTCGGGGGCGACTTTGGAAAGGGTGCGCATCGTCGGCATTCTGAAGAAGTGTCCTTCCGGACCTGCGCTTCCTGAACCCGCGGGGGGCTCGCCGGGTGCGCGCGGATGAGTGTGCCTGGACCTCGCAGCATCGAGGGGGGGCGGGTGGCTCCGCAGGGTGCTGGAGCACGCGGCCCGGAGTTTACTCCGCCGACAGCCTGTGGAAAACGCGCTTTCGGATCTGGGGGCCGAGATTTCGAGCGGTCGACCTGGCCGATGCCGCCCTTCCACCCGAAGACTTCACCTCGCTTCCTTTGACTTCCCCGTGGCTCGTGCCATCCTCCCTTCCATGAGCAAATCGGCACGAAAGCGCCTCCGGGCGACGAAGATCATCGCAACCTTGGGCCCCGCAACCGAGAACCCCGAAATCCTTCGGGCCCTGATCGAGAACGGGGTGAATGTCGCCCGGATCAACGGTTCGCACGGCACCCACCAAGAACACGCCCGAACCATCGCCGCGGTGAGGAAGATCGCCGCCGAGGTCGGACGCCCGGTCGGAATCCTGTTCGACCTTCAGGGCCCCAAGATCCGGCTGGGCCAGTTCGCGGGATCCCCGCGGATCCTGGTCGACGGGGAGGTCTTCTCGATCGCGGTCGGCCGCGCCCCCGAAGAGAACGAGCTGGCGAGCGACTATGAGTTGCTCGACCGAGACGTCGCGGTGGGCGATCCCCTGCTCATCGACGATGGGCAGATCAGCTGCCGGGTGATCGAAGCGGTGAAGGGGACGGTGCGCTGCAAAGTCATCCACGGCGGGCCCGTCGTCCCTCGTAAGGGGATCAATCTCCCGAAGAGCCAAGTTTCTGCCCCCGCCATCACCGAGAAGGATCGCGGCGACGCGATCTTCGCGGTCGAGCAGAAAGTCGATTTCATCGCTCTTAGTTTCGTGCGCCGGGCGCGTGACGTCTTGCAACTCGGAAGAATCCTCGACGAAGCGGGCTCGTCGATTCCGATCATCTCGAAGATCGAAAAGCCGCAAGCGCTCGTCGAGCTCCAAGAAATCCTCCGCGCAAGTTGGGGGGTCATGGTTGCCCGTGGCGATCTCGGCGTCGAATTGCCACCTGAACAGGTACCGGTCGCCCAGAAGCGAATCATTCATGAAGCACTGCGCGCAGGGCGGCGGGTGATCACCGCAACCCAAATGCTCGACAGCATGACTCGAAACCCCCGCCCCACCCGCGCCGAAGCGAGCGACGTCGCCAACGCGGTCCTCGATGGCACCGACGCCGTAATGCTCTCGGGGGAGACTGCGATGGGCTCGTTCCCGGTCGAGTCGGTGCGGATGATGCGGAAGATCATCGAGTTCACCGAGAATCACTCTTCGCGCCCGTCCGAGAAGTATCCCACGAGCAGCGTCGACAGCATGTCCGAGGCGGTTGCGGATGCAGGCTGCCAAGTCGCCGAGAACCTCGGCGCGCAGTCCCTGGTCGCATTTACCCAAAGCGGCCACACTGCGCTCCTGGCATCGCGTCGTCGCCCGCGCCAGCCGATCCTCGCCTTCACGACCAGTCCCGAGATTCGCGACCGGCTCACCCTCGTCTGGGGGGTTCGCCCCTACCGGATCCAACCGGTTCAAAACACCGACGGACTGATCGAAGAGCTCGACGAGACGATCCAGAAGGACGACCTCGCCCAGCGCGGCGACCCGTTGGTCCTCTTGATGGGGGCGCCAACCCACCGCATGGGTCTCACCAACCTAATGCTCGTCTATCGCGTCGGGTCGTGGGCTTCCCTCGAAGGGGAATAGTCCCTCTCCTGGCAATCAGAAGGGGAGCGACGGCTCGTCGAAGGGTGGGTCGGGTTCCGCGAGTGGATCGGTGACGACTGGCTCTGAGGGAGGATCGGACACGCCCCCGTCCCCGGGATCTTCGCCCCGCCATAGCTTGCCGAAGAGATCGATCGTCGCCGGGGCATGCCCCGCGAAGTGGTTGTTGAAGAAGCCGTAGACGTCGACTCCGCTCGCTCGCAGCTGCTTGAGGACCGGCACCCACCGACCGAGAACCGCGCTCTGGTCGATCACGATGCGGTCCCAGCCGGTCGTGATCTCTTCGATCGCCTTGTGGTCCCCCAGGAATCGAATGTACGCAAAGTCGGTGCTCGGGCCCCCCAGACGCTTCGGCCACTGGTCCGCACTCGGCATCCAGGCCTGCTCGACCCAGGCGAGGGCCACGCGGTGTCGCGTGCAGATCTCGTGGGCGAGGGGAACCACCCACGCCTTGTTCCGCAACTCGACCGCGTAGCGCGGGCCGGGGGGGAGCGCCTCGAGGAATCGATCGAGCCGCTCGAAGAATTCCTCAGGCCCCGGGAACGCCTTCTTGTTGAAGTAGGGGAACTGCAAAAGGATCGGACCGAGCCTGGCGCCGAGTCGCTGCATCGTCTCGACGAAGAGAGTCATATCGCCGATCGCGCCGTCGAGAACTTTCTCATGAGTGATGATGCGGGGGGTCTTCGCAGCGAATCGAAAGTTCTCCGGGGTGCGCGACGCCCAACCGTCAACGGCCCGCTCAGAAGGCATCCGGTAGAAGGTGGAGTCGATCTCTACTGTGTCGTAAACCGTCGAGTAGTGCTCGATGTAGCGTACGGGCGGGGTCCCCTGGGGGTAGAACACGCCCACCCAGTCGCGTTCCGACCAGGAGCTGGTTCCGATCCGCAACCCAGGATCCCTCTCGAACATCGTTCCTCCCCACCTCTCCACCACTCGACAACTCGGTACGGATTCCTCACGTGAGGTTGACCGCCGGTGCGCCTCCCCGCGATGATGCAACATGCGGGGCACACCGCCGCCAGCCCCTGCCCCCCCGAGGAGGATCTCCTGTGCGCATCGTGATCCAGCATTTGACCGGCGGTGACGCTGGCCGTCGAGACGTACTCCCCTTGGGTACGGTGACGATCGGTCGCGGCGATGATTGCACCGTGCGCCTCGATCTCCACCGGGACCTCGAGGTCTCGAGCCGCCACGCCGAACTCTACCTCGATCCCGAGCGAGGTCTTTGCATTCGCGACCTCGGTTCGACCAACGGCACCTTTGTCGACGGCAGGAAGATCGACGATAGCCCCATCGCCGCCGGTGCGAAGATCGAACTCGGTCAAGGAGGCGTCGAACTGCGCCTGAAGCTGCGAAAGAGCCTCGTGGAGCTCATCACCGGACGCAACCCCGCAGTCTCGCCGAAGTCCCCGCCACCGACCGTGGGTGCGGAATGACCGGCCCTCGAGCCCAAATGCAGGCACTCGAGAAGCTCCGCGCCATCGAGACCGACATTTCCCTGAGGGTTCACGTCCTGCGCCGGTGGATCCGCGCAGACCTGGACCAGGCCTGGCGAAGCTACGGCTTCGAAGGGACCCCGCCAAACTTCCCGTATGCCGATCGCATTGAACTGTGGTGGCACACTCCCCAGGGGGGAGAAGGTCAGCCCGCCATCGATCGCCCCACCTTCGATCGGATCAAGATCCTCGCGGAGTGGTTGGTGGAATTCGATTCGGCGATCGCCGACCGCGCGCTCCTTGCGAGTCGCCCTGACGGGAAGAGCGTCAAGGTCGAGCGCTACCGTCCGGGAAACGGAGATGGCACCCCGCTCCTCCCCGTTCTCGAGAAGATCTTCCTCAACCTGTGGACAGCCCAAGCGCTTCGGGAAGAAGCTGGGGTCGAACCGATCTGAGCCGCTGCTCCCGACCCGACAAGTGCCCTGGGATGGGAACGAGGGACGCACTCCAGCACGGAGCGCGTCCCTCGTTCAAAATCCGGGCCCGAAATCGTCCGGGGAAGCGCTACTTCGTCGCAGCCGCTTTCTTCACCGCGTCAGGGTCCCACGCGACGATCTTGCCTGCGATCGCGCTCGCCGCGACGGTCAGCGGACTCGCGAGGTACATGAGGCCGGGACCTGAGCGTCCGGGGAAGTTGCGGTTGATCGCGCTGACGCTCACCTGGTCCGGCCGGCGACTCACCCCGGGCCCCGCGTTGATGCACGCACCGCACGATGGCTCGATAATTTGAGCTCCGACCTTCTCGAACACCTCGAGATAGCCTTGCTGCAAACAGTACTGTTTCACTTCTTGGGAGCCGAACTGAATCCAGAATTCGACCCCGTCCGCCACCCGCTGCCCGTTGTCGAGCGCTTCCTGGAGCACATGAGCGTACATGTCCATGTCCTCCTTTTTTCCCGCGGTGCATGACCCGCCGTAGGCGATCTCGATCGCAATGTCGCCGAGATCCGCGAGCGGAACACCGTTCCCAGGGTCACCCGGAGTGGCCACGAGCACCGGGAGGGTGCTCACGTCGATCTCGATGGTGTGGACGTACTGCGCGTCGTCGTCGGAGCGCAGGCCGGCGCACAGCTGGCGAGCATCGTTCGCGTCGATACCCCGCTCGCGCATCAAGAATTCGACGGTCTTCTCATCCGGAGCGACGATTCCGCTGAACGCGCCGACTTCGGCCGCCATGTTGGTCATCGTCGCACGCTCGTCGATACTGAGAGCCTCGACCGCTTCGCCGCAGTACTCGACCATTTTGCCGATCGCCTGGCCGCCGCGGACGTACTCGGTTGCGAGGATCGCGAGCATCATGTCCTTCGCGGTGATCCCCTCCGGCTTCTTCCCCGTGCAGACAATGCGCACCGTCTCGGGGACGTAGCTGTAGACGTCTTTCGTGATCCATGAGTTGAAGATCGCGGTCGTGCCGACTCCGAATGCCACACAACCGAGCGCACCGGAGTGCGGGGTGTGGGAGTCGGAACCGATGATCAGTTGACCCGGGAGAGCGTAGGTCTCGAGGATCTTGGAGTGACAGATCGCCTCGGAGCCGCCGTGGCCGGTCTCACCGTGGAGGGTGACCCCTTGCTCCTTCGAGAACTCCTCCTGTTTGATCCGCAGTTGATCCGCAACCTCGAGGAGTCCCTGTGCCTTCCGCTCCGGCGTCATCGCCATCGCGAGGAAAGTGAGGTGATCGCGGAAGAACACGATCGAGCGGGGATCGTTCACCGGCTCGCCCTTGCCGACTTTCTCGTGGAAGAATGCCGACGCCATGGGGGTGACGTACTCGTGGCTGAAGCGAAGGTCGGTTCGGAAGAATCCAGCGTCCCCGATCGCGATCGAATCGCACCCGACTTTGTCGCGGGAGAGATCTACGACGCGGTGCTGGGCGAAGATCTTCTCAGTGATCGTCATCCCCGTTGTTGCCGGTGCGGGGGCGGCCATATCGACCTTGCCTTGCAGGCGCGCGAGGTTGAACTCGAACAGTCCCCCCCACTCGACAATCTGCCGCGTGACCGGATCTTTCCCTTCGAGGAAGAACTCGAGCGGAATCGTCTCGCCCGCCCGAATCCGTTCGAGGATCGAGAAGTCGGTCGTCGTCAGCAAGCCCAGGTTGTGACAGTTTTGCTGGTAGATCCGTTCAATGTTCTCGGCGACAACCAGGCCGATTCCCGCGCACTTCTCGGCATAAGGCGAGGCCTCACGGCTCGAGCCCTTACCACGACGCTTGCCGCTGACAGCCACACCGAAGTTTCCGTTCTTGATCGAGTTCCGCTCGATGGGGAACTCGCCCCCCGCGCGGAAACCGACGTAAGGAAACTGTCCCAGAGTCTCATCGAAGTAGTAGCAGACCCAGGCCGGGGTGATCTCGTCGGTCGAAATGTCATCGCGGTAGGCCATGCCATGGTCGAGCGGCAAATCTTCCCCTCCGAGTTGCCGCTTCACGCCATCGGCGTTGTCGACGAGGAACAGGATCCGCCCGTCGATCGTCACGCTAGGGGCGCGCTTCTCGACCGCGCGCTTCTTGAGTCTCGAGATCAGGTCCGACATGGTCGCTCGCTCTCTCGGCACCCCTGGGGCGGGGTTACCGGCTGTTCGGGGGCGCTCAGTTCCAACGGACGATCAGCGTACCGACGGTCCGTGGAGCGCGGCCAGTGCCGTTCGGACGAGCCCGCGCCCCGCTTGCGATTCACTGATGGAAATCGACACGGACCGCACTCGAACGAGTCGCACTCGGCTAAAAAGGGAGGCGCGCCGTCACCGCCGCACTCATCCGGGGGATCACGCCGCCGGGAAGAAATCGGACCGACATGGACTCTCCCCCAGGGGGGGGACGTCACCGGCTCGATCCGTGCACGTCTGCATCCGCGCGTTTGTGCATCCGGGGCGGATCGGGATTATCATCGAGAGTCCAGCCCGCCGCAACGGGACCCGCCAGAGCGCTCTCGATTGATCCGCGATCAAACCGTCGCGCGAGCGGCCTCAAACGCGGGGCAGAGCTTCTTCTCCAGCAGCTCGATCCGCTCCGCATGGTGGCAGAAAGCCCCCTTTGCGGCATTGTGAGCGAGCTTCTCGAGATCGTGGATCGACAAGCCGAACAGCTCCTGAGCGAGCCACCATTCGTAGGTGAGCGTGGTCGCCGACATCAGATAGTTGTCGGTGTTCAGGCACACCCGGAACCCTCGGCGAAGGTAATCGGGGAAGGGATGGTCCTCGAGCCGCGAAATCGCACCGGTGTGCAAATTCGAGGAGAGGCACATCTCGAGGCAAATTCGGTGGTCGTCGATGTAGTTCGCCAGCGTGCCCGCGGAGCGGCGTCCCGCCTCTTCATCTTCGAGATCCTCGACCAGCCTCGTGGCGTGCCCGATCCGATGAGCACCACAGAACTGGATCGCCTGCCAGATCGAGGCGAGACCGAACGCCTCTCCCGCGTGAATCGTGATGTTGAAGTTCTCCCGCTGCAAGTAGTGGAACGCTTCGATGTGACGCTTCGGCGGATGCCCCGACTCATCGCCGGCGAGATCGAAGCCAACCACCCCGCGATCGCGAAAGTCGACGGCGAGTTCGGCCATCTCCAGGTTCGCCGACGGATCCATATGGCGCATGCCACAGATGATGATCCGCACGTCACAGCCGGTTTTCGCACATCCTTCCTTGGTTCCTTCGAGAACCGACGAGACCACCTGCTCGAGGTTGAGGCCTTGATCGAGGTGCAAGATGGGCGCGAATCGCACTTCGCCGTAGACGACGCCATCGGCGGCGAGGTCTTCGACCCGCTCTCTCGCGACGCGCGCAAGAGACTCTTCCGTCTGCATGACTCCACAAGTGACTGCGAAACCCTCGAGGTAGAGCGGCAAACTTCCGCGGTTCGCACCACGATGGAACCACTCTTTCAGCTCGGTCGGGTCCTCCGTCGGAAGATCGACTCCTTGCTGCTTGCCCAACTCGACGATGGTCGCTGGACGCAAGCCGCCATCGAGGTGATCGTGCAGGTGGACTTTCGGAAGGCGGCGGATCGGGTCGAGCTGGGCTTCGGTGGGCACTGGAACGTTCACGGGTGGCTCCTTTTCCTCGGGCTGCGCTACGATACCCAGACCGCGATGCGCGCGGTAGTTGCCCGTAGAAAAAGGGCTCTGGAAGATTACGGACGCGGAAAGCTTGCCCGAGGGTCCATTCCCGACCGGGTCGCCGCATCGAGAAGTGCTTGGTGGAGGGCATTCGAAACTTGAGAACGCTGCTCGGGAGAGATTCGCTGCCACACGATCGCCTTCGAGCGAGCGCTCGCGATCAAAGGGCTGGCCTCGAGGAATCCCTTCAGCGCGTCGCGCTCGAGCTGGTCGAGCGGCTCGAGAGTCGTCCCCGCCAGAGAAGCTCGGGTCCACAGACGCTCCGCGAGGTCGCGACGCCGCTCAGAGATCATCGCATCCCGATCGCCCCACCCCTCGAGGATCATCGCGAAGAACTGTTGGCCGACCCGCTGATTGAGTTCGAACGCGAGCTCCTCTGGTTCGGTGGGAAGCTCATCCTCGAGTCGGCTGAGAAGCCACTCGCGCGGATCGGTGTGGATCTCGCCATAGAAGCGCCGCAGCCGTCCGAGACAGCGGTCCGCGACCTCTTCGTTTCCCCGCAACCACGCACTCTCGAGTGCGGCTTCGAGAATGCGCCAATACTGGATCTCGGCGCGAGCAGGGACTTCTGTTGCCAGCTCGAAGTTCCCTTCGAAGATCGCACGTTCGTAGGCGTCGAGGCACAAGAACTCAGGGGCGTGAAAGAGCTCGCCCTGAACCGGATCCCCGCCGATGCGCCCGCGCGCAACGAGTTGCCGCAGTCCGAGCGTCACGAAGTGGCTGCGGAACAGGGCTTCTCGGAGCGAAGGAACCAGGCGCGGGAATGCTTCACCGGTCTCGATGCGCAGCTCTCCCTGTGCAGCCCAGTAGATCGCGTGGGCGGAGGCGTGTCGCCAGTCGATCGGACCGAGCTCCCGGGTCAGTTCGACCATCAAGAGCGGGTCCATGTGGTACTGCTCTCGCAGGACTTTCGCTCGGACGAAGCCGACGAACGCTTTCCGAGCCGGCCCGAGGCGGGAATCGGCGAGCCAGGTCGCCTGGGGATCCTGTCCCCTCTCTCCGCGAGAGACGTGAGCAAGAAACTCTCGGAGATCGCCGGCGAGGGCGACGTCGATCAGCTCGCGATCAGCTTCGAGTTCCGGGTACCTGAGGAGCACACCTTCAACATCGGCGGGCGCTTCTTCGATCGGTCGAAGCCACTCCGCGCGCTCGGCGCCGCTCTCTCCCTGGGGGGCGCCGAGATTTTGGTCCCACTCCGCTGCGAACTTTCGCCAGTAGAACTCGCGGAGCTCGTCGGGACTCTCGTCCCCCAGCTTGAACCAGTAGAAGTGGGCCAGGGTCTGGTAGAGAGTTCGCGACTCGCGGTTGATCACGATGCCCTCGTCACGGAGCAGCTCGATCCCTGATTCGATCCAAAGATATCGTTCTTCGGGATTGCTCGAGGCGACAGACTGGTTGAAGACGAGATTCCACGCCTGATGGGTCCACACTTGCGGGAAGTTCGGTTGGAGCCTCGTGATCCAGCGTGAAAGTTGCATCGACTCGTGGGAACGCCCCTGTTCCTCTAGCTGACCCGCGCGCAACCAGAGGAAGTTGATCAACCAACCTCGAAAACTGCCGAGCGCGGTCTCGAGAAGGCGGATGTCTGCGGGGACTTCGAGACCTGCCACCGGCTCGTAGCTGAGTCGCGCCTCGCCGCGCTCGCGCTCAACCCAAGGCGCGAGAACGACCGCCTGAAAGCCGAACAAGAGCACGAAAATGACAGCCGACCGACTGAGCACCGCGGGCGCTCCACGCGATCGGAATCGTGGCGTCTGGCTCATCGTAGAGCTGGTCATACTTGCACCCGCGCAATCTCGCGCCGACGGAAGATCAGTGCCCCGACGCAGGCGACGATCCCCGTCCACGCTCCACCGATCCACAACAGGCAGCCGAGCAGGTCGCGCGGAGGAATCTCGGTCCCTGAGGACACTGCGTCGATCGGCGAGTACCTCCCCCAGGCAGAGAAGATCTGGATGAAGGAGCGGCCCACGCCATCGAGAGCGCGCATGAAGCCGCTCGTCGCTCCGATCGAGTGGTCGTGCCCATGCCCATCATCGGGGGAGTGGTCATGTTCGCTCAAGTGGCTCGGGAGCGGGTCTTGAGCGATGTCCCCGGCGAAGAACCCACCGCCCGCGGCGGCGAACAAGACCAACGAAACGAGCAACACCGCAACCGGGAGTCCGAGGAAGGTGCCCGCCGCGAGTCCGACCGCCGCGATGAAGGCGAGCTGGATCGCAAGGATCGCGAGGGCCCGCGCGAGATTTCCGGTCAGCGACCCCCGTTGAACCTCGAGGGAGAGTCGATCCCTGCCGACGAGGTTCGCCGAGTGGGCGCCGGATTGGGTGCCACCCGGGTTTTCGATTTCCACCACCAACTCGCCGTCGGCGAGAGCGTTCGCGGGAACCGAGAGCTCCGTCGACTCCCCGCCACCGAGGAAAACCGGGGTCTCCACTCCATCGAGGCGCACGAGGAGTCGCGTGCGATCGGTCGAGTGCACTCTTCCGAAGAACGGTGCGAGGAGGAGGCGTGCGGGCGCAGAACCCGCCTGTTGGGCAGCCTGGCCTGCCACCCGAAATCGGTAGGTGCGCGTCTCACCCGACCTGACGTTTCGCCACTGCGCGAGGGACTCGATGTACAGCTCACGCTGAAGATGGATCAGCGCTTGATCCTCGTCGCCGCCCTCCGCGCTGAGCATCGCCTGCCAAAGCTCGGGATCTCGACTCCGGCGAACCGCGGAGCGTTCGATGACGTCTTCGAGCAGCCCCTCCGGCCTGTCCGGCTGGACGGAATGATGGGTCGTGAGGAGGTGATCGACGCGAGCGACCTCCGCCTCGTCTCCTTCAGCCACGGCCAGCTCCCAGTGGAACGAGCCGAGCGTCACCGCGCCTGACACCATGAGCAGGAGGACGTTGAGCAGCACGAGCCCGAGCCACTTCCCGAACAAGAACCGCACCCGACCGATGGGTTTCACGACGACAGAGTGAATGCGGCGGTCTGCGATCTCTTCGCACAAGCTCCCGCTCGCCACGAACACGGTGAGGATCGCGAGAAGGAAGAACGTGACGAACAGGGAGTAGCCGAGGAAGCTCGAGAGTCGATATTCGAGGACAGAGTTGGAGCGGACCAAGTAGGGAATCGCGGCGAGTCCGACGAGGAGAAGCGTGGCACAGATCCAAGCGACGCGACGCCGCACCGTTTCCGCGATCAGGACGCGAGCCACCGCAAACGACCCACCGCCGAGGCGCAGGATTCGTCCCAAGCCGACGAGACCGAGCTGGACCAGGAGCGCTCCACCCCAAATTTTGACGACGGCCGCGAACCCGAGGTGCGCGCTCAGGCTCTCGCCGCTCGCCGCCAGCGCGGCACCGAGGAGGGCGAGCACGATCGCTGAGCCTCCGAGAAACCGAGTACCGCCTGAGAGTCCGCTCCAGAGTGCGCTCATGCTTGCGGGTGCTCCTCGTCCTCGGTGACCTCCTCGCCCTTGGTGACGACTGCTCTCTTCGGAGAGCCCTGAGTCAGAGCCAGAGGCGCAGTCGAGTGCGAAGGGGAGGGACCTCGACCGAGGAACGCGGGAATTTCTCCGGTCTCCCGCGCCCCCGACGTGACCGCACCCTCCGATTGCGCCGAGCGCACGATCTCGAGAAACAGTGCTTCGAGGTGCTGGCGTGGGGCATCGACGCGATGCACGTCGACTCCCTCCGCGGCGAGGCGCTTCTTGAATTCCTCGATGAGAGCGGTGGGGAGTCGATCGGTTTCGAACACGGTACGACCGGTGTCCGCGAGCAGCTCATCGACCGTGCCGAGGAGGCGCTGCTTTCCTCCGTAGAGGATGGAGACGCGATCGGAGACTTCTTCGACGTCGGCGAGGAGGTGACTGGTGACGATGACCGTCTTGCCACGATCGCGCAGCGCGTGGATCACGTCCTTGACCTGACGGGTGCCGATCGGGTCGAGGCCGTTGGTCGGTTCATCGAGAATCAAGAGTTCGGGGTCGTTGATCAGACTCTGAGCGAGACCGATCCGCCTTTGCATCCCCTTCGAGTACTCTTGCACCGGCCGCAGCCCCGCGTCGGGGAGGCCTACCATTTCGAGAAGTTCGCTGGCGCGGCGGCGGCGTTCGGCCGCATCGAGGCCGAACAGTCGCGCGAAGAATTCGAGGGTCTCGCGCCCGTCGAGAAACGGGTAGAGGTAGCTGTCCTCGGGGAGGTAACCCACGCGCGCGAGCACTTCCTTAGTCCCGGGGCGTCCTCCGAGGACGGAGATTTCGCCATCGCTCGGGAACAACAATCCAAGAAGCATCTTGATCGTTGTTGATTTGCCCGAGCCGTTCGGCCCGAGCAGGCCGAAGACTTCGCCGCGTTCGACCGTCAGGTCGAGTCCATCGACCGCGACGACGCGCGGACGAAGCCAGAAGTCGCGGAAGACTTTCCGGACCCCACGGCACTCGACGACAGAGTTCGGAGTCGCTGTGGTCATCTGTTGATCTCCCCGGCATTCCCGCCGGACACTCTACCGGCCTCCCCATGAAGGAGGCCAGCGCTTCGACTGTGAGTCGGCGTCAAATCTCCACATGTCGAAGTCCCTCACGTCAAAATCTCTGAAGCGGATAGACGATAGACGCCGATATCGTCATCCTGTTGCAAGCTTGCCCGCCCCTCGACGAGAGGAGATCGTTCCCCATGTCTCGTGCTCGAGAACTGCCGCCCCCCCCGCTTCAGAATTCCGGCCAGCTTCAGAATTCTGGAGCGCATCGCTCAACTCTGGGAAGATCCCCCGTCATCACGATTGCCCTCAACACGGCAACCGAAGCGATGCGCCAACCGATTCATGCCATCCTTCTTCTCCTCGGCATAGGCCTTCAGGGTCTGAACCCCCTCGTCGCAGCTTTCACGCTCGGGGACGATGACCAGCTCCTGCTCGAACTGGGGCTGAGCACTATCTTCCTTCTCGGCATGTTCCTCGCTTCCTTTACCGCTGCCCTCGCGCTCGGGGACGAGATCCGTCGCCAAACGGTTCTGACGGTCCTGTCGAAACCGATTTCGCGCACGAGCTTGTTGCTCGGGAAATTTCTCGGGATCGCTCTCGCCTTGGGGAGTGCCTGGTGGGTGTGGAGCTTCGCTCTGCTGCTCTCTGTCCGCCACCAAGTGATCATGACCGTGCGCGACGGGGCCGATGCGCCGGTGATCACCTTTGCGTGCGCAGGATTGGGGCTCGCGATGGGGCTCTCGTTCTGGTCGAACTGGCGCCACGGAAGCTCTTTCCCATCCCGCATCAGCCGACACCTCGTGTGGATCGCCCCGCTGGCAACGGTGTGCGTCTTCTCCTTCAACAAGGAGTGGCAGCTGCAGAGCCCGCTCAGCGATCTCGACGGGAACGTCCTCGGAGCTCTGGTACTGCTCTACGAGGCGATGTTGATCTTGGGAGCCGTCGCGCTCGCCGCCTCGACCCGATTGGGAACGATGGCGACCTTGGCGGTGACCAGTGCGGTCTTCGTCGTGGGGATGGTCGGGGGAGCGATCGCGGGAGGCGCGTCCTGGCGCTTCTTGCTCCCGAATCTGCAGTACTTGTGGGTGAGCGATGGTCTCATCCGGGGGGCGGATTTGACGTGGGGAGCGGGGATCGCGAGCTCGGTCTGGGCGCTCTCTTACACGATCGCGCTCGTCGCCCTGGCGGCAGCCCTCTTCCGAACCCGCGACGTCTCATAGAGTCGACGTCTCATAGAGTCTTCGGCTACAGGGCTCGTGACTCGAAGTCACACCGCTACTTGGTCCGGGCGCGACCTCGGAAGTTGCCGAGCCCCTGCAGGCCAGCGGCGACGATCTCCCAATCTCCCTCGCGCTTCCGCGCTTCCACCCCAAATGCACCGTCATAGTTTCCTTCGGAGCGTCCATCGCTGCGCAAGAGGGAGACTTGCCCCCGAATCTGTGCGTGGGTGTGCTCTGCATCGACGAACTTCAGATCGACGGTGTCCCAGTCGATCGTCGCTTCCCAGATGAAGTCGTGGGTCTTGGGATCGCGATTGTACATGAAGATGTTCTGGAGGATTCCGCGGAGCCACGGCTTTCCCTGTCGGAACGGCGCGAGCACGAAGTCGTCCGCGAGCGGCTCGACAGCCTCCGTGGCGTCTGCGGAGTTCCACCCCTCTTCGGCATCGGCGATCAGTCCCCGCAAGTGGTCCTCATCGGACATCATGCACCCACGCACCTGTGTGACGAGGATCCACCCCACCACGAGCACAGCGGCGATTCGCAGGAATCCACCCATTTCGCAGGCCTTCCGATCGTGAGGGGCGAGGTTCCTAAACGGAGTTCTCGCCGGAGGTCGAGGGGAGAGCCGTTCTGGCTCATCGAGGGTTCCCCTAGTAGAAAGATACTCCGCTACCCCAGATGGCGCAAAGCGGGCGAGGATCCCACGATTTACGGGTAAACACCCCCCCCTCCCTAGGCCGAAGACAGGAGCGCGCGAGGGCCGTGGGGCCACCTGAGTACTAGGCCTGGAATCAGCGGATGATCACGGCTACGGCTTGCCGATTCGCCGGCGCCTCGCTCGCAATCATCCGCTGATTCCAGGACTAGGAGGCTGTCGGAGAACTGCTTTCGAACCGAGGGTTTGAGATTTCGGTGGC
>CALEHF010000238.1 GCA_937876125.1 uncultured bacterium
GCGCAAGTCATCGAACCCGACGTTGTAGCGCCCATCGAGAGCCGCGACGATCTTCGCACCGAGAAGCATCGCTTGCACTCCGCGCGGGCTCCCACCGTAGCGGACGAAGCGGCGTACCGACTCGGGGGCGGCGGGCTGATCGGGGTGCGTGGCGAGAAGCATGCGCACCGCGTAGTCGCTCACGTGAGGTGCGACGACGATCTTGCGGACCAGCTCCTGGTAGCTGCGAATGCTCGGACCGTCGAGCACTTTGTGGACATCCACTTCGTAGATATCGGTGGTGCGCACGAGCACTTCTGTCAGTTCGGTGCGGGTGGGGAACGGGACGTTCACTTTGAACATGAAGCGATCGAGTTGCGCCTCGGGGAGCGGGTAGGTCCCGTCCATCTCGAGGGGGTTCTGGGTCGCGAGAACCAGGAACGGCTCCTCGAGCTTGTGGCTCTCGCGTCCGACCGTGACCTCGTGCTCCTGCATCGCTTCGAGAAGGGCGGACTGGGTCTTCGGGGTCGCGCGGTTCACTTCGTCGGCGAGGACAATCTGTCCGAAGATCGGCCCCTTCTGGAACTCGAACTTCCGCTCGCCACGGTCATTCTCGACGACCATCCGCGTACCGATGATGTCAGCGGGCATGAGATCTGGGGTGAACTGGATGCGGGAGTACTCGAGCTCGAGCACCCGCGCGAGGGTGCGGACCAGAAGCGTCTTCCCCAGTCCGGGGACACCCTCGAGCAGACAGTGCCCCCCGGCGAAGAGGGCAATCAAGGTGTGCTCGACGACCTCGTCTTGTCCGACGAGGACCTTCGCCACCTCCGCGCGCACCTTCTGGAACTCCTTGCGGAACTCCCCGAGGCGTGCCTCGAGATCTGACATACGGCTGAGATCCTTCCCTGGGGACATGGAGACTGCGGGACGCAGGCTCCGCGGTGGCGGGACGATCGTAGCCTTTCCCAAGGGATCGAGCCAGGGGGGATCGGGGGGACCGATCGGGGCGAGGTCACACCTTCGCTTCCCCCGCACCCGGGGTCGAGCGTATACTGCCGGGCTCTTCTCCCCCTGAAAGGACTCCCGGAATGCTTCGGAACATCATGATCTCCGCGTTCGCTTCGGCCGCCCTCGTGATTCTCGCAGGGTGCAACATGGCAGGGACGCGGACCGCCGGCGCCGACTATCAGACCAACCTGGATCGCACCATCTCCTCGGGCACCCTCCGCACGCTCACCCTGCGCACCGGCGCGGGCACGATCAAGATCGTCGGAGAAGAAAGCCGACGCTCGATTGAGATCGAAGGGATCGTCAGCACCCACGCGGAGAGCTACCAAGAAGCCAAACGGATCGCAGGGGAAGTGACCCTCAACATCCAGGCGGACAAGACTGAGAACCCCGTCGTGGCGATCTCCGAGCCACTCATCGCTTCTGGCGACCAATACTACACGTGCGACCTGACGATCCGAGTGCCACACACGGTGCAGGTCACGCTCAATGACTCTGCCGGCGATGTCGAAATCTACGGCCTGGCCAGCGGACTGAAACTCACGGGCGACTCCGGTAAAGTGACCGTCGAGGGCATGAACGGCGGACTCGTGATTCACACCGCCGGATCGAAGACCTCGATCCGCGATGCCATCGGCCACTTGCAGATCACCGACGGCGATGGAGACCTCGAAATTGCGATGATCAGCGGCGACGTCGCGATCCAAGATGCCGGCGGCAAACTGTTGGTCCAGAACATCACCGGCAATGTCACCGCGTCCGACAATCCGGCCGGCGTCACTCTGAAGAACATCGACGGAGACGTGACGCTGATCCGCATCTCTCCCGCGAGCTCACGCATTCAGGGAGTGACCGGCAACCTCAGTTACCCCTCCGGGACAGAGTAGCTCCGCCGGTCGCCCGCGCCGCATGATCATCTACCGCCCGCGCAAGCCAGAGCTTCGCCTCGGTTACGAAATGAACGCGCACCCCGCGGCGAGCGTGGCGCAGCTGCGGACGGCACTGGCCCGTTACACGATCCCAATCTCCGAGCGCGTCGCGCCGGGTGAGTACTTCGGGATCGTCCCACACATCGGTGAAGGCCTTTCGCGCGATCTCGCTCGCCCACAAGTACGAGCGGAGTTGCGCGAAGGGCTCGCCGCGCGCGGGCTTTTCCCCTTCAGCGTGAACGCGTTTCCGCTCCGGGACTTCCATGCACGCCGAGTGAAGGAGCAGGTCTACCTGCCGAGCTGGGCGCACCATCGCCGTGCTGATTTGACACGCCGGATCGCGGATCAACTCGCCGATCTGCTGCCAGAGAACGAGCCGGGGACGATTTCCACGCTCGGCGGGGCTTATCGCCCCTCTGGGCACACCCCTTTGCGCCAATTGAAGATGGCGGAGAACTACGTGCGCACGGTTCTGCACCTCGCGAGGATCGAACGCGAGCGAGGGGTTCACATCACGCTCTGCGCCGAGCCGGAGCCCGATACCACTTTCGAGGTCTCGGAAGACGTCACGAGCTTTTACAACAACGCCCTTCTCCCGGCGGCGGCGAGGCTCCTTCCGAGTGAGCTCAAAATTGCGAAGAAGCGCGTCGAAGAGACCCTACTGCGCTACTTCGCCATCAATCTCGACGTTTGCCACGCCTCGGTGATGTTTCGTGATCCGGTCGAAGAATGGCGCGCGATCGAAGCGGTGGGCCTTCGCATCGGCAAGTTGCATCTGACCAACGCGCTCGCTCTCCCCCACCCGGCGAAGAACCGCGAAGGGTTCGAGGAGCTGCTCGGGTTTCGTGAGCCGCGGTATTTGCATCAGTCGGTCGCACGCAGAAAAGACGGGTCGCTCTGGCGCGGCTCGGATCTGCCGGACCTCAAGCATGCGCGTGGAGAGCTCGAGGACTTCGAGGAGGTGCGCGTTCATTTCCACGTGCCGTTGTCGCGCGCGCGGATGGGGCACCTCCGTACGACTCGCAAAGAAACTGCGGCGGCGCTCGCCTATGCACTCAAGCACCCGCACCCGCCTCACCTCGTCATCGAGACCTACACCTGGCCCTATTTCGCGGGAAAAGATGGTGAAAAGGCGCTCGTCAATGGGATCTCGGGTGAGTTCCGCTGGGTCCTCGGAGAGATGTCCTAGACGCTCATTTCAACCGCTTCCTAACAAGGAATCTCCGCGTTCTTCCGCGCATAGAAGTACCAGCACAACCCGAGACAACTCGCGTAGTAGACGGAGAACCCGTACAGCGCGTACTGCGGGGTACCGTTCTCGATCTGTTGCCCAAAGATCTTCGGGATCAGATAGGCGCCGTATGCCGCGATCGCGGAGGTCCACCCGAGGACGGGCCCCGCCTGCTCTTTCGAGAAGATCATCGGGATCATGCGGAACGTGGACCCGTTCCCGATGCCAGTCGTCGCAAACAGGAGGATGAACAGAAACAGGAACGGGTAGAAGTAATCCTCAGGAGTGGGAGAGTTGTTCGCGAGGGCAACGTAGTAGCCCGCTCCGATCGTCGAGAGAATCATCAGAACCGTATCCCACTGCGTCACTCGTGCCCCACCCAACTTGTCGGAGAGCCACCCTCCGACCGGGCGAATCAGGGCTCCCACCCCGGCGCCAATGAAGATGTAGGCGGCCGAGTGGATGGCATTCGGGTTGGGGATCGCGTCCGCGAGCCGGTTGCCCATCGCATCGACACGGATCACTCCAAAGACGTCGTCGATCAGCTTCGGGAACGCATTCGCGTAGCCGATGAACGAGCCAAAGGTCATGGTGTAGAGGTACGTCATGATCCAGTTGTGTTTGTTTCGAAAGATTCCGAACTGTCCCTTGAGATTCTCCTTGGTCGCGTTCGGAGTGAGGAATCGCATGAAAGCGAGCGTGGTCAGCACCGTGATCGCGAGCACGGCGAAAATCTTCAGTAGCTTCGGAACTCCTCCCCAATCGGCGAGCAAGAGAGCGATCCCCACCGCAGCCCCTCCGAACCCGAGGATCGTGAGCCACAGGTATCGGCCGACCGCAATCGGGGTGGGACCACACTTGTGTTGGGGAAGGTTGTTCATCCCGAAGAACGCCGCCAGAGCGAATATCGCCATGACCGGCACCCAAACGAGCGCCGCGTTCTGAACCCACAGCGAGGTCTCAGCCGCCCCGCTTCCGAAGACGTACGGTTCTCCCCCCATTCCTCCGAACATGCTGAAGGTGATCGACCAGGGGACGAGGAACTGCATCACGCTGACCCCGAGGTTTCCGAGCCCGGCATTCAGTCCCAGCGCGAGCCCCTGCATCCGCTTCGGGTAGAAGAACGAGATGTTCGACATCGACGAGGCGAAAGCACCGCCACCCACCCCCGACAGCGCCGCGAGCATGACATAGGTGAAGAAGGGCGTGTCCGGGTTCTGAAGCGCGATCCCTGCGGCCACCGCGGGAATGATCAACAGGATCGTGGTCATGAACTTGACGTTCCGACCCCCGCAGATCGCGATCATGAATGAGTTCGGAATGCGCAGCGTCGCTCCTGCGAGACCCGCGACTGCGGGAAGTGTGAACAGCAGGTTGCGGTAGGCGTCACCGGTGATCGGTACACCACTGCCGTCCAAGAACGCGAAGAGCTCCTCACCACTACCGAAGTGGATCTTCTGGATCATCTTCGCAATCATTCCCCAGTAGAGCCAAACCGCGAAACCGCAGAGCAGGTTCGGAATCGAGATCCAGAGATTGCGGCTCGCGATCTGCTTCCCTTCAGACTCCCAAAACTCCGAGTCTTCCACGTCCCAGCGTTCGATAGACTTCATGCTGTGCCTCCGCCCAACCGCGTCAACACTGGAGCGCCGTCGGATGCTTCGGGCGCATCCCCACTCTCCTCGAATTCTGCGGTGGTGTGTTCCATGTGACGAAGGAGCTCAGGATCTCGTGCCTTGAGCATCCGACGAACGACCAGGTGCATCCAGATCAGGCAGCCGACCGTCAGGGCGAGGAAGAAGAGCCAGCAAGTGGTCCAAATCCCCGTTCCTTGGAGTAGGTATCCGAAAATGATCGGGCAGACGAATCCACCGAGACCGCCGAGTACCCCGACGATTCCGCCCACCACTCCCACGTCATGAGGGAAGTAGTCTGGAATGTGTTTGTAGACCGCTGCCTTGCCGATCCCCATCGCGATTCCGAGTGCGAACACAAGAGCGGTGAAGATCCAGACATTCGCTTGGAAGTAGATGTGAGTGACCCCTCGCGCGAGGAGCTCCTTCTTCTTCACCTCTTGCCCCGTCACGACCACGGGCTCTTGCCAGAACTCAAACGCTGGCAAGATCAAGACATCGGGGTCGTTGATCAGACTGACGCTGTCGGGCGGCATCGTCTGGAGGGGTAGCGTGCGGTTGCCGATCGTGACGCTCTCCGCCGAGACAGCGGTGATCGTTCCCGAGGCGGGCGCCATCACACCCTGCCCGGGCGCTGCGATATCCATTCGGGGAACCGTGAGGAAAAGACAGCACGCAGCGCTGACCGCGAGTACCCAATACATCACCGACCGCGCTCCGAGCAGGTCCGAGAGCCAGCCACCCAGAGCACGGATCACCCCGGACGGGAGCGAGAAAATCGAGGCCATGAGCCCCGCCGTGACCACGCTCATCGCGTACACGTTCACGTAGTACGGAATCAGCCATTGCGCGAGAGCGACGAAGCCACCAAAGACGAAGAAGTAGTAGAGGCCGAAACGCCACACCCGCATTTCACCGAGCGGCTTCAGCCGTTCGCGCATCGTCTTGGAATCGGCGTCGACCAATTTCTTGGTGTGAGTCATGAACCAGAAGATGACCGCGGTGGTCGCCAGGGCGGCGGCGTAGATCTTCGGAAGCGACCGCCACCCCTCCATACCGACGCTGCCTGCGGTGAGATAGCCGAGAAGCGTCGGTGCCCCCAGACTGGTCAGTGCCGCCCCTGCGTTCCCTGCGCCGAAGATGCCGAGCGCCGTTCCCTGGCGAGAGCGCTCGAACCACACCGAGGTATAGGCGATCCCCACTGCGAAGGAGGCCCCGGTCAGACCGAATCCAAGGCTGAACAGCAAGAATTCACCGTAAGTGTTCGCCGTCGACATCAGCCACATCGGAATCGCTGAGATCAACATGAGCACCGTGTAGACGACGCGCCCGCCGTACTTGTCGGTCAGGAGTCCGACCGGAAGCCGCGTGATCGCTCCGGTGAGCACCGGTGTTCCGATGAGCCAACCGATCTGAACTTTGCTGAATTCGAAGACCTGATTGTCGACCAGAAAGGTGACCAAGACTCCATTCATCATCCAAGCGGCGAAGCACACCGTGAACGCGAGCGTGTTCATCACCAGAACCTGGATCGCCTGACCCTTGGGAGCAGATCCGTCCATACCTAGTCTCCTTCCGAGGAGCTCGACTCAGCGGACCATTGGTCAGTGAGGATCGAGAACCAGATCAGTAGATGACGGAGCCCGTAGAGACCGAGCGCGGTAGCGACCGCCAACATGACGATCGGGAACCACTGCTCGCCCAGGTTGTGGAGGAACAGGGCCCCCGGCGCGCCGTGCTGAGAGCTGAGGGGATGCGTGCCTTGGAGGAACTCGGTGGCGTCTGGAATCCCGTCATGATCGAGGTCGGAGTCGGCGGAGAGGAGCGACCCGAGTAGTTCCGGTTGGGCTCGAAGCTCGAGAAACGTTCGCTTCCCCAGTTCGAACACGATGCGATTTCCGAAGTCGTTCAGGATCGGGTTCTCGACGGAGCTCCCGGGTTCGAAGGCAGTGCGAGCGAGCCCCAGGAGCTTGAGCTCCTGGGCATTGAGGCTTCCAATCTGCCCCGGCTTGAGCCCCTCAGGCCCATTGGGATGCGCATGGCACATCGCGCAATCGACGCCACGCCCCGAGTTGGCTTGAGAGAACACCTGGAACTCCGAGCGCGCAGAGACCTCTCCCTGCATGACTGCGAAGAGTGCGGAGACGACGACGCATGAGCGAAGCGCGACACCGATCTTCATGAGTGTCCTCCCTTGAAGATCTCGTAGATCTGTTGCCCGAAGATCGTCATCACCACCATGTAGAGAGCACCGCCGACCGCGATGGCTCGCAGCGTCTTGCGACTGGTTCCGCGGAAGATCCAAGGGGCGATGAAGAGGACCACCTTGACCACCATCGTGAGTCCCACGACCAACCAGAACGGCAACAGCTCGAGGGGGTAATAGATGAAGAAGAAGTACCACTCCGGCTTGATGCCATCGGGGGTCGACCCAAGTGCGTCATAGGGCGCGAAAAGCGGATAGGCGAAGAACGCTTCGAAGGGCAGGCAGAGCGCCACGACGAAGAACCCGAGGAACACCACGCCCCACAGCGAGAAGTCCTTCAGGATGAACATCGGGAAGAAGCGTTCGGTTCGGCCGGTGGGTCGATCGACGCCTTGGCTCATGCCGTGAATCTGGATCGACAGCAGATGCAAGCCGAGGATGGAGAGAAGGCCCAGGGGAAGGATGACCACATGCAGCGCGTAGAACCGGCTCAGCGTGGCTTGCCCGACGGTTGCCTCGCCCTGAATCGTCTCTTTGATACGAGTCGGTATCTCCGCCAGTGCACCGGGGAGGTAGTTCCCCACCTCTTCGATCGATTGAAGTCCGACCTTTGTCGCATTCACCGCGATCTGATTCCACGGTAACAAATACCCCGTGAAACCGAATCCGAAGACGAGGAAAAGAAGCGCGACACCGCTGATCCAAGTGATCTCCCGCGGCTTTTCGAACGCCTTCATCGCGAACGCTGTAATCATGTGCACGAGCACGCAGAAGATCATGCACGAGGAACCCCATGAGTGGATGTTCCTGACGAGCGCTCCCCCCTCGACGTGCTGGGAGATGTACTCGACCGAGGCGTGGGCGTCAGAAACGGTCGGCTCGTAGTAGAACAGCAGCATCAATCCAGTGACGAGCTGCACTCCGAGAAAGAACAGTGCGAGCCCGCCGAGATAGTAGGCCCAGGAGAGGCGGTGAATCGGGACTTCCTTCTTCTGGACCATGGACCGGAAATTGAGCTTTGAGATCGGAAAGCGCTCCGCGAAGAAGTCCGCGATGGTTCCGAACGTTCGGGGCACGTTCATGACGACGCCCCCTCGTGGCTCTTCGAGATGAAGACCTGCGCGTGGGCGAGCGCCTCGGCGCTCGGCTCTCCCTGTCGCTTCCCGTCGGGGCCTTGGGTGCAGATCAACTCACCGGATGCGTCGAACAAAACCCACCCGAGTCGAGGCAAGGGCTCCTTCGCGGGTGCGCCCGCGTTCGGCTGCCCGGTACGTACGTCGAAGTAGGAGACGTGGCACGGACAAAGGAGGCGCCCTTGGCTGTCGACCTTGCTCGAGACCGTGCAACCGAGATGGGTACACTTCGCAGAGATCAAGATTGGAAAGCCATCGCTCCCGAGGAACGCGAGCGCCGGTCGCATTTCGTAGTCGATGAAGTACTTACCCGTGCTCGCGTCGAGCTCACCGACCCTCGCGACCTCGATGAACTCCCTTTTCATTCTCTCGAGTTCGAGCTCGCGTTCTTCCGTGGTGACGCGAAGACGCCTGAGTCTCTTCTCGAGGATCTCGGCGTCCTCATCGGCGGTCGTGTCCGGCCCGCGGAAGAACCGCACGGCCTTCTCCATGAAGCCGACCGAGAGGAGAGCCCCCGCAGATGAGATGCCCAGGGCGCCCTTCATGAAGGTGCGGCGGCTGTCGGGGGACGCCGCGATGTTGACGGGAGCGGGGCGCGGGCGAGTCCAGATCACGCGCTGATGAGGGCGGAAAATGTAGGAGAACGGGAGCGAGAAGACGTGGACGAGTCGCGTGAATGGCAGGACCGCCGCGATCACCCACGCTCCGACGATGTGCACCTGCACGAGACCCGGGAGCTCAGTGACGTAGCCCAGTTCCGGCCGGAGCGTCAGCAAGCTCCACAGATAGGGCGTCGTCGTTCCCGTCGCCCACGCGGCGCCCCACCTCAGCTGCAGGGCGATGCCGATCCCCGTCAGAACCTGGAAACCGAGCAAGACCAACAGGGTCAGATCGAGGTTCGTTGTGACCTTCTGCAGCTTGGCGCTCGTGAGGCGCCGCGCGATCAGCATTCCGAGGCCGATCAATGCGAGCAGAGCACCGGCGAGACCGATCACCTCGACCGTGATCAGGAACAGACGACTGCTGGTCAGGCTTCCCCAGATGGTCGGGAGGAGAAAGGCGATCCCGTGCCCGAACAGAACGATGAAGATTCCCACATGCCACGGAAGTGACCCGAGCAGCAATTTGCGATCCTCGAGGAACTGCGAAGAGAGCGCGGTGTAGCTGTAGGGGTCGTTCCGGAAGCGATAGATCGATCCGATCACGAGAAGCGCAACCGCCAAGTAGGGAAGCCCTGCGAACAGGAATTGAGAGATCATGGCGCGGCGTCCTCTCCCTCTGCGGGACCGAACTCGTGGAGAAGATAGAGTTCGATGGCCCCCAACAGATACCGATAGGGATTGCCCGTCTTCTCGAGTCCCGAACGCATTTTGAGAAGGGCGGGGATGAGAGCGAACCGGTGCAGGTCGATCGCCTCTTCAGCGGTCAACCGATCCAGAGAATCGAGAACGACTCCGAGATGGTCGGGAAGCTCGCCGTGGGTTTCGTGACCGATGCGTTCGTAGGCTTCGTGGAGGCCCACCATCAACTGAGAACGCCGAAAGCTCTCCTCGCCGAACAGGTGAACGGAGAGGTAAGGGATGCAGGCGGGCGCGAGGTCAAAGGTCTTCAAATGCAGCTCCTGGATCTCGGTCGGATCGAGGAGTTCGAGTGCATTCCCGAGTCGCTCGAGCAGGATTGCTGAGGGGTGTTCGGAAGCGGTGAGAGCTTCGCTGAGCTCGGCCAGGCGGTCGCGGTAGTCGAAATCCGGAGGGTCGAGCAGACGAGCCAGCGCCTCGAGTCGCTCCGCGGTGTTCGGTGATTGCATTCGATTATCCCCTTCTTTTCGGGGGGCTGTCCGGTCCAAATCCACAACTGCCCTTACAGCTCTCGGGGGCACATTCTCCGGGCATGGCTTCTTCTCTTTGGATCGGTGGCATGACGTAGCGCTCGTGCGCATTGCTCAATGCTGTGAGGCGATAGATCGCATCCGCCTACTTTTCAGTGAGCTGTGCTTCCCTGAGCGCCTTCTGAGCAACCTCAGGTGAGATGTCGTCGATCCCCTTCGAGCGTCGATGGATTCTCACTGCGACCAATTTGCGAAGCACATCCCGAACAACGTC
Organism: uncultured bacterium; assembly: GCA_937876125.1. Classification (GTDB taxonomy): domain Bacteria; phylum Planctomycetota; class UBA8108; order UBA1146; family UBA1146; genus JAFMMO01. Next base: position 10,226 of record CALEHF010000238.1, read on the forward strand.
GGTGTTCCCCGCCGAGAAGAGCTTCGACAGAAACTCGATCGAGATCCGTGAGCCATCGACGGCCCCGAACATTTCCTCCACGACGGAATCATGGGCTCCGGCGGTCATTTTCCCCATGACCGGCAAGAGCGGGGGAACGTAGTAGAGCATCGGGAGCGTGCGGAACTCGGGGTGCAGGGGGAGCGCGAGTTCCCACTCCTTGACGAAGCGCCAAACTGGCGACCCCTGAGCGGAGGCGACCATTTCGGGGGGAAGGCCACTCGCCGCGGCTTCACGGATGACTTCGGGATCGAACGGATCGAGGATCACACTGCGTTGGGCTTCGACCAGCGACTCATCGGGTGCGAGCATCGCGTCGTGAACCCGGTCCGCATCGTAGAGCAAGACGCCAAGGTAGCGGATACGGCCGACGCAACTGTGGAAGCACGCGGGAGCTTGCCCGGTCTCGACGCGCGGATAGCACAAGATGCACTTCTCAGACTTGCCGGTCTGCCAGTTGAAGTACATCTTCTTGTACGGGCACGCAGTGACGCACGATCGCCAACCGCGACACTCATTCTGATTGACGAGAACGACCCCGTCCTCTCCGCGCTTGTAGAGAGCACCGCTCGGACAGGCAGCGACACAGCTGGGGTTCGCACAATGATTGCAGATCCGCGGGAGATACATCATCGCGATCGACTCGACTTCGAGGAGCGCGCGCTTCTCTTCCGCAGAGAGCCCCTCCAAGTTCGGGTCGTTCTCGGCGTAGATGGGGCTTCCCGACAGGTCGTCGTCCCAGTTCGGCCCTGCCTCGATGTCGATCGGTTCGCCGGTGATTTGAGAGACGGGGATCGCCGTCGGCTGGTCATCCCCTTCGGCGGCGTCGAACAGATCTTGGTAACGATAGGTCCACGGCTCGTAGTAGTCGTCGAGGCCCGGCTGGTTCGGGTTGTAAAACAGTTTCAGAAATGCGCTCGCCTTGTTCTGGCTGCGCAGGACGAGTTCACGGCGCGAGTTCACTCGCCACCCCCCGCGATACTCGATTTGGTCTTCCCACCGGGTTGGGTAGCCCGTGCCGGGCTTCGTCTCGACGTTGTTCCACCACATGTACTCGGCGCCGGGCCGATCGGTCCAGATGTTCTTGCAAGCGACGCTGCAAGTGTGGCAACCGATGCACTTATCGAGGTGGAACACCATTGCGGTTTGGGCGCGCACGTCCATTCGGGTTACCTCACCACTCCAAGCGTTCGAGTTTGCGAATGACGACGAAGGTGTCGCGGTTGACCCCTTGCGGCCCCCAGTAGTTGAAGAAGTAGGTGAACTGCGCGTAGCCGCCGATCATGAAAAGCGGTTTCAAGCGCGCGCGAGTGAGGCTGTTGTGGTTGCCGGCGCGGCGATTGCCACGCGCCTTCGACTTCGGCACTCCGACCGTCCGTTCGGTCGCGTGATAGATGAAGCACATGCCGCGCGGAATCCGCGCGCTGACGCAGGCGCGCGTGACGACCACCCCGTGATCGTTGACGAGCTCGATCCAGTCGTTGTCACGAATTCCAGCGAGGCCAGCGTCTCTATCGTTCAGCCATGCGGGTTCACATCCGCGCGAGAGCGTCTTCATCCGGAGGTTGTCTCCGAAGGTCGAGTGGATGTGCCACTTCCCGTGGGGCGTCAAGTAGTTGAGGACCAGCTCCCCAGACTTCGCAGTGGTCTCATCGATGTCCCCCGTGAGTTCGTGACCGGGGCGAGGCTTGTAGGTCGGGAGGTGCTCTCCGTACGCCCGGTAGACCTCGTGATCGAGATAGAGATGCTGTCGGCCGGTTTGGGTGCGCCAGGGAATCGACTCTTCGACGTTTTGACAGTAGGCGGAGTAGGTGCGCCCCCCCGCGGTGATCCCGGTCCAGAACGGCGTGGTCAACGCCCGACGCGGCTCCGAAGTGAGATCATCGAAGGTGTACTTCACTCCCCGAGTGTCGAGGGCGAGATGGGTGTGATCGTGTCCGGTCTTCTTCGACTTCGCCTCGTAGGCGCGATACGCACACTCGCCATTGGTCTCTGCGGCGAAGTGAAGGATGACGTTGCAGGCATCCCGATCGTTGTCGATCGAGGGATAGGCGTCCCCCCCCCACTCCTCCTTGGGATAGTGCTTCAGGTACTCGTCGTAGAGATCGTCGACGGCGTACTTCGTCCCGTGGATCCCCAGTCCCTGGTCTCGGAAGTTTTTGCCCACCGAAACGAACTTCCGGTGGAGATTCACGTAGTCACGCTCGACGACGGCGACATTCGGCATCGTCTTCCCGGGGATCATCTCGCACTCCCCCTTCGCCCACTCCTTGACTTCGGGCTGCGCGATCTCTGCCGGTGTATCGTGGAGGAGCGGCGTCATGACGACGTCAGTGATCGGCTCGGGGAAGTACTGCTTGGAGAGCTCCGCGGTGTGCTTCGCAAACTCGTTGAAGATCTGCCAGTCCGACTTCGACTCCCAGCAAGGGGGAACGGCCGCTTGCAGCGGGTGGATGAAGCTGTGCAAGTCGGTGGAGCTGAGATCGTCCTTCTCGTAGTAGGTGGCGGCGGGAAGAACGATGTCGGAGTAGAGGGCGGAAGTGTCCATCCGGAAGTTGATGTCGATGACCAGGTCGAGTTTGCCGAGCTCCACCTTGTCGTGCCAAATGACGTCTTCGACATCGTCTTTGGCGACTTCCGGAGCGATCGCGTTGTCATGAGTGCCGAGGTAGTGACGGAGGAAGTACTCGTGCCCCTTCGCAGACGAGGCGAGCGCGTTCCCGCGCCAGATGTAGAGCACGCGGGGGAAGCTCTCGGGATTATCAGGGTCCTCGACCGAGAATTTGAGCTTTCGATCGCGGATCTGATCCACGACGTGCTCTTTGATCTTCTCCGGGGTGTCAGCACCCGCCGCTCGGGCTTCCTTGATGACCTCGAGGTTACTCTTGTCGAACTGGGGGAAGCACGGCAGCCAACCGGAGCGCACCGCTTGAACGACGCGGTCCGCGGTGTGACCCCCGGCCATCGGGCCTTCTGCGTCTGCGACCGGGCAAACTTCGCCGAAGGGTCGGTCGTAGCGCCACTGATCGGTGTGCATGTAGTGAAACGTCGGCGTGCTCTGGAGCCGCGGCGGCCCTCCCCAGTCCCCGCCGAACGCGAGCGGAGCCCACGACGCCTGCGGGACCAGTTTCTCTTGCCCGACGTAGTGGTTGAGGCCACCGCCGTTCTTCCCGACGCAGCCGCAGAGAACGAGCGAGGTGATACACGCGCGGTAGATCAGGTTGTTGTGGTACCAGTGATTGGCGCCGGCGCCGATGATGATGGAGCAGGCTCCATCACTCAGCTCCGCGGTCCTCGCCCACTGGCGTGCGAACCGAATGAGCGTTTCGGAACCGATCCCCGTGAACTTCTCTTGCCAGGCGGGGGTGTAACACGCGGCGTCATCTTCGTAGCTCTTCGGCCAAGTCCCGATCGCGAGCGACTCGGGCGATCCGACCCCGAATTGCCCGAGAAGCAACTCGAATGCCGGGGTGACCTTCACGGGGCCAGCGGCGGTCTCGATGGTGATCACCGGGATCCCGCGCATGACCTTCTCTGATCCATCGACCCGCGAGAAGTCGAGGAACTCGACCGGGACGTGCTCGGTGGCGCGATCCCTGAGGCGGATCGCGGGGTCGAAGGTCTCGCCCGTCACGGGGTCGGTCAGGTCGAGGTTCCACTGCCCCTTTTTCTCCTGCCAGCGGTGGCCGACCGTACCCCCGGGTGTGCGCAGCTCGCCGCTCTTCTGGTCGAGGACGAAGTACTTCCACTCCGAGTTATCTTCCGAAATCGTTCGATCGAGATCGGATGCGCGAAGCAGGCGGCCGGGTCGATACTGGCCATCCCCCGTCTCGTCGAGACGCACGAGGAACGGGTTGTCGGTGAAGCGTTTCTGATACTCGACGAAGGCTTCGACCTCCCGATCGAGGTAGCACTCCTTCAAGATCACATGATTGACCGCCAGCCAGTAAGCGCCGTCTTGCCCCTGGTGAATCGGGACCCACTCATCGGCAATTTTCGACGTCTGGCTGAAGTCGGGAGAGAAGACCACGACCTTCGTACCCTGATGCCGAACTTCGACGAGAAAGTGTGCATCGGGAGTTCGCGTCATCAGCACGTTCGATCCGACCACGGCGATGAACTTCGACTTGAACCAATCCGCGCTCTCCGCGACGTCGGTCTGCTCTCCCCAAACCTCAGGGCTTGCCGGTGGCAAGTCGCAGTACCAGTCGTAGAACGAGAGGCAGACGCCTCCCATGAGCTGAAGGAATCGGGACCCCGCCGCGTAGCTGATCATCGACATCGCGGGGATCGGCGAGAACCCGATGATGCGATCGGGTCCGTGGCGCTTTATCGTTTGGACATTCGCCGCAGCGATCAGCTCGTGGGCCTCATCCCAAGAGGCACGCCGAAAGCCGCCCTTGCCTCGCGCGCGGTGATAGCGAGCACGGCTTTCGGGAGACTCGACGATCGACTTCCAGGCGGCGGCGAGATCGTCAGGGTGCTGACGCTTCGCCTGGCGCCAAAGGTCGAGCAGGGCGCCACGGATCAACGGGTACTTCACTCGCAGCGGCGAATAGATGTACCAGGAGTAGGAGATGCCTCGCTGGCAACCGCGCGGTTCGTACGGAGGGATCTCCGGATCGAATTGCGGATAGTCGAGTGCTTGCATCTCCCAGGTGACGATCCCTTGCTTGACGTAGATATTCCAACTACAGGAACCGGTGCAGTTCACTCCATGAGTGCTGCGCACGACCTTGTCGTACGACCAACGGTTCCGATAGAAGTCTTCCCACGCTCTCTGCTCGGGCGCGAAGATGTCTTGGATCCACGTCATGGCTCAGCTCCGAACCGATGCTTGAAGAAGTCGAGCCCGGACCCCAGAGCGGGGCCGGCGCGATCGGAAAGTGAGTCCGCCGAGGCCGAGTGCGCACAGCACCAAGGCGATCAGCAAGACGGGGGGCTCGCTCGAGCTCGGGGTCGCACTCGCGATCGACTCGAGGTAGGCCGCCAAATGAATCGCTTCTTGCTTCTCGATCGGGTGATCGAGATAGGCGCGTCGCATCACGGGGAAGTTCGATCCCTCGCACGCGGAAACGAGACCAATCTGTCCCAATTGACTCCAAATAGGGGAGAGATCGGCGGCGAGGGTTCCCCCACGCCCAGCCGCGGCGTGACACGAGCTGCAAGGCATTCCTCCTTGGGCGAGAGCTTTCGCTCCGTGGAAGAGCTCCCGGCCTTCGCGGAGGTTGGGCGCATCGAGGGTCGCCGCGAATCGCTGCGCGATCCGTTCTTCTTGGCGAGCCAGCCGCGCGGCGAGAGTCGGGTCCTTCATCAGCGAGAGGATGGCATCGACCTCTTCGGGCGGGAGTGGCCCCGTCTTCTCCTCCATGCGAAGGATCCCCGGGCGCAGCGTCGCCTCCGGCCATGAGGTGGATGGGAGGAGATCGGGTCCCGTGCGCATTCCGTGGCCGACCGAGTGACACCCCGAGCACTTGATCAAGAAGCTCTCCGCACCGGGATCACGATCTTCCGTCACCACCAAAGGGGAGGGAGCGACACTCTCATCGACTGCCGGGTCTTGCGAGAAGAGCGTCCCGCCGATCAAAAGGGTCGAGAGTGCGATCACCACAACGAGCCCATTCTTCATCTCGAGCCTCGCTCTCACGACGCCGCGGCTTCCTGGGCAAGGGCCCGCGGGAACAGGATGTAGTTTTCCTTATGGATGTGGCGGTGCAGGTCCGCCTCGAGTCGAGCGAGCTCGAAGATCATCGAACGATGGGTGGCGCAAGAATCGTCCGGCACTGCGAAGCCGTCCGTCAGTTCCTTCAAGTGATCGAGGGCGCTCCCCGCCTCCTCATGTTCAGAAACCATGACCGAGATCGGGGCTTGCACTGACCCGCAAAAGAGCGCCGCCCCCTGGCTGTCGGGATCTCCGAGTTGATGGCAGAGAGGGAACAAGATCTGTTCTTCCTTCTGCATGTGGTGTTCCAGCTCAGAGCGCAGACCGAGCAATACGCGACGAACATCCAACAAGCGCGGATCGCGATCGCCGTGAGCTTTGAGGACCTTCTCCACCTTCTCGGTGAGCGCGGGGAGTTCGGTTCGGAGAAAGACATGGTGAGTGTGAACGATGTGATCGGCGAGATCGCCCAGGCCGAGCTCGAAGAAGTCGTTCGGAGCGGACTCCATGTCCAGGAGGGAGAGCTCCTCGATAATCTTGTTCGGATCGAGTTGGCGTTTGCGACAGCTCTCTTCGAGGCTCTCATCGCCATGACAGCAGTAATCGATGCCGTGACGATCGAAAACTCTCGCTGCGGCGAGATGATCGGTCACAAAGCGATGCACGGGTCGATGGGGATCCAGCAGCATCATGACGTTCCTTTCTTTGGTCCTAGGTCGGGGGGCCAGAGCTCGAAGCGAACAGCATTCGACAGCTGGCATTCTCAGGAGTCGGTCGGGAGAGCATGTGGAGGCTCCAGCGAGAGAGTGAAGCGGTGACGGCAGCTCGCGTTTCGACCATCGCCATGTGAAAGGCGCAGACCGGCTGGTCGGAGGAGACCGTCAAGCAATAGTTTTCTTCGAGTACCCCTTGGGCAGCCTCGACGATCGCGAGCAAGGTGATGGTTTCGGAAGACGAGGCGAGACGGACGCCACCCGCCGCGCCACGGAACGAGCGCAGGAGCCCGCCTTCGACCAGCCGCCGGATGGTCTTCGCGACGTAGGTCGCCGATCCGCCGACCGCGATGCCGACCTCCCGAATCGGAATCGGCTCCTCCCCCTCTTGGCGGGCGAGGTGAATCATGATGCGAATCGCAGTCTCGGTCGTCTGAGTGAGCACCTTGCTGGTGTCCTTCCGAGCGTCTCTTGGTCGCCAAACGATAATGACGATCTCTGTTATCGCCATTATCGGCTAAGACTCAACCCCTCTTGGGGATGAGTTCCCGAAACGGCTGCCGTCTGCCCCGTAAGTGCTTTACTGGTAATGCATTGAGGCGGCAAAGAAAATTGCCGGGAGACCGAACTCTCCGATTGCAGACTCAGCGACGGGTTGCACCGGACTCGTCCGCACCTCGGACCCAGTCACCCCACTCAGCGTCCAACTCCTCTGCGGTCATCTCGATCGTTTTCCCGGCGGCGACCACCGCGTCACGGTCTGCTTTCAACCGGAGTCGCATCGTCAGTTCGGTGCCCGCATTCTTCCATACGGTCTCGAAGACCCACCCGTCAGAGCCTGAACCCGCCTCGAGGGCGGCGACCGTGCCGCTCCCCATCCAGGCCACATCGAGGAGCGGCGCCGGGACAATTGCCAGGCCATCGAGGATGGCAATCGGGACATGCTTGGCGTCGTCGGCGACGCGCAAGTGAAGTGCGGCGGGGAGATAGTTCGAGGCGACCGGTTCACCCGCCTGACGAAGAAGGAGCCAGATCGATCCCCCAGGGGCTGACCGCCGTTCAACGAGCACCATGCGCGCAGAAAACGATTCCACTGCCAAGGTCCCGTCACGCACTTCGCCGGAAATTGTGAGCCTTCGGGCTTCGGCGAGAGTCGTGTTTTGAGCACGGAAGAGAAGCACTCCGACGCAGACTCCGATGAGGCATGCGAGGACGAGGGCGGAGAGAACAAGGCGGCGGGCCCGAGGCGCGAGAGGCTTGCTGGAGTCGGTGTTCATTGCCCGGTCTGGGTGATCCGTTGGGGACGCCGGATGAAGAAGTAGAGGATCGCTCCGAGCTGGCCCAAGAGCACGAGAATTAGGATCCAGGTGAGCTTCTCGTTCCCTTGGTCCGGCTCTTTGGTGATCACTTCGATCAGCATCCAGAGCCAAAACACGGTCAACGCGAACGCGAACAATAGGAATAGTCCTACCCCGATACCGAGACCGGCAATTTCCATGAAGCCCTCTCTTCCGCATCCGATCTTGCGCCGATCCGCCCCTGGAGGCAAGCTTCGCGATCTTTGAACAGCACGGATCCCCCCGCTCGCAAGGACCGAAGGGGCGCCCGTCCGCAACCGCGTTCCCCCGACCATGGAAGGATTTTCTCATGCCAATGTTTTCCATCCAGAAGAAGGGGCTGCTCGCCGCGCTCGCCGTGCTCTCCCTCGTCGGCACCTCCGGGGTCGTGTCTGCTCAGGAGGATCTCGACTCGAGCGTCCTCACCAAGCTCGGCTCGGCGCTCACCTTCTACGGCTTCCTGCGCATCGATGCGGTGTACGAATCCGACCCGCTCAACGATACGCAGGTCCCCGCGTTCGCCATCAGCGATGACGTCGTCAACTCGGGGGGATCGGACTTCACGCTGTACACCCGCCTTACCCGTTTCGGGCTCGACTTCGACGGGGGCGACGTCTTGGATGGCGGCGACCTGACCGGAAAGCTCGAGCTCGACTTCTACGGATTCGACAGCTCCGATTCGCGAAACGAACTTCGCATTCGTCACGCATACCTGCAGATCGAGAAGGACGACTGGTCACTCCTCGCCGGGCAGACGTGGGATCTCTTCTCGCCCCTGTACCCGTCGGTGAACGCTGACACGTTGAACTGGAACATGGGGAACCCAGGGGACCGCCGTCCACAGGTACGCTTCGGCTTCACCCCCGACATGGGCGAAGAAGGAGAGCTGAAGTTGTTCGGTGCGATCGCGCTGCAAGGGGCGATCGACAGCCAAGAGATCGACGGAACCGCCGACGGCGTTCTCGACGGAGAGGCGAGCGGCATTCCGCAGTTTCAAGCGCGTGCGGCCTACGCGGGCCGACTCTTCGGCTCGCAAGAATCCGAAATCGGTATCTGGGGCGTCCTCGGCTTCGAGGAATCGGACGTTCCGGTCGGCGGCGAAGACGAATGGACTTCGAGCGCGTTCGGCATCGACTTCGCGATTCCGATCACCGAGGAGTGGAAGGTGAAGGGCGAGGTCTGGATGGGCGAGAACATGGACGATCTCCGCGGCGGAATCGGCCAAGGGATCAACGCCACCACCGGAGATGAGATCGGCGCAGACGGGTTTTGGGTCGAACTAAACTACGCCTACAGCCGGACGACGCACCTGTTCGCCGGCGTCTCTGTCGACGATCCCGATGACCATGACCTGCCGACTCTCGGACGCGATCGCAACAAAGCGATCTACATCGGCGCGCACTACAGCGTGTGGAACCCCATACGCCTCGGCTGGGAATTCACGCACCTCAACACCGAGTATCTCGGGCAAGCCGACGGCGATGCCAGCCGCGCCCGCGTCTGGATCGCGTACCACTTCTAGCGAGACATCTCGGGTCGTTCAGCTTGGGTTCGACTGGAGCGACGAGGGCGGGCGCGAAGGCGCGATGCAATTGTTCAGGCGAATAACGTCATCGTCGAGGCGCGCGCCGCCCATCGTTGCCCCATACTCGGGCACCCCTCTGACGATGTTGATGATTCTACGAAAAAATGCGCGCGAGTGGCAACGGATGACCCTAACTTACGAGTCCGCTCAGTTCACTTCCGGATATCGCAGCTGGGGGGGAACTGTTCGATCGGAGGAGGTGGGCTCGTCCGCTCCGCGTGTTATGCCTCCCCGAATCGCGACCCGACGGGCGACGGTCCGTGGGGCTGGTATGAAAGAGGAGACCCGCGTGCCGACAATTCGATCTCTCGCAGAGTTGGAAGCGCAACTCGCGCTGAATCACGGCTGGCTGATCTTGCACGTCGGAATCACGCCGCACTCTCCCCCCATCGCCTCGGCGCGAGCATTCGAGAACGCGCGACTCGTCCTCGAGGA
>CALEHF010000239.1 GCA_937876125.1 uncultured bacterium
CCTCGAGATTGAACGGGTGCGGCAAGCACGCAGCGCGATCGCGACCTTCTTTGCCTCCCAGCGCGACCGCTACGGCGCCGCGCTCCGGGATCTTGGGTTCGACTTGCGCTCCGGCGACGGCGGGTTTTATCACTGGGGACGCCTCCCCCACGGCGAGACCGCCGATGCGTTCAACGAGCGACTCTTCCCTGAGAACGCCGCGATCCTCCCCGGCAGGCTCTGCGACATGCACCGTCGCGCACCGGGAGCCGGGCCCCACCACGAGTACATGCGCTTCTCGTTCGGTCCGGTGGCTCCGGAGGAGTTTGAGAACGACGTCGCGATCCTGACGCGGGTCCTCGCGAGCCAGAGGGCCGGGAACCGCGTCTCGAGCTGACTTCGTCCGTCCCGCCCATACCACCCCCTGCCCGGGAGCTCCCCCTGCCTGAGCGCGGGCGACGTGAACGACGACGGCGAGAACGACATCGCCGACGGCATCTCCTTGATCCAGTACTTGTTTGCCGGCGGTGCGGCCCCCCCCGCCCCGTTCCCGACCTGCGGCAGCGGAAACAGTCCAACCTCGCTCGATTGCACCCTCTCCGCCTGTTAACCCGGCTTCTGAGCCCGACGAATTGATAGCAAGACAGGTTTGTCAGCCGTTTTCGTCCCCGACGGGAGAGCGTAAGCGGATATTCTCATTCGAAAATTCTCGGCAAACCACCGATACGCAGCGGGGACGGCTGGTCGCGGTCACAAGTCGTGCATTTGCTATAGTTTGCGAGCGAGAAACGACGAGCGCTCGCGAGTAACTTCTGTTCGATCGCACTCTTCACGCCATGAAAGTCAGCTCAATGTAAAAGCTGACTCTCTTATCTGTGTATTGACCCAAGGCGCCGCAGTACCTATATAGGATCCTGCGAGTAGGCTGTCGGAATCCTGTCTCGCGAAGTGCCATGGGGGTGTGCTCCACCGGTGCTTCAATGCGCGTTATGCGATTTCGTGGGGACGACGTGCGTTATTAACAATCCGGCGGGTGGAGGTATGTGCCGCGATGATGCAGCATCAAGATTCAAAAGATGACCGATCTGGGTTCGCCCGATGGTCCAACCTTCTGTGGGCCGTTGCGGCCTTCTGTCTTGTGGTCCCCTTTGCAAGCGGTGACTTGCTCATCGACCACTCGCTCCCGAACCAGCTCACCATCGGGGATCTCCCCGATGGGCTCGAGCACGCCAACCATGGCGCGTTCGAAGGTGGACCGACGGGGACTGACGCGGACGCGGGGATCAATCAGCAGATCCCCGAAGACCAGCTCGACGGCGGCGGCGGATTCGATCTCCCGACCGGTGGTAAGCCGAGTCCGCTCTTCGGCGCCACCTCCTGGAGCCAGAAGATGCTCCGCTTCGAGGAATTTGCGCGCTGCGACATGCCGACCTCCTACGGGAGCCAGCCGGCGATGTCCTTCCCCTCGATGCCAGACGCGGGCAGCTGCCCGAACCCCATCGAGATGGACGACTTCCTCGACCAGCAGCTTTGGCCGGCGCCGACGCGCATGTCGAACACGACCCTCGAGAACCCGCTCAAGTCCCACGTCGAGACCTTCCTCAACCGCACGCTCGAGCACGCGCCTTGCGAGGGACGTCCCGGCGGTGAGGGGTGGGCGCACCAGCGCTACGACGAGTTCCCCCCTCAGATGTACTTCCAGGCTGCGATGACCGGTGCGCGCTTGAATACCGGTCGCCGGAATGCCGATCAGCTTCATGGGTTCACGACCGGTGAGTGGGGACCGGGCGGTCTCTATCACCACTGGAGCGGCGCTGGTGACTCCTCTGGCTCGGGGGGCGGCTCGAACGACGCCGTCAACGTCCAGTTCCACCCGAACATGCCGGTGCAGAACCCGCTCGCGCTCTGGACCTTCGACGGAACCTTCCCGCCGAAGCTCCTCATGGCGCGCTACGGCGAGTCGATCCTCTTTCGTCACTACAACGGACTGCCGATCGACCCCTCTGCAAACATGGGCTTCGGTCTCCACACCATCACGACTCACGAGCACAACGGGCACAACCCGGCCGAGTCCGATGGCTATGCGAGCGCGTTCTTCTTCCCCGGTCAGTTCTACGACTACCGGTGGCCGATGATCGTCGCGGGGCACGACTCGATCAACACGACTGCGACCGACCCGCGCATGGGTCGCCCCGAGGCGGATGGATCGTCCACCAACCTCCCCGGCGACTATCAAGAAGTGATGAGCACGCACTGGTTCCACGACCACATGCTCGATTTCACCGCGCAGAATGTCTACAAGGGCAACGCTGCGATGATGAACTACTACAGCGCGCTCGATCGCGGCAACGAAGCGATCAACGACGGCGTGAACCTGCGTCTGCCGAGTGGAACCGCCCTCGGGTGGGGAAACCGCGACTACGACGTCAACCTGGTCATCGCCGACAAGGCGTGGACCCAGTCGGGTCAGCTCTGGTTCAACATCTTCAACCTCGACGGCTTCATGGGCGACAAGCTGCTGACCAACTGGCAGTACAACCCGTACCTCGACGTCCGCGCGCGTCGCTACCGCTTCCGGATTCTGAACGGATCGGTCTCCCGCTACCTGAAGATCGGCCTCGTCGATCAGAACGGAACCCCGGTTCCGTTCCACATGGTCGCGAACGACGGCAACATCATGGACCACACCGTCAAGTTCGACGGATCTCTCGGCACGACCAACGCGGTCCTTCCGACCCAAGGCATTGCCGAGCGCTACGACATCATCATCGACTTCTCGAACTTCCAGCAGGGGGACAAGCTCTACTTCGTGAACACCCTCGAGCACCAGAACGGGAAGAAGCCGAACGATATCATCTCGCTCTCCGACATCCTTTCCGGCCAGTACCAGGCGGTTGCCGAGGACGACGATGGCGACGGCGTCGCCGATCGCTGGCGTGACGGTGACCCGTGCGTCGGCAAGTTCCTCGAGTTCCGCGTCCACGACTACACCGGCACCGATCTCTCGATCGACCCGAGTGACTACGAAGAGGGGGGCCAAGTGCTCCTCCCGCGTCGTGTGAACACTGCGGATGAGCTCGCGAATGCGCGCCACCGCACCTTCAGCTTCGGTCGCTCGAGCGGGACCGACTCGGCGCCGTGGACCGTGAAGACCGACGGCGGCGACGGACACACCGCCGACATGCGCCGCCTCTCCGCTGCGCCGACCAAGGGCGACCTCGAAATCTGGCACATCGAGAACGGCGGCGGCGGTTGGTCGCACCCGGTCCACGTGCACTTCGAAGAGGGTCAGGTGCTCAGCCGCGGCGGCGAGGCACCCCCGCAGTGGGAGAAGTACGCCCGCAAGGACGTCTACCGTATCGGGTCGACCCCTGATTCGACCGACTCGGTCGAGATCGCGATCCGTTTCCGCGAGTTCATGGGCACCTACATGGAGCACTGCCACAACACGCAGCACGAAGATCACGCCATGCTGCTCCGGTGGGACATCGAGAACCCCGGTCAGACGCTGTTGATTCCGAACCCGATCCCGACCTGGGAGGGTGTGGAGTACGCCGATACTGTCGCGCTCCCGACCTTCCGTTTGGGTGACGGCTACGGCCCCTCCGAGACGAGCGTCGCCGAGGCGCTCGGCGGAAGCGGCGGCGGCGGAAACAGTGGGCCCTCTTCGGCGACGACCGTATCGGCGGTCCAGGTCACGAACGGCGTCTCGCTCGCTTGGACGAACCCGCCTCTCTCCGACTCGATCGCGATCGAGCGCGATGGCGCGCCTCTCGCAACCCTCGCCGGAACGGCGACGAGCTTCATCGATGGCACGGTTGAGCCTGGCGCGGTCACCTATGAGGTGATCACTATCGTCGGCGGCGCAAGCTCGACCCCCTCCGCCTCGGCGGTCACCGTTCGCCCCGCGCCGATCAGCAGCCTCGCTTGTGTCCCGGGCGTGGGCGTCGTCGACCTTTCCTGGACCCTCGGTCAGGCGTACGACTCGATCACCGTCATTCGTAACGGCGTGACGATCACCACCCTCGCCGGCACGGCTGAGGCGTTCCAAGACACGACCGCCCCCGCGGGTGGAAACGTGTACGCCATCGTCGCTCGCACGAACCTCGTCGATTCGGACGCCGTTTCGTGCACTCAGGGCTTCGGTGTCGCAGGAATCGCGAGCTTCAACTGCTCGGGGTTCGGCACCTTCGGCGATTTGTTCTGGTCGAACAGCGCGACGTACTCGCAGATCACCGTCGAGCGCGACGGTGTGCTCCTCGCAGCCATTCCGGGCTCGGCCACGAGCTACTTCGATACCGCACTTCCGTTCGGCACCCACGTCTACACGCTGACCGCATCGACGGCCACCGAGACCTTGCCGGCCGTGAGCTGCTCGGTCACGGTCGCGCCACCCTTGGACCCGATCACGGGGCTGAGCTGCTCGCTGGCCGATGCATGTGGAACCACGATCGCGACGTGGACCAACAATGGTTTCTACGACACGATCGTGATCACCGTCGACGGAGTACTGAACTTCATTGCGACAGGCAACTCGGTTCTGGAGACGATCGTCTTGCCCGGTCCTGGGATCCACACGATCACATTCACATCGATGACCCAGGAAATTCCGAACACGCCGAGTTCTTGCACGGTCGAGGTCCTCGAGAGCTCCACTCTCGCGCCGACCAATTTGCTCGCGAGCACCGACCTCGACACCTGTGAGGCCACGCTCGCGTGGACACCACAGGGTGCGTACAGCTCGTTCTTGCTCACCATCGACGGTTCGCCGTTCGCGGAGCTACCCGGAACCGACACCGGCGCGATCTTCACGCTTCCGGCGAACGGAACCCACGAGGTTTGCTTGATCGCGACCAGCGAGTGCGGCGTGCCACTGCCGGGGATTTGCGCCACCGTGAACTGCAGCGCTGCGTTCTCGCGCGGCGATGCGAACGCGGATGGCCAGCGCAACGTGGGTGACACGATCTACACGTTGAACATGGTCTTCGGCTTCGGCGTCTTCCCGAGTTGTGCCGACGCGGCAGATTCGAACGACGACGGGTCTCTGGACATCAGCGACGCGATCCACGGCCTCTTCTCGCTCTTCGGCCAGGGTCCGCCCCCTTCGGCGCCGTTCCCGGGCTGCGGGAACGACCCGAGTAGTGACGGCCTCGTGTGCCCGAGCTACACGCCTTGCCCTTAGGGGTTTTTCGACTGCGTTTTTGAAGCTGGGGGGCACGACCCTCGCCTGTGGGTTGCCCCCCAGCTTTAATTTTTGAAGCCGCTCCTGGCGTCGACAGACCTCGGTCCTCGCGACCCGGGTCGAAAGGACCATTTGATGAGATTTCACCATCCCCGCTCGGCAGCCTCCCTTCTCTTCTGCATCTTCATTGCGCTGTCGATCTCGACCGCGGCACATGCAGGGCCAGGGGTCGAGGCCGAGACCTCGAACGGCGGCTCCATCTGGGGCAAGAACTACTTCCCGAACGTGACACTGACGACGCACGAGGGGAAAGAGGTGCGCTTCTTCGATGACCTGATCAAAGACAAGGTCGTCGTCATCAACTTCATCTACACCTCCTGTCCCGATGCCTGCCCCCTCGAGACCGCACGTTTGGCGGAAGTGCAGGGGATCCTCGGCGATCGCGTCGGCGAGGATGTCTTCATGTACTCGATCACGATCGACCCCGAGCGCGATACCGTCTCGGCCCTCGCCGAATACCGCGAGCGGTATCAAGCCGAGAAAGGATGGACGTTCCTTCGAGGCTCTGACAAAGACGTCACTCTGCTGCGGAGAAAGCTCGGCCTCTACATCGACGACATCGACCAGGAAGCTGGCGATCACAACCTGAGTCTGATCATCGGGAATCAGTCGACCGGGCGCTGGCAGAAGGCCTCGCCGTTCGAGAACCCGTACATCCTCGCGACCCAGATCGGGCAATGGCTTTCGAACCACTCGAAGGCCCGTGAGAAGAAGAACGCCTACGAAGACGCGCCGGAGTTGCGCAACATCGGGGACGGCGAAACGCTGTTCCGCACCCGCTGCCAGGTGTGCCACGCGATCGGCTCGACGACGGAAGCGGATCTGAAGCCGCGGGTCGGCCCCAACCTCCTCGGCGTGACCGAGCGTCGCGAGAAGGAGTGGCTCGAGCGCTGGCTCAGAGAGCCGGATGTCATGCTCGCCGAAGAGGACTCGATCGCCATGGGTCTCTTCTACGCCTACAACCAAGTCCCGATGCCGAACATGCGTCTCTCTCAGACTCAGGTGGGACAGCTGCTCGACTACATCAAGACGGAAGAGAACCGCGTCGCGAAGCACGAGCAGCTCCTCGCTGTGCTCCCGAAGAAAGATGCGAACGTCGAGTCGTGCTGCCAAAAAGATGAGGCCGGAGTGCTCTCTTCGGTCGTGGCCGCGACCGACCCAGCGAAGACCCAGATGGGTGGGAGCTGTTGTGACGAGGAACTCGCAAGCGCTGCAGGTTGCGAGAAAACCGGCGCCACGGTGTGCCCCTGTGAAAAGGGAGCCGTGGGCGATGGCTCGAAGTCTGCGCCATCCATGCTCTGGAGCGGCCTCGGCGTCGTTCTGGGTGGGATCGCGATGGTGCTTCGTCGCCGCGCCCTCTAACCGTCTCGCCCCCCGCTCTCCCGAAGAAGGCATCGAACTGAGTTTCCCCGCGAGCGCCCTTGGCGTTCGCGGGTTTTTCGTAGGCAGAGTGCGCTTCGTGGATCATCAAGTCGAGTTAGCCCTTTCACCGCTTGAGTGCCGGCGGCGAATCGAGCAGACGAGCGGGATTACTTGGACGGGTCGCCGTCCTCGACCGTCACGTGAAATGAGCCGCCGTGGAACTCGAAGCGAACGCCGCAATTCGTGAGAACGGACCTGAGACCGAGTTCTCGAGTCGGTGGGAGATCATCCGCCCTCTCCAGGCGACGCGGTATCGCAACTCGTACGTCGCGCGCAGCCTCCGGGAAGACCTCGGCGATCACAAAGTGACGCTCACCGTCTGCCGCTACGAAGCGCGCCTCCTCGGCAACGCGAACTATGTCGAAAACGTGCGCCGGCGGTTGCGGCACGAGGCGGAAATGCTCGCGCTTCCCTTGAACTTCCTCCCCGAAGCGGTCGACCTGTTCGAGAGCCAGAACGACAAGGAGAAGTTCTCGTTCGCCGACGGGACGAAGCTCGCCAAGAACGAACCGGTGCTGGTCACCGAGTCGTTCGCGGGGCTGCCGCTCGAAGAGTTGGTGAAGGCGGGGACGCTCGACGAGGTGCGCGCACTCCGGATCGGCCTGCGCCTCTGTGATCTTCTGAACGACCTTCACCGGTGGAACGTGATCGCGTTCGAGCTGCGTCCCGAGGATCTTCTCGTCGACGAGACCGATCACGATCGCATGTGGGTTGCGAGCTGTGCGAACTACCAGCGGACGAACGGGCTAGGCGTCGCAGAGGCAAAATCGTTGGTCGTGCCCTTGACCGATTTTGCGTTTGCGGCCCCCGAGGTCGAGACGGGGCGCGGGCGGCTCGATCGCCGCGCAGACCTGTACTCCCTCGGGGCGATGGTCTTCTTCCTCCTCACGGGGAAAACCGCACGAGCGCAGCGGCTCGAGAAGAAGCCCTCGTGGCGGGCGATCGGTCACTTGTCTCTCGAGACGCAGACCTTTGTCCGCCGCTGCCTCGCCCTCGATCCCGTCGCGCGGTTCGACGACACGAAGAGCGCGCGCGCTGCGATGCGAAAGGCGCTCCTCGAAGCGATCGCGAAGGCGGATGGTCGGAGCCACGCCCGTCGGCCGCTGTCGAATGCGACCGCCCCGGGGGCCCTCGTGAGCACAAAGGTACCGAGCGCGGCTGCTCACGATGCGCCGCTCTTCCCTGCGCTCGTGAAGATTGCGCTCTTGCCAGTGACCGCGCCCTTGCAAGCGCTCCGCTGGGTGTTTGCCGATCCCACGCGCCCCTGACAGCCTGCTGCATGCAGCCGCCAATTGCGACGCCCCGCGCCGACAGGTAGTCTGTCTTATCGGACAGGCTCTCCTTTCGAAGGGACGCGGGACATGCGCACGTTTCTGATCGCCCTTACCGCTCTGCTCGTCACACTCGGATCGTTCGATGCGGCGACCGCGCAAACACTTCGATTGACGAATCAGTCGGGCCTGTCCGACTCTCAGTTCCCGCTGAATACTCCGTTCACCCTGGGGGTTCGCCTCGAATCGAGCGCCGTCTCAATTTTCGGGTGGCGCTTCGGGGTCGAGATCGATCCGAGTCTCGTCTCCATCGCGAACGTCCTCCCCACTCCCGCGGTCGAAACATCGAACAACGGATCGCCCCCCGAGTTTCAACTGATCGAGCTGTATCCGAACGGGTTCACCGCCGAGGCGATCGTCTGCCAAGCGGGGTGCCCCGGGATCCTGGCCCCTTCGTTCGTGCTCTACACCTTTGATTTCACCGGCCACTCCCTGGGAAGTGCGACCTTCTCGTTCACGAACACGCTCGGCACCGTCCCGATCGAACTCGACACTCAGACCGCGACGATCGTCCCCGCCGCAGTTTCGCGGGTCGCGCAGATCGCCGAGCACGCTCGCTGGGAGTTCCGGCTGACAGACGAGACCGTGGGGATCCCGCAACCGACCGGTGAGGCTCTGTTTTCGGTCGTGGGTTCGATCGGCGAGTTCCCCGAGACTCCGCCTCTCGGCTACTCGAACACTCCTGCGTTCTCGATGGCGATCCGGCACGACCCCGCCGTCATCTCGGGACTTGGAGTCGCGCCGATCGGCGCGCTCGCGGCTCTCCCGGGGGGGCCCGACTTCTTCGGAGTCGAGCTGCACCCCGATGGAATGACCGTCGGCGTGGTCTACTCCTTCGCCGGTCTCGATCATCTGCAGTTCGTCGGGGACACCCCCGTGGTGCGCGCGGAGTACGCGACGGTCCCTGGGGCGTTCGTGAACGCGACCGCGGCCAGCGCGACCACAGTCGAGTACTCCTCGATGCTCGGGACGTCTATCACATTCGTGAACCCGGGCGACGGCGCCTCGATCCCCTTCGAGTTCCCCGGCACGATCACCTTCGTCCCCGTTCCCCCCGCTCTCTACGTGCGGGGAGATGCGAACGACGATGCCGTCGTCGACCTCGGCGACCCGATCGCGATCCTTGCGTACCTCTTCTCGGGAGGGGACGCGCCCTTCTGCCTGACCGCGGCGGATGCCAACGGGGATGGTGCGGTGGATCTCGGCGACCCGATCCGGCTCCTCACCTTCCTGTTCGAAAGCGGTGCGCCGCCGGAAGCGCCCTACCCCGATTGCGGATACGTCGCGTTCGAGGATTGCACGGTGGCCGCGAGCAGCTGCCCCTAAGTCCCGACGGACCAGCGTTCGGCTCTTCGCTTCCCGGGCCTACTCTGCTATCCCTTGGCGGGGGCCGCTGCTATCCCTTGGCGGGGGCCGCTGCTATCCCTTGGCGGGGGCCGCTGCTATCCCTTGGCAGGGGACGAGAAAAGCCGAGAGGGAGGCAGTATGGCGACCACGACGACGAGCCTCGACTACAACTGGCAGGAGGCGGTCACCCACCTCAGGCGCGTCGACCCGCGCTTCTCCGCCGTGATCGAGGCGCGCCCCGACCCGCTCGTTCTCACGCGGGCGCGCTCCCCTCTCGATGCGCTTCTGCGCGCCGTCATCTACCAACAGCTCTCGACCAAGGCCGCGGGGACGATTCACGGGCGCTTCCTCGATCTCTTCCCCCGCCGTCGACCCACCGCCAGAGAGATCACCCGCCTCGATGACCCGACACTGCGGAGCGCCGGATTGTCCCGAGGGAAACTGCGCGCGATTCGCGACCTCGCGCGCTTCTCACAGGAAGGCGCGCTCCCCGGCTACGCAGCGCTCGGGCGGCTCACCGAAGATGAAGTGATCGCGCGTCTGACCGAAGTGCATGGAGTGGGGCGATGGACCGTCGAAATGCTGCTGATCTTCCAGCTCGGGCGCCCCGACGTGTTGCCGATCGGTGACCTGGGGGTACGGAAGGGGTTCGCGCTACTCCGCGGCCGCGGCGGGGACGTGACCCCCGAAGAGTTGGAGCGCGCCGCGAAGAAGTGGCGCCCGTTTCGCAGCGTGGCGAGCTGGTACTGTTACCGCGCGCTCGAAGTCTAATCAGATCGGGGCGGGCTCTCTCTTCGAAGATCCCGATCCTTCCGGAGACAAGCCCGGCACTCGATCCCCATGTAATGGGAAAGTGCACAGCGCTCACATTCGTTCACGAAAGTCAGCGACTCGTGGAGGCGATCCAGCTCACCCGCGGCGCACTCATACTTCGCACGGTCGGTGAAGGCGACATTGCCGACCAGCCCGCGCGCGCAGTCGTCGCACCAGCCACTCCCCGTGGGATGGGTCGCACATTCGAGACAATCGAGATCCCAAAGATCGACGACCGTCCCCAGTCCGAGGCTCCAAGTCAGCTTGGTGAAGTAGAGCTTCCCATCGACGAAGCCGTACTTGCAATGGGGGCAGTACCCATCGGACAGGAGCGCGTCATTGCAATCGAGGCACGGGTGGGACCAATCGGGAATCTCGTGGCCGTGGGCATCGAGCGCTTCATGCAACCACTGGGAGGGAATCGGCACTGCGGCGACGTATCCGATCGATGAGGTTTCGCACCAGCCGTTGATCCGGAGAGCTTCGATGCAGCCGGCGCAGGCGGGCTTCGCGGGGCGCGCACGCTCCGCCCCGCGACGCGTTTGGATTCCGCCGCAACCGAGCGCTCCCGCGAGAACGAGAGGGACCAGGGCCATCGCCAGTGACGATCGGCTGGGACGAGAGCTCGGCATCGTGGACTCCCCGGAGTGGGTCAATCGAAAGGAACACGGCGCCCCCCCTCTGCCGGCGTGGGGCCGAGAGGGGAGACGCCGTGTGTGGATCATCGAGAGGAAACGTCGACCAAGAGACGGACACGCCCTCTGACGAACACTCTTACGGACACTGGTTGTGCAAGACGCAGGTCACTCCACCTGGAGTCGGGTCGACCCCACACGCACCGAAGGGCGCGCCCGGAGCCGGGGCTCCAGAGAAGAGGTTTCCGAGAGCTGCGATCGCATCTGCGATGTTCACCGACTCGTCGTCGTTGACGTCCATCGACTGGTCGCAGGTGACCGGCTGCCCCGAGAAGAGCGCCGCCAGCAGCCGGACCGGATCGGCGATGTTGAAGGTACCGTCCTGGTTCACATCCGCGCGCTGGAAACCTCCCGCAGGAGGCACATCGTCATCCAGCAGCGTGATGGTGTAAGTCGAGTTCGTGCCGATGATCGAGCTCGCCCCGGACGTCATCGTGATCTCCAGCTCGATCGTCTCCGGGCCTTCAACGACGAGGTCATCCATGAGAGTCAACGTCATCGGAACGCCCTCGCCGTTGGACGCACTTGCCGGGATCACGACGGTGGCGACTCCGGGTGCCACATAGTCCGCGCCCGCGGTTGCGGTCCCCGTCCCGGCGTCTTCGATCGTCACGGTGATCGGGCCCGACAGAGGTCCACCAGTGTTGGTGAGAAGCACCAAGAACGAGTGGGAGGGCGCTGCTTCACTGACCGAGTTGGTCGAGAGCATGAACCCGACGCTCGGGGCCGGGGTGCCGCCCCCCGCGTCCACGGTGCCGGTGGCTCCCGCGAAGTTCGTCGGGGAGTTGGTGCCGGTGGTGAACCCGGGCGAGCCCGCCGCGTCGATGACCGACGTCACGCCATCGGTCGGCAGCATGCCGGCGGGAATGGTCATGGTCAGGTCCCAGAAGTCGTACTCGATGAGTCCGGGGTTCGCGACGAGGATGAAGTTGGCGGGAATGATGTAATCGGGGGTCGGGGCTCCGGGGAGCGCCGCGAAGGCGGAGGTCGCGAGGAGCAGGTGCTTGTTGGCGGTGTTCGAGGTCAAGTTCGCAGGAAAGTTGAACTGGGTTCCGGCGCCGTGACTGATGAGGGGGTGAGCCGTCAGCCCGAACTCGCTGCCTGCTCCGCAGCACTCCTTGAGCTCGACGAACTGAACCGTGCCGTCCGCGTTCGAGAAGACTTCGTTGACGCGCCACGAGTGCGAGCCGGCAGATGCGGTGTTCGACGCAGTTATAAGACCGAACACGGCGACAGTCAGAATTCCGATGGCCAGCGAGCTCCGCATAGGGACCACCTTTCGGTTGGCAGTGAAATGGGTTCGTCGGTTCCCGAGTCCCACCCGGAGCTGAGTCCGTACCGATTCCCGGGGCCGGGAGAGAGGTCCCAAATATGGAATCGAACGAGCCCAACGACGAACAACCTGTGAGTCGAACAGAGGTGGTCCCGAGCGAGACCACCAGGCCCGGATTCTAACGTCAGATGCGGTGCTTCCCAAGGGGAGGATTGGCTTCCCAAGCGGCGAATCGGTCTCGAATCAGGTTCGAGAGAGGGATGGGGCCAATTGGGAGGTTTGAGTCCGATTTGTCCCTGGGATCAGTTGAGACACCACGCTACCGAAAGAGTGTCTTCGAGCGAGCGTGCAGCGCACTCGTTCGGACTCGCCACTCCTCGGGGCGAAATGTGGAGCCGCTCTTCGCCCACGGTTCGAGCGCTCAGGATAGGCAGGATGCCCCGTCCCTTCACTTCCGCCCCGATCCTCGCCCAGAGTCGTTGACCCCCGCCGGTTCATTGCGGAGGATCTTCGTTCGGAGACAGGGACGCGGCCTCCGTCGGGCTCCAGCAGAAAGAAACGAATGCCGGTAGAGGCTGTCACCGAAGACTCCCTCCTCGCTCAGGTTGCCGCCGCGACGGGGATCTCCCTCGCCCAGGTGCGGGCGACCGCTCTCTTGCTCGCCGAGGGGGGCACCGTGCCCTTCATCGCCCGCTATCGGAAGGAAGCGACCGGCACCCTCGACGAGGTGCAGATCGCAGCGATCCGCGACGGCCTCGAAAAAGGTGCTGCGCTCGCCAAGCGCAAGGATGCAATTCTCGGCTCCCTCATCGACCGCGACCTGCTCACCCCCGAACTGACCGCCGCCATCGGCCGCGCCTCCGACCTCGCCACCCTCGAGGATCTCTACCGCCCCTATCGCCCCAAGCGCCGCACTCGAGCGACCATCGCGCGGGAGCGAGGGCTCGAGCCCCTGGCCACACAGATCTTCCTCCAAGATCCTGGCCTCGTCCCCGCCGCGCTCGCCCGGACATTCGTCGATCCGGCGAAGGAGGTCCCCGATGTCGAGGCGGCGCTCTCTGGCGCGCGCGACATCATCGCCGAGCAGATTGCCGAGGATCCTAGGGTGCGTGCCCAGCTGAAGGAGCTCTTGCGCCGCGATGGCGTCCTCGCTTCACGGGTGGTCCGGGGCAAGAAGGAGGAGGGGGAGAAATTTCGCGACTACTTCGAGTGGAGCGAATCGGCGCGAAACGCGCCCTCCCACCGCGTGCTCGCCATTTTGCGCGGGGAGCGGGAGGGGTTTCTCGCGTCGACGGTGCGGATCGAAGAGAGCGTGGCGCACCAGATTCTCGACCGAGCGTTCGTGAAGAACCGGAGCGCCGCTGCGAAAGAGGTGCGACTCGCCTTCGAAGATGGTTATTCCCGTCTGCTCGCCCCTTCTCTCGAGACCGAGCTGCGCGGCACGCTGAAAGAGCGCGCCGACGCTCAGGCGATCGATGTCTTCTCCGAGAACCTGCGCACGCTGCTCCTCGCGGCACCTTTGGGGCCGAAGAATCTCCTCGCGCTCGATCCCGGATTCCGCACCGGCTGCAAGCTGGTTTGTCTCGATACCCGCGGCGCACTCCTCCATCACACCGCGATTTACCCCCACTCCGGCGACGGCGCCCGTCGCGACGCCGCCGACACGATGCGCACCCTCGCTCTGAAGTACTCGATCCAGGCCATCGCGATCGGAAACGGCACGGCGGGGCGGGAAACCGAGGCCTTCGTCAGTGAGCTCGATCTCGACCCGTCGATCGAGGTGGTGTTGGTCAACGAGTCGGGCGCCTCGATCTACTCCGCATCCGATGTCGCTCGAGAAGAGTTTCCTGACCTCGACCTCACCGTTCGAGGCGCGATTTCCATCGGTCGGCGCCTCATGGATCCTCTGGCCGAGCTGGTGAAGCTCGATCCGAAGACGATCGGTGTCGGGCAGTATCAGCACGATGTCGACCAGAAGAACCTGAAACGCGGCTTGGATGATGTGGTAATGAGCTGCGTCAACGGGGTCGGTGTCGACGTCTCGACCGCCAGCGTTCAGCTTCTCTCGTATGTTTCCGGGCTCGGACCGCAGCTCGCGAAGAACATCGTCGCGTACCGGGAGTCTGAAAAGCCGTTCTCTTCACGAGCCCAGCTGAAGAAGGTTCCCCGTCTCGGCCCGAAGGCATTCGAGCAGTGCGCGGGTTTCTTACGAATTCCCGGCGCAAAAAATCCTCTGGATCGGAGCGCGGTGCACCCCGAGAGCTATCCGCTGGTCGATCGTATGGCCCATAAGCTTGGTTGCGGGGTCGGCGATCTGGTCGAGGATGCCGATCTGAGGTCGCGAATCGACCTGGAGAGCTTCGTCACCGATGCGATCGGTCTGCCGACTCTAGAAGACATTTTCGCCGAACTCGCCCGTCCGGGGCGCGACCCGAGGGAGAAATTCGAGGCCTTCTCCTTCACCGATGGAGTGACGGAGATCCAAGATCTGCACCCGGGAATGTCGCTCCCCGGTATCGTCACCAATGTAACGGCCTTCGGCGCCTTCATCGATGTGGGGGTGCACCAGGATGGGCTCGTCCATGTCAGCCAGCTTTCAGACCGCTTCGTGCGCGATCCCGGCGAGTTCGTACGGGTCGGGCAGGCGGTGCGGGTGAGGGTTGTCGAGGTCGATCTCCCCCGCCGCCGGATCGGGTTGTCGATGCGGGATGTGACGGGGTCGTGATGGCGATCGGGAAGAGAGTGCGCGCGAGTTGAGTGACGAGAATCTGACTCCACGTCCGGAAGATTTTTCCCCCGGCAGCCGCCGGCAGGGAGATGCCTACCTGCGCCAGGGTCGGGTCGAAATCGAGAAACGCACCGACACGCTCGTGATCGCGCAAGTTCGCGGAACGCGCCGCTACGATGTGGTCATCGAGCACCTCGAGGGTGACGTCACCGCCTATCGGTGCAACTGCTCCGTCGCCGAGCGCGATGGCGAGTGCAAACACATCTGGGCCACGATCCAGAAGGCGAATGCTGCGATCGATCCGGCGAGCCGCACTTGGGCGCCACGGCGCGGCCCGATTCCGATCCCCGGCGCGAGTTCCCGAACCGCGCTCTCGACCGAGCGCACCGATCAAGATTGGCGAACTTACCTCGACCGACTGCATCGACTGGTCGGCGTCGACCGCGGGCCGCGCTGGCCACGGAGCGTCACCGGCGAGGTCCAGCTGCTCTTTTGGCTGACCTCTGCCCGCCTCGACCGCGCGATCGGGGATCCCGCCATTTTGGTGGCGGAGCGCCGCAGCACAAAAGCGGGGTGGGGCGAGCCGCGCGCCTTCCAACTGAATGACCGCTCGCTCGAGCAAGTGATCGGCGGAAATGAGCTTCGCCTTCTCGAGCTGCTCCTCCCCTTCACCTCTGGAACCTCCCCTTGGGCCGCGCGCCCGCGCCAGTTCAGCCAAGCGCCGATCAGCCTGCCCGGCCTCGCCGGAACCGAAGTGCTTCGCGAGCTCGCGGCCGCCGGTCGGTTGTTCTTGCGAGAGCAAGTGCCGGAGGAGTTCCCGCCTTTGGTGTTCGAAGGAGGTCCGTGGCGGTTCTCCTTCCGCCTTGTGAAGAAAGATACGAAGGGGAGCGACCGGCGCGGGGTTGGCGAAAAGTACACGCTGGCCGCGAGCTTCCGCTCGGGAGACGAACAGGTCGCGCTCGACGAACCGAACCTGATCACGCCGTCGGGTCTCATTTGCATTCACGGCAAATTGGCTCCCTACGAGCGAGTCGAGGATGGGGCGTGGATTCGCGCGCTGAGCATGTCTCCTCCGACGATCCCTGCGAAAGACGTGCACGACTTCTGCCGAAAGATCGTCGAAGAAAATCCCGATGCGCCGTTCGAGTTGGCGGACGGGGTCGAGATCGAACTCCATCGCCCCGCGCCGCGCCCGCACCTCGTCGTGCGGCAGGAAAAGGGCACGCGTCGCGGATCCACCGCCCTCGTCTGTACCCTGACATTCGAGTACGGCGAAGGGCTCACCGTCTCTCCCGACGACGAGGCAGAGACGGTGCTCGACGGCGAGACGATGGTCGCGCGGAACCGTGAAACGGAACGCAAAGCGGTTGCGGACCTCATCGGGCTCGGCGCCCGTCGAAACGCATCCCACGAGACGCTCGAGGGGATGACCGTTCCCGCGTCGCGACTGTCGCAGATGGTGGAGACCCTGCTCTCACGCGATTGGACCGTCACCGCAGAGGGGCGCGTGCATCGCGTCGCGAGCGCATTCGACATCCGCGTGAAGAGTGGCATCGACTGGCTCGACCTCTCCGGCAGTGTCCAATTCGAAGGAGAAACTGTTCCCTTCCCGCGCCTGTTGGCCGCGGTGCGCGGGGGCAACCGCCGCATCACTCTCGGCGATGGCAGCTACGGGGTGCTCCCCGAAGATTGGTTGCGCCGCTCGGGGCTGCTCGCGCAATTCGGTGAGGTCGAAGATGACGAAGTGCGCTTCCGCCCGAACCAGGCCTGGATTCTCGATGCGCTCCTCGAAGGAATTCCCGACGTCCAAGTCGATGCTGATTTTGCGCGCTTGCGCGATCGGCTGCGCGCGTTCGAAGGGATCGAGCCGCGCATGGAGCTGCCGAGCTTCCATGGAGAGCTGCGCCCCTACCAGCGCGATGCGCTCGGCTGGCTCGCGTTCCTGCGTGAGTACTCTCTCGGCGGCTGTCTCGCCGATGACATGGGTCTTGGAAAGACTGTGCAGGTCATCGCCCACTTCGAGGACCTGCGCGTCTCGGGCGATCTCACCAAGCCGGTCTTGGTGGTCGCGCCGAGAAGCATCGTCGAGCACTGGCGGCGAGAAACGGTGCGCTTCGCGCCCGGACTGAAAGTGATCGATGCGTCGGGCCCCGATCGGGAGGCTCTCCGCGAGGAGATCCCCAAGTCTCACATCGTCTTGATCACCTACGCGATTCTGCGCCTCGACATCCGCTTGTTGCGCGAGATCGATTTCGACAGCGTGGTTCTCGATGAAGCACAAGCGATCAAGAACGCGCGCAGCCAGACCGCAAAGGCGGCGCGATTGGTCGTCGCGGATCATCGACTCGCCCTCAGTGGTACGCCGATCGAAAACCACCTCGGCGAGCTGTGGTCCCTCTTCGAATTCCTCCAGCCGGGAATGCTCGGCCGCGCCTCCCGTTTCGGAAAGTTGACCGCGGGTGGGCTCGACGGAGAAGCGCCGGGAGTCGACGAATCCGCAGACGATGACGACGAAGAAGAAGGAGCCGATGCGAGCGACGCCACGACCGCGGCTGAGGATGCGGAAGTCATTGTGAAGGACGTGATCCCCGACGCCAGGCGTCGCCACTCCGGCCTCGATCTCCTCGCTCGCGCGGTTCGCCCCTTCATCCTCAGGCGTACCAAGGGGCAGGTCGCGACCGATCTTCCCGAGCGCACCGAGCTGACGATCCTTTGCGACCTCGAGCCGGAGCAACGCAAACTCTACGACGAGCTCGCCGAGCACTACCGCGCATCGCTCCTCCCGCAAGTGCGCGATGGGGCGATCGGCTCGATGAAGATGCAGGTCATCCAGGCGCTCCTCCGATTGCGGCAAGCTGCCTGTCACCCCGGCTTGCTCGACGAGTCGCGCAAGAGCGAGACCAGCGGCAAGCTCGAAACGGTGGTCGAACGGATCATTGAGCTCGAAGATGAGGGGCACCGCTGCCTCGTCTTCTCGCAATTCACGACCTTCCTCGGGATTGTGCGCGACCGCCTCGACGAGAAGAAGATCAGTTACGAGTACCTCGATGGCCGCACCCGCAATCGACAAGAGCGGATCGACCGCTTCCAACTCGAAGGTCACGGCACCGCGTTCTTGATCAGCCTGAAGGCGGGAGGACTCGGTCTCAACCTCACTGCGGCGGACTACGTCTTCATCCTCGACCCGTGGTGGAACCCCGCGAGCGAAGCGCAAGCGATCGACCGAGCTCACCGCATCGGCCAGACCCAGCACGTCTTCGCCTACCGCCTGATTGCGCCCGGCACGGTCGAAGAAAAGATCGTGGCGCTACAAGAGCGCAAGCGAGCCCTCGCCGATGCGATCATTCGCGCGGACGATGGGCTCGTGAAGACCCTGACTGCGGATGATCTCGAGTTCATTCTGTCGGTGGGGTGAACGAACGGCCACAGGCACTCCCGAAGCTCAGGCACTCCCGAAGCTCAGGCACTCCCGAAGCTCCTCGCGCCGCGAGAGTTGCGAGTCCACGAAAGCATCTCTCCGCCTCTGATCGATCCTCCGGCGCGAGGTACGCCGGGTTTCGATGACCGAGTGCCCCGAGTTGCATCACCAACCATCGAGCAGTCCACGAAGCCACCTCCGCGCGACCGCGCCGCGACGCGCGATGCACTCCACCGGCCCCCCTTGACTGCTTGCTCCCCACCGGGGCGATCAGGCCGCGGCACCGCCCTTCCTCACCCGCACTCCCCACAGTTCTCGATAGCCGTAGGTACCCGACGGGAAGAGCACTCTCTGCTCTCCACGGATGTACCTTTGCCGGGCTTGCTCGTGGCTCGCGAGGAATGTCCTCTCGTCTTGGATCGCCGCGCGAAGCAGCTCCGGATCGCGGGAGGCGAAGCGCGGGTTCAACCGCCCGTAGTGGTGGCTTCCGCGTTTCTGCCGCGACGCGTTCATGACGCTGCTCGGGCCCGCCAAGCTCCGCGACTTGGCAGCCGGTGAGCCCCTCATTTGCTCATGGATCTGAGCGACCTTCGCACGGGTGCGTCGATCGATCATCTTTTTGAGAGCGAGACAGCTCCGCCGGTACTTCGCGCGCTCAGCTTCCTGCGCGGCTCGCTCCTTCTGGGTGGTGGTTCGAGACTGGTTTGGACGCGTCGCGGTTGTTCCTCGAGTCTCCTTTTCGACGCCTCCACCCACTTCCAGCGCTTCACCGAAGATCTCGGGAAGCGGCTCGAGAACACAGGACACCCGATCGGGGCGCGGACCCGGGACCGGCGCTCGCCGCGGCGGCGGCGGCGGCAGCGAGAGTCGGGGGGACTCTTTGCTCGGTGCGGTTACGACGGGTTCGATGCTGCCATGGGCGGCCACGCGCCGATCCGCTGCCGCAACGCAACGATTTTGCCAAGGTGATATGCGTTATGTACCGCCACACTGTTCAGCTCGTCGGCCAGGGTCAGGCCCGGCTCTACCTCGAGCGCCAATCGCTCGGGCGCCTGCCCCAACGCTGCCGCAGCGCGAGCGCCGTCCAGGAACCTTCGCACCAAGTCGTGCCATTGGTGCTCGTGCTCCGGCGCCGCACTCGGGAACCGTTCGCCGGCCGGGTCGCCCGGCTCGATGATACTCTGCTGGTACGCCACAACGTGCCACAACTCTTCGTAGATCGAGTGCGACGCGCCGTTCGGGCATAGCGTGACTTGCTCGAGCGTTAGCCCGGACAGCAGGTGGGTTCGCTCGGGGAACTCGCCGACCAGAAACAGATGTTCGAGGATATGCATCGCATCACTTCTTTTTTGCCAATGTTCGCCAATGCGTTTGGTAGCCGCCCAATGTTGAAAGCTCAGCGGCGCCGCCGCTCAGCGGGTTCAAATACAAGACACCGTGCGGCGGCGTCCGCTGCAGTGACTTGATACTCATCGAGGACTCCTCCCCAAGTACCAACGTCGGTACCCTCCCGACAGGTTCAAACACGGGGAGGAAGGAGACCCTCAATGAGATCCTACGACAAGTCCCACCGTTTCTACTGCGGCATCGACCTGTACGCAAGATTGCTCTACCTGTGTGTCCTGGACGCCGAGGGTGAGAAGCGGTTCCACCGCGGGATTCCTGCGTCTCCCGAGGCGCTTCTCTCTGCGGTTCAGCCCTACCGCGACGGGCTCGTCATCGCCGCCGAGTGCACCTTCACCTGGTACTGGCTCGCCGACCTCTGCGCTCGCGAGGGGATCCCCTTCGTCTTGGGACACGCCCTCTACATGAAGGCGATCCACGGCGGCAAAGC
>CALEHF010000240.1 GCA_937876125.1 uncultured bacterium
GGTGGTCGAGGAAGCGCGTCCGGTCGAAGAGATCCATCCCCGCCTGCTCGAACGACCCGAAACTCCCGCCGGATCGGGCGCCATGGATGGTTCGCCGGGAACTGATTTGCTACCCGCGGGAGCGCCACCGACGGAAGCGACGCCCGCTGGGGAACCCGATGACGCGAAGTTTCGGAACACCACACTCGAGCGAAGTGGAGACCGCTAGTGCGATCCATCGCAACCGGCGCGATTCTAGTCCTCCTTGGTTCACTGGGCTTCTCGAGCGCGCGCGCCCAGGGAGTGGGAGAAACGCCACTCGCCGCGCGGGTCGAGGAGTCGATCGATCGCGGCGCGGCCTACCTGGCGCAATCCTTCGACCCAGAGAATCTCGGCCCGGTCATGGGCGGCTATCCCCTCGGCAGTCGGGCTCTCATCGCCTACGCGCTTCTTGAATCGGGAGTCCCGACCGAGGACCCCGGGATCGTGAAGTTGTTCGGCGACATGCAGGAGCAGCCCCTCGAGAAGGTGTACGGAGTGTCTCTTTATGTCCTCGCGCTTCACGCATGGAAGGTGCGGTCGGTTCCACTCCACGTATCGTCGAGTACGACGTCGGTGGTCGGGACTGCATTGCTCCCAGGGGATCGACGGGTCAGCGACGAAATCGCTCGATGCGTCGATTGGCTCCTCAAAGTGCGCCGGCCAGGGCATGGGACGTGGGGATATGGTGAGCTGTTGAGCGCCCGTGACCTCTGGGTCGACTTTTCGAACACGCAGTTCGCCGCTCTCGCGCTTCACGTCGGTCTTCTCGAGGGAGTGAAGATTCCCACTCGAGTCTTCGAAGAGATGGTGAACACACTTTCGAAGAACGTCTACGCCGGAGATGGTGAGATCGGGATCGATGTCGACCGAGCTCCTTGGCTCGATGATAAGGTCGAGGAAGAGGAGGGAGTTTCAAGGGGTGGGGTGCGCTTGAACGGTCGCCCACTCAGTTGGGGGTACCGAATGCTCACCGCCCGACAGCGTCAAGATCTCGGCCGGGCGTCGGGGGCGTGGGGGACCACCAGCATGACCGCCGCGGCGGTGTCGACACTTCTCGTCGCGGAGCACGGACTCGACTCCGGTCGGTTGAAGAAAAAGAAGTTGAAGTCCGGCATCGACATGATGGTGACCGGAGGAATCATCGAGCTCTCCCGGGCTTGGCACCCGGCGCGGGATCGGGACCGCGGCTCGTTGCACAGAAACATCTACTACACACTCTACAGCCTGGAGAAGGCGCTCGACCTCGCAGGGGTGGGGATCCTGGATGGGACCGATTGGTATCGCGCTCAGGTACCTCACCTTCTCGACGACCAACTCGGCAACGGGTCGTGGGGGGGGAACGAGAGGCTCAAGAACACCGAGTACTCACTCACGTCGACAGCCTTCGCGCTCTTGTTCTTGCGTCGAGCCACGGCGAGCCTGACTGTGCACGCTGCGGCGCCGATCATTACACACTCCGGAGGTGGGCAGAGTACCGGCAGCGATCCCTCCACCGGGCGAGTGTGGGTCGAGAGCCTCGGCGGCGCGATTGATCTCGACGAACTCTTCGATCGCCTGCGCGAAGACCGAACGGGGCGGATGTTCGCATCGGCTCGAGAGGTG
>CALEHF010000241.1 GCA_937876125.1 uncultured bacterium
GATCCGCGTTCCTCTCGGTGGACCCACCGAAAAAAAGGACACTTCGCGGATCGGCGGGTCGTCAAATCTGTCACCCAGCTCCGCCTCGGAAGGCTCGGAGGGTACGCCCACGACTCGCAGCCTCGAGGGAACGACCCGAGTCGAAGTCCGATACGCAGAAACTGATTGCTGCACTCCGAGGGATCAGTCGTGAAGCTCTCGCTCTTCTTCCGGTTGTTCTTTGCGGTGGGCGGGTGCACCGCCGGCGCGATCGTCATCTCCCTCATCGTGCAGAACCACTCTCTCTCGCGCGACCTCAAGGAGGCGGCACGGCAACGGATCGAAGGTGCCAGCCGGGCTGCAGAGACCCTGGTCGAGAACCACATCTCTTCGGTCGCGGATCAGTACGAGGTCGTGGCTCGAACCCCGCAGCTGCGCGGCTCCGTCGAATCTAAGGACGGGCCGACGCTGACCTATTACGCCCAAACGCTCCTCACCAAGGAGCATGCAGCACAGCTCGCCTTCATCGACGACACGGGCACCATTGTCGCGAGCGCGGGGGCTGCCGTCTTCGATCCTCTGAGTATCACGGAGAACACGCTTCTCGAGATCGATGGAACCCCCTACGTCGCGGTGACGACGCCACTCGTGACTGCCGAACGCTCCCTCGGGCGCTTGGTGACCATCGAGTTGATCACGCGCGAGCTCGTCCAGTCGTGGTCAAACCTGATCGGGGCGACGGTGATTTTCACTCTTCCCCATCACGATGGTCCCGGGTTGACGATCAAAATCGACCGGTTCGATCCGGTCCCGATCTTCGTGACGACGACTCTCGTCCGAGAAGCTGCGGCGAAGCGCCACGCCCGCCTGAATCTTCTCGGTGCGGGGCTGCTCGCCCTCGGAGCCGCACTCTTCGCCAGCTGGTTCTTGTCGCGAGGATTCACAAAACCGATCCTCGAGATCAAGCGCGCCGCGGAAGAGATCGGAGCGGGAAATCTCTCCGTTCGGCTCAACATCGAGCGCAGCGACGAGATCGGTGATGTGGGGCACTCGGTGAACCGGATGGCGGAGAAGATCGAGCAATCTGCGCACGTCATCCAACACGCCAACGACTCGCTGCTCGACAGCAACGCACTCATCGCGAAAGCGCGCGACCGCGCAGAGCGGAGCTCCCGAGCGAAGAGTGAGTTCGTCGCTAACAAGGCACCAGAACTCCGCGACTCCATCGAGGAAACTCTCTCGACCCTCGAAGCGCTGCTCGGCTCGACGCTCGATGAGGACCAGGCTCGCATCGCCCACTCCGCTCGCGAGTCCGTCGCCAAGCTGGATTGGATCGTGAGCGGAATCGTCGATCTCTCGAAGATCGAAACCGGCACCCTGACTCTCGACACCGTTGACCTATGCCCCTCCGAGATCGTGGAGGATTTGGTCAGCTCGTACTCACCGAAAGCCAGAGGAAGGGAAGTGCGGATTTTCGCTTCCGTTGCAAATGGCGCCCCTGCGACGGTTCGCGGGGATCCGAAGCGTATGACCCAGATGATCTCGCACCTGATCCGCAACGCACTCGAGCACACCAGCTCCGGGGAAATCGTGGTCGAGGTTTCGGCGGGACAGCGGTTCAAGACTGAGGTCGAGTTGCGTTTCTCGGTCCTGGATACTGGATCGGGAATCGACCCCGAAACTCTCGTCGAGCTCCAAAAATCGCTCGCAGACGACAATTCGTTCACCGCCCAGGAAGTGCGCGGCACCGGGGTTGGCCTCGCCGTCTGTCGTCGGTTGTCACAGCTGATGGGAGGTGGGATCGAGGTCGAAAGCACCGAAGGGGTCGGGTCGACGTTCACCGCGACCGTGCGGGTCGCGGTGACCGACTGGCACTACTCCAAGTTCATTTACCAGCTCCGGGCTGTGGATGTCGAAGCGGTGCGAGTTCTCGTTGTCGACCCCTCGGAGACAGGACGCGAGACCCTTGCCGAGCAGATTCGAGCTTGGGGAGTGACGGCCGAGGTGGAAGGCGAACTCCACAGTGTTCTCGATCGCGTGCGCGACGCCGCGAGTGCCGGCGAGCCGATTCGGATCGTCTTCCTGCACGTTTCCGCCTGGGATGAAACGATCGAGCGGTTGTCCACCGCGTTCGCGGACTCCCCAACCCTGAGGGCGACCCGCCTGGTTGCCGTCACCGCCCTCGAGTCCGCCCCGCCGGAAACGATCGCGGCGCGGATCAGTGACCCGCCCCAGCGAGCAGAAGTTCTCGCCGAGATCATCGATGCGCGCGGCGGTCCGCGTCTCGATGAGCGCACGTCCTTCCGCTTCGCCGCTCGCCCCGACGAGGTTATCTAGGCCTGGAATAAGCGGATGATTGCGAGCGAGGCGCCGGCGATTCGTCGCAAGACGAG
>CALEHF010000242.1 GCA_937876125.1 uncultured bacterium
GTGCACTCCCACTCGGCATCGCTCGGAACAGGAACGAGGCCCGAATCACCGGAGGTCACGGTCTTGGTACTGATCCCCTCCGCAAACGGCGTTTTCTTCGTCTTTGCCGTCGACACGAGACGATACTGGTACGAAACACCGCGCACGAGATCTTCTGTGATCGTGATCTCGAACATCTCCCCGCTCTCGCCAGAGGAAAGATTTCCGACTTCGAGCCACTCGCCGTCAGCGCCCGCGCGCATTTCGAGGGTCTCACGGACCATGTCTGCGCCCTCGTTGATCGTCCCCCGCAAGCCGGAGACTTTCTGGACAACGCTCGAAGGGGCTACCCGCATGGTTTCAACCTTGCAGATCGCGCCATCGGAGAGGGTCGGAACGGTCTCGATGATGATCTCTTTGACCGTGTACTCCGCCGGACGACGGTGGAAGGACCACTCAGGGAACTTGCCCGCCGCATCGACCGAGAAACGTGCACGAACTTCACGGGCGACGTCGGGAGCAACCTTCCGCGGGAGGACGTCTTGCTGGCTCTTCGTCGATTCGATCTTCGCAGCATACTCGCTGATGTTCTTGGCGGATTCTTTCCCCGGGTCGGCCCCGAGGAAGGTGAAGATGATTCCCCCGAGGATAATCAACCCGGCGACGGCAATCGCGACCTTGTCGAGCTTTTGCACTCTGACTCCTTCTCTGCTCCCCGCGCCCGAAGGGCGGCGAGGGTCTCTCCCCGAGGGGGAGAACGGGCCGGGAGCACACGCGGCTCCGGGCGCGGACCGACAATGGTCTCGTTACTCAGTCGGCTTCGGCGTGAATTTCAGGACATTGAGGCTCAGGCTCAGCAAAACCTGCGGTTCGGCTTTGACAGCCCCTTTCTCGACGACTTTTTCGAAAATCAGCGTCTTGGGATCTTTACCGACCACCATCCGCGCGACTTCCAAGTTCAAGCCCGAGTGCCCGAGGATCTCAGTCATCATTGGAGTGATCTCACTCGCCGGGAGCATGGCCAGAGTCGTGACTTGATCGATCCCGAAGCGCGGCCGGCTGTCGCCCTCTACTTTCGCGATCGCATTCAAAGCACTTCTCGAGACGGCACCCGATCTGACGATCTCGCCCCCTGCGTCGAGCACTGAGTCGACCACCAGTTTCTGCGTGCGCCAGATGCGCTCCGCCTGGGAGAGATCGCTATCGATGACTCTGCTATCGATCTTATCGAATGGGAAGGACTCGGGGTCGCCCCCTTCCTCGAGGGGGTTGACGGCGCGGTACCTGGCTCCGAGCAGCGCATACTGATCGCGATAGGTTCCCTCCCAGGATGCCTTCGAATCGGTGCTCACCCCCGCGAAGAGGCGATTTTCACGATCCTCGAAGAACCGTTGTGCGTCCTGGAGACTCGCCTCGTAGCCTTCAATGAAGGCGGTCTCGCGACCCAAGAGCTTCTCGGTCGGAAGGGCCTCGGCGGGCATCCCCGAGTACTTCTTCATCGCTTTGACTTTGGAAGTGAGTTCCGCCGATTTGTCCTTGTACTCCTTCATTCCGCCCGAAAGCACGAGGACGTAGAAGAGGACGACCCAGCCGAGTAGGAGACCACCGACGATCGACCAGAAGGTCTTGTCACTCATCCTTGTCTCCCTCCTCGTTACTGGGCGCTTCGACAGTCGCCACGATCGGTTGGACCCAACTCACCACGAACTCGAACAGCGAACCCTGCTCCTGCACATCATCACCGGTGATCTTTGACTTCTTCTGCCCCTCTTTGAGCTCCGGGTGCGCAGAATAGATGGTGGTGGATACTCCGGCAGTGATCGAGAGGGTGATCAGCTCATCGGGGTAGTCATCTCCGAACCTGTCCATGACGTGGGCTTTGACTCGGTTCCAGATCAAGTCTCGTACCTGGTCGGTGTCCTTGACGACCGATTCGAAGCGATAGCGCACTCCGGTCAGCGTGACCAGGTAGGCGGGGTGAAGCTCCAGGTCGCGCGCTTCCTTCTTCCCCGGTTTTTGGTTGTTCGGGCCGAACCACGCACGCTCGATGTCGACCGAGGTCAGCCACCACTTCCCGTCGTTCGCCAATTCCTGAGCTGCCGTGAGCATTCCTTTCCCGTCCTCGAGAGCGTTCTTGGGAATCTCGGGGTCCGGGCTGGTGAAGCCGTTGTCAAAGGAAGCAAAAATTTCCTGGGTCACGGTCCACGCGTCGAACGGCTCGAGGCGCTGGGCCACCGGAACGAGCAGCTCAGCGGCGGCATTCGCAGCGTCCGCGGTCCGATTGCCGGTGATCTTGTTGATCTCCTTCTCGGAGGCCTTCAGCTGGTCGACCACAGCAGTCTGCGACAGTACGGCGTCCGCGCTTTTGACCTTGGCACCGTAGCTGAACATCATCCACCCGATGAGCAAATAAATACTCGCCGCTGCGAAGATGACGGTCTTCTGTTTCTTCTTGAATTCGAGCGCCTCCTGCTGCTCCTGCGGCAAGAGGTTGACTTCGCAATCGCCGTCCCCGAGTGCTTGGATCCCCGCGCCGACACAACTTGCGAATGCGGGGAAGTCGCGTTGCAAGAGCGCGACGTTCGCATCGCGGTTCACTCGCAGGCGGTGGAACCCTTTGGCAACGTGCACACGAAACTTGAGGTGCTCGGTGAGTGAGTTCTTCAGGCCGAGGAGCTTTGAACCGTTTCCGAAGAGGAACAGGTCTTCGAACTTCACCTCGCCCGCTTGCGACTTGTAGAAGCCGATGGAGCGATTGATTTCGTTCACGAGGTCGCGGATCAGCGGCTGCATCACTTGGAAGATCTTGGCCCCGTGCTCCGACTTCGCACCTTCGGTCTTCAGCTCTTCCGCTTGGTTGTAGTCGAGTTTGAACTTCTCCTGCAGCGCTTGCGTGAAGTCCTTGCCCGCGGAGGGAAGGCTGCGGAACCAGAATCGTTTGCCGTCGACGATCAGGAGATCGGTGTGATCCGAGCCCATGTCGAGAACAACGACCGGCTTGTTGGGACGCAGGTCGAAGAGAACGTAGTTCAAGAGTCCGATGTAGCCGATCGAGATCAACTCGAGCGGGAACTCGTCGTAGTCCAGCATGAAGTCGGAGATCGCCTCGCGGCGAACCGCGAAAATCCCCACCTCTTTCTCCATCGAGCCGTCATCGCTCTCGGAGACGTGATGGTCCCAGATCACTTCCTCGATGGGGAAGGGAATCTGTTGCTGAGCTTCGTACCCGATCATCTCTTCGAGCTTCTTCGGATCGACCGGAGGAAGCTGAATGAAACGGGAAAATGCCGAACGGCTCGGGTGGAGGACGGCGACCGGGCAATCGATGGTGTTGCGGCTCGCGAAAGTGCGTAGCGCAGCCTTGGCCTGACCGATCGAGTCGATGCCGACGTCCCCGCCTTCGAAGTCGATCTTGTCGACTGCGACGATCTCAAGACTGGTTTGATCCCGATGAATCTTAACCGCCTTGAGGGAGGACTTTCCGACGTCGACGCTCCAGACCGTGCTGATGCTCATAGATCCCCTCTCCGGGATTCACTCTCCTTCGGGGTCACACGACACCCGAACGAGTGCACGGTTCGCGAAGACCGCGGCAGTAGCGACCGCAGTCGATCCCACGGGGTGTCGGAGGCGCGGAATGATCGACATCTGCTGAGGCCATCGTGTGCCCCAGTGGAAGAATCGATGACCCTGAACATCCACCTGAACGCTCCACCGTGGAAACGGTGGATCGAGCCAGCGGTGTTCATCACGAGCCGAACCCCGAATTGGTTTCTGTGACGAGGTCTCCAGATTTCGGCAGACACACCGTGAAATGGTCGGATCGAGCGATCACTCCCATTTCACGACTCCCCGGTCCGCACGGTCATCTGGTCGCCGATCGAGAACCCGCTTCCTCCACAGTGCCCTGCTTTCGGGAAGCCCCAACCGAGTTGAGACAACTCAAGAGCAGAATCAAAACCTGAGGGAGGTGACCACCCCGCTTGGACTTCCCGGCGTTCCAGGTCTCCTTGGTGGCGTTCGTAGCGAGCGGTTCTTTCCGAGTCACGCAGCAGAATCACGCTTTCAGAATCACGCTTTCAGAATCACGCTTTCAGAATCACGCTTTCAGAATCACGCTTTCAGAATCACGCAGCAGAATGCGACGGCTGACACGTGCGCCCCGAACCCCCTCGGTTCGGTACCCTGTAGCGCAGTACCCTGTAGGCAGAGGCCTCTCGAGCGTTGAGGAAGACCTCCCAAAGTGCGCGACGTCGCAAGGGACCGGAGTATAAGAAGATCGGGAAAAGTGTCAACGCCGCCCGAGACCTGAACGTACCGCTCTCTCGAACCGGAAAACTGACAAACTGAGCCTTGAACTAACAACTGAGCCTCGAGGGTCAAAGGGGGGTCCGACCGAATGTCCGGACGACCTCCTGCAAGTCCTGCCAGCAATCGGCCTTTGCCGCTGGAGTTCGAAGCAGATAGGCGGGGTGGTAGGTCACGACGACCGGGACCCCCTGGTAGCTGTGTTTTCCGCCCCGCAAGCGGCCGAGAGCCTCGTCTCGACCGGTCAAGAGACGCGCCGCAGGCTTCCCGAGCGCCACGATCAGCTGCGGAGCGAGGGCAGCGACCTGCCGCTCGAGATACGGCGAGCAGGCTCGAGTCTCCTCGGGCAGGGGGTCGCGATTGTTGGGCGGACGACACTTCAGAGTGTTCGCGATAAAAACCTCATCTCGACGAAATCCCAGCGCTCCGATGATCTTGTCGAGGAGCTGACCCGCTTTGCCGACGAACGGTTCCCCCTGGAGATCCTCGTCGCGCCCCGGCGCCTCGCCGACGAAGAGAAGCCGCGCACGGGGATCGCCGACCCCGGGCACCGTCTGGGTCCGCCCCTCGCAGAGACGGCAGGCGGTACAGGCCGCAACTTCCGTGGCGACTTGGGCGAGGAGAGCGGCGGGATCGGCCACCAGACGCCTGCCGAGAGGAGCACTGGTTTCCTGAGTGACGCTGGGTTCTGGGGTGACGGCGGTTTCAGAGGCAGACGGGGACCGCGGCGGCAGCTCGGGAACACCGAAGATCCGATCGATTCCCCAAGTGCGAATCCCGTCAAGATGGAGCGAGAGGGAGTGACGCACCAGTGTGAGATCTGAAGTTTCGGAGGGCTCGGCAGGGCCTTTGGAAACAGCGCCTTTGGAAACAGGGCCTTTGGAAACAGCGCCTTTGGAAACAGCGCCTTTGGAAACAGCGCCTTTGGAATCAGCCATCGATGCGCCCCTCCAATCCGTTCTCGCGGCTCGCGACCAAGACGGCCTCGACCTCGCTCCCCCGCTCGATCGGCCGAGAAGCGCCGTCGGTTCCGATGAAGACGCGCAGGCCCTCCCGCGAAAGTCCTGAGACCTCGCCGCCCCCTCGCTTCTCGATCAGAACCGAGACCCGATCGCCCACCCGTCGGTTGCGCTCGCTGGCCGCGAGCGTCTCCGCGAGCTTCCGCGCCTGCCGGACCCGCCCGGTCTTCACCTCGACCGGCACGTGGTCGGGGAGTCGCGCCGCCTTCGTGCGCGGCCGAACGCTGTACGGGAAGATGTGCGTGTGAAGAAATCGGGAGCGACCACACACTTCGAGGGACTCCACGAACTCAGCCTCGGTCTCCCCAGGAAATCCGATCATGAGATCGGTCGTGATCGTCGCTCTGGGGAGGGCGGCCCGTACGCGTTCGAGCGTGTCCAGGTACTCCGCTTGGGTGTAATCGCGCCCCATCCGCTCGAGCACTGTGTCGGAACCACTCTGGAGTGGGATGTGGAACGCGGGACAGAGCCCCGGATCGTTCGCGAACAGTTCGAGGAACGGGACTGTGAACGCCCGCTCTCCGATCGAGCTCAGTCGAACTCGATCGATCCCTTCGATGGCGCGGAGATCGGTGAGTAGGGTGACGAGCCCATCGGTCAGATCAAGATCCCCCCCGTACTCTCGCAAGTGGATGCCGGTGAGGACCACCTCGCGATGGCCCGCGTTGGCGAGACGGGTCGCCTCGGCCACCACGTCTGCTGGAGACCGGCTGCGCGACGCGCCGCGAAGGTACGGGATGATGCAGTAGCTGCAGAACGAGTCGCAGCCGTCTTGCACTTTGATGAATGCGCGGGTGTGCCCGGAGAAGGTCGAGACTCCGAGGTCGAAAATCGATCGATCGTGTCGCCGGACCTTGCGCGCTCCCGCGCGGGCATGCCCTTCGACGATCGCGGGGATCAGATCCTTCTCCTCGTTCCCGACCAAGTGCTCGACCCCCGGGATCAGCGCGAGCCGAGTGCGATCCGATTCGGTGAGACAGCCGGTCACGAGAATCGTTGCGCCGGGATTCCCCTTCGCCAGCGACCGAACTTTCCCCTCGACCTTGTCCCCGGAGTGCTGGGTCACGGTGCAGCTGTTCACAACGATGAGGTCGAGGTTGCGGTCCCCTTCGATCTCCTCGTATCCGAGGTTGAGAACTTCCTCGCGAATCGCCTGGGTGTCGTATTGGTTGAGCCGGCAGCCGTAAGTGATGAACGCACAGGTGGCCGCACCGGACCCGGTCGGCGCCACGGGGGGAGCGCCACTCTCTAGATCAGCAGTCGCACCGTCGGGGAGCGTTTTCGGCATGACGAGTGGTCCTCGAGGTCGGGATGAACCGTAGGGGGTTTCAGGGCAGCAGGGTACTCCCGGGCCGTTCAGGATGGAACTCAGGCAGGCTGGAAGTCAGGGGAGCGTGGTGATTGCTTCGATCACTTGCTCGATCTCCGGCTCGGTGAGAGACGGGTAGAGAGGAACGCTCAGGGAAC
>CALEHF010000243.1 GCA_937876125.1 uncultured bacterium
CGGTCATCGCGGTGGATTGTACCCGGGTCGCCGGAGGCACGGGCACGTTCTGGGCGACATTCTTCCTCCCGGGCCGAAACTCTCGATCCTCGATTCTCCGCCCATTGTCGGTTGAGTCAGACTCAAAGCGGGGCGCGAGGCGCAATCTTTGCAATCGGACCGTCTTCAGGTGTGCGGGGCAGATGCTGACCTCGCGGTTTCCCGAGATGCGGCTCTCGGGCGGTGTGGAACGGTGGATCGAGGGAAATGTCCCTCGACCCCTTCTGGTCCGCCAGGCTAGAATCTCGGCCCAGGTTCTCCGACGTTGGCCACCGGGAGTGGTTTGATCGCCCCAGCGGGTCGACCGAGGAGAGTTTTTCCAAGATCGATCGGGATGGCCTATGAAAATCACTGTAGTCGGAACGGGTTACGTCGGCCTCGTCACCGGGACCTGTTTTGCCGAGAGCGGCCACGATGTGGTGTGCGTCGACAAAGATGAGAAAAAGATCGCCAGCCTTCTCCAAGGAGAGGTTCCGATTTATGAACCGGGTCTCGAAGAGCTCATCCGGCGCAACACCGCGGAGGCGCGCCTCCAATTCACCACGAATCTCACCGAGGCTGTCGATGGCGCCAAGATCGCGTTCATCGCGGTCGGGACTCCTTCCGACCACGACGGGTCCGCGGATCTGAGCGCAGTCCGAGCGGTCGCGAAGCAGATCGGCCAGGCGATGACCGGGCCGCTGATCATCGTGAACAAGTCGACAGTCCCGGTCGGCACTGCGAAGATGGTCACCGCAATCGTTCGCGAGAACACGAAGCACGAAGCTCACGTCGTCTCGAACCCTGAGTTTCTCAAGGAGGGTGCGGCGATCGAGGACTTCATGCGCCCCGACCGGGTGGTCATCGGGACCGACAGCACTGAGGTCGCCGATGTCATGAAGGATCTCTACTCCCCGTTCCTCAGGACCGGGAAGCCGATCATCATCATGGATCCGCCCTCCGCCGAAATGACGAAGTACGCATCCAACGCGATGCTCGCGACGAAGATCAGCTTCATGAACGAGATCGCACGGCTGTGCGCCAAGGTCGGCGCCGATGTCTCCAAGGTGCGCAACGGAGTCGGCTCTGATAGCCGGATCGGCTACCCGTTCCTGTTCCCCGGCGTCGGGTACGGTGGCTCGTGCTTCCCGAAGGATGTGCGCGCCATCTGCTCCCTCGCCCGCGAAGTAGGGGAAGAGTTGGAGATTCTGAGCAAGGTCGATGCGGTCAACGAGAAGCAGAAGAACTATCTCGTCGAAAAAGTTGTCAAGCGCTTCGGCGAGGACCTCTCCGGGCACACGTTTGCCGTGTGGGGGCTCTCCTTCAAGCCGCGGACCGACGACATGCGTGAAGCGCCGTCGATTGTCATCATCAACGCGCTGACCGAGCGAGGTGCGACGATCCGAGCTCACGACCCCGAGGCGCGCGAGGCGGCTCGTCCGCTCTTCGGCGATCAGGTCGAGCTTGTGAGCCAGCCGTACGAGGCGTGCGACGGCGCGAGTGCGCTCCTTTTGATTACAGAGTGGAATGAGTTCCGCCGCCCCGATTTCAACCGAGTGAAGGGGCTCCTGCGCTCCCCGGTGATCTTCGACGGGCGGAACATTTGGACAGGGTCGAATTTGTTGACCCAAGGATTCGAGTACTACGGAATCGGAGT
Organism: uncultured bacterium; assembly: GCA_937876125.1. GTDB lineage: Bacteria > Planctomycetota > UBA8108 > UBA1146 > UBA1146 > JAFMMO01. The sequence continues at coordinate 1,676 of CALEHF010000243.1, forward strand.
ACGAGATTCGAGCTATGAGTAGAGAACGGGTTCTGATTACCGGAGGCGCTGGCTTCATCGGCAGCCACCTGGCGGAGTTGTTCCTCGACCGTGACTACGATGTCACGGTGATGGACAACCTTCTGACCGGTCGGCTGTCGAACATTGAGCACCTCTTCGGTCGAGAGGGATTCACGTTCCATAAACAAGATGTGACGAACTACCTGCACATCCCCGGGCGTCTCGATGCCATTTTGCACTTCGCCTCACCCGCGAGCCCCTACGACTATCTCGAGTTCCCGATCCAGACCCTCAAGGTCGGTTCACTCGGAACTCACAAGGCGCTCGGTCTCGCCAAAGAGAAGGGCGCGAAGTTCCTTCTCGCCTCGACCTCCGAGGTGTACGGCGACCCGCTGGTCCATCCCCAACCCGAGGAGTATTGGGGGAACGTGAACCCGATCGGGGTGCGCGGGGTGTACGACGAGGCGAAGCGATTCGCTGAAGCGATCACCATGGCGTACCACCGCAGTCACGGCCTCAAGACTCGGATCGTTCGAATTTTCAACACTTACGGGCCGCGGATGCGTCTCGACGACGGCCGCGCGCTACCGAACTTCATGTGTCAGGCGATGCGCGGGGAGCCGCTGACCGTCTTCGGTGACGGATCCCAGACGCGCTCCTTCTGTTACGTGGATGATCTCACCGAAGGGATCTTCCGCCTGCTCCGCTCCGACACTTCTGATCCGGTGAACATCGGAAACCCGAAGGAAATGTCGATCCTTGATTTCGCGAAAACGGTCATCGCGGCGACCGACTCGACCAGCGAAATCGAGTTCAAAGTGCTCCCGAGCGACGATCCGAAAGTGCGCCAACCGGACATCACCCGAGCGAGAACGCTCCTCGACTGGGAACCGGAGGTACAGCTCGCCGAGGGACTCGAGAAGACCGTCACTTACTTTCGAGAAGAATTGACCCGGCACGGTTCGGAGCGAGCCCCCACCCGCTAAACCTCCGATCCGCTGAACTTCCGAATCAGTGAACTTCCGAATCAGTGAACTTCCGATTCAGGGGACTCACTTTGGGGGAGCACCGAGCTAAATCAGAGACTGCGACGGGTGGAGATCACGATCGTGGTCTCGGATTTAGCAAGCCGCTGAGAAGGGGTTCTCCAAGTGCAGCTGCGCAGCATCTTGATCGCGCACGAAGCGGCGGCAGGTTCTGCTGCGGAAGCCGCGCCCTTCTTCGACGAAGCCCTCGTCGAACGCGGGGTCTCGGTCCAAAGGTGGTGTCGCGAGACCACCGAGAATCCTCCCCCCCTCGACGGTGTGGATCTCATCGCTGTCCTCGGCGGGGACGGCTCGATGATGGCGATGCTCCGCGCTCTCGAGTTCCCCAAGATTCCCATCTACGGCGTGAATTACGGGCGGGTCGGATTTTTGATGAACCCGCGGCTCCCCGGCGCCGATCTCGCCGAAATGCTGACGTCCCAAGAGATGATCGCGCAGGCGTTCCCGGTGCTTCAGGCGACTGCGACCCTCGAGAGCGGCGAGACGGTCGATTTCTGCGCCGTGAATGATTTCGTCCTCGAGCGCGCCTCCGGTCAGACGGTGCACTTGCGCACCTACATCGACGGAGTGCTTCTCAATCGCTATTCGGGGGACGGCCTCGTCATCGCGACCCCCGGTGGATCGACCGCGTACTCCCTCGCGGCGGGTGGACCGGTGGTACACCCCCTGGTCAAGGGGATGCTGATCACGCCGCTCTACCCGCACCGCCCGGTGCAGTTCCACTCTCTTCAGTTTCCGATTCTGCTCCCGCTCTCCAGCCGGGTGAGGATCGAGGGAGACGATCTCGAAAAGCGACCGCTCCGCTTTGTCGCCGATGGCGCGTCGACCCGGAACGTACGATCGATCGAGATTCGCGACTTCGGGAGGCCGGTGCATCTGTTGCGATCGTCGGACTACGAGTTCATCGACACGCTGGTCCACAAGATCATCGGTCGCCGAGCCGCGCCCGGCGAAGGAGCCCGAGGTGGACGCTGAGCAGCGCCCACTTCTCCCCGAGCTCGCCGCGGCGCTCGCGGGGTGGCAACGCCGCCGTCGACTGACCGATCTCGTCCCGCCACTCCTCGATTGGTGCCTTCCGCGATTTCAAGCCGAACGCGCGCTGCTCTTCACGGATCGCGTCGACGACGGGTATCACGTCTGGGGAAGCCGCACCATCGACGGCGAGACCATCGCCCAGGCCGAGAAGAGTATCGCGCACTTTGCTGTGATGCGCGCGGAGGGGAGCGACACCCCGACCCTGTTTCACGACACCCGCTCCGATCGTCGCTTTCGCACCGAAGCGGAGCGCGACCATGGAGTGCGCAGTCGCTCGATCCTTCTGATCCCCCTTCCTGGGACCGATCCGCGGACGTCGATCTATCTCGACAGTCGCTTTCGAGTGATCGATGAGCCGCGCGAGGACGATCTCGAGTGGCAAACAGTGCGCGATCTGTTCGCCCTCGCGCTGACGCAGTACAGCGACCGGCGGGGAAGGCTCGATGCGGAGCGAAAGCTCAAACGCCGGGAGAAAGCGCTCGAGTCGCGCGAGACTCGAGCCCCCTCCGAAGCGGCGAAGCGTCTTCGCCCCGCGCGACCCGCGGTCGACCCGGTCGAATTCCACGGTTTCCTGACCCGAAACGCCGCTCTCATCGAGTCACTCGATGAACTTCGGCGTCTCGCGCCGAGCGACGTCCCGGTGCTGATCGAAGGGGAGAGCGGCACCGGCAAAGAGCTTCTCGCGCGCGCGGTGCATACCGCGTCGGGACGTGAGGGGCGATTCGTCACGCTCCACTGCGGCACCATTCCGGAGACACTCGTGGAGGTCGAATTGTTCGGCCACCTGGAGGGTGCGTTCACCGGCGCGGATCGGGCGCGCGAAGGGCTGCTGGCGCACGCGCGCGCAGGGACGGTGTTCCTCGATGCGGTGGAAGAAGCCTCACCGACCTTGCAGGGAGCGCTGCTTCGCGTCCTCGAAACGGGGAAGTACCGGCCGCTCGCCTCTGAGGAGGAGATCGAATCTGACGTGCGCATTATCAGCGCTGTCCTCGAGGCTCCCGACACAGATGCGAATGCTGCGAGTGGCGGTCGTCTCGAGTCGGAGATTCGCACGGACCTCTACTACCGACTGGCGGGCGCGCGCGTGTTTCTGCCTCCGCTCAGAGAGCGGCGTGAAGACATCGAACCCCTCCTCGCGCGACTCTTCTCGCGCGCGGCGGGGAAGAATGCGACTCCGCTCTATGGCGAGGGGGTCAAGGAAGCGCTCATCGCTCACGACTGGCCAGGAAATGCCCGAGAGATGGAAAACCTGGCTCGGCGCCTGGTCGCCCTCGGCGAACCCACTCTGACCGAGATCCGGTTTCGCGAGATCACGGGAGTGGAGCGGGTTGCTCCGCGGGTCGATGGGGAGATGCGTCACGTCGTCGAGCGCGCCGAACGGGAAGTGATCCTGCGGGCTCTCCACGAGGCGGGGGGGAACAAGTCGGTCGCGTGCCAGTTGCTCGGTTGGTCGCGCCGAACGCTCTACCGCCGCATGCAGAAGCATGGGATCCCCCTCTGATGGAGAAGAAATCCATCGACGAGCTGCTGGCCCTCGATCCGCCCCCACCTCCGCGGGTCGAGATCGGCCCGGTCTTCCGGGTGGCGCTGCTCGCGGCTGCGCTCCTGACTCTGTACCTCGGATTCGATCTGTTCCGCCCCGCCACTCTGCCGACGGATGCCTCTCCCGAACTCTTCTCCGCCGCTCGCGCCTCAGAGACGGTCGAAGCCATCGCTCGTGCGCCGCATCCGACCGGGCACCCCGAAGGGGATCGCGTGCGTACGTGGCTGGTCGATTCGCTCACGGCGCTCGGACTCGAGGTTTCGGTGCAGGAGACGATCGTCGTCGGCGACGCGGGCTACCCCGAGCAGTACCCGGATAAGCTCCCACCGGCAGTGGCGGAGGGCGTTCGCGTGCGCAATATCGTCGCGCGCTTGCGAGGAACTTCGGCAAGGGTCCGGGACGGGGAGGCGCCGCGGCGCGACTCCATTCTGCTTGCGGCGCACGCCGATACTCGCCCGGTTGCACCGGGGGCCGCGGATGATTCTTCTGGCGTCGCCACCATACTCGAGGTGCTGCGAGCACTCACGGTTGAGGGCGCGCCGGAGCGCGACATCATCGCCCTTCTGAGCGATGCCGAAGAGCTCGGGCTGCACGGCGCGCGCGGCTTCGTATCCGAGCACCCGTGGGCAGAAGAGGTCGCGGTCGCGATCAACCTCGAGGCGCGCGGGAATCGGGGAGCATCGCGCATGTTCGAAACTTCCCAGGGAAACGCCGAGTGGATCGAAGCGCTCGAT
>CALEHF010000244.1 GCA_937876125.1 uncultured bacterium
TGTCCTCCCGGTCGAGGAATGGGCTGACGCTGCGCTAGCGCCCGCCACTGTTCGTTCACGTGCTCGATCACTGTCTCAGGATCGACGTCGACCGGAACCCGGAACGGGGCACCGATCCGCACTTCGATCTTCCGCGGCCGCGGGAAGCGTCGACCTCTCGGCAAGACGCCAAAGCTGCCGTCAATCCAAACCGGAATCACCGGCACACCGGATCGCTGTGCAACTTTCACGAACCCCGCGCGCAGTGATCCAATCGACCCGTCGTGGGTGCGCGTCCCCTCGGGGAACACGAGCACCGAGCACTCCGCGTTGAGGAGTCGCAGGGTCGTCTTCACGCCCCCCAACCCGTGCCCTTCGCGATCGATCGGCACTGCACCGAACGAGCGAATCAGGGCCGCGAACAGCGCGGGGCGAAAGAGACTGCTCCGCGCCAGATAGAAGAGCCGACGCTGAGTCGCCGCTCCCACTAAGACAGGGTCGATATGACTCGCGTGGTTCGACAGCAGTAGTACCGGTCCTGTGTCAGGAATCTGGCGCCACCCACGTCTTCTGAAGCGAAAGCACACGAACAAAAACGCGCGCACCGCATGCTGAAAGACGCGAAATCGAATCCCGCAGTTCGGAGCGACCCCCCGGAGAGTGTCCCGAGTCTCAAATTCTCGAGAACCAGTCTCTTGAGAACGAGTCTCTCGAGAACTGGCACCGGCGTCGGATCCTTCTACGGATCCCTTTTCTACGACGGACTTCTCTTCGACGGACTTCTCTTCGACGGGCTCTTCTTCGACGGGGGAGCTGGATAGGGAAGCCACGCTCGCGGAATCCCCTCCAAGACCAGCTCGACCACCTCGCCCGGATCGTGATCGGTGGTATCGATCACCCGGGACCCATCCGCAGGACGCAGCGGAGCTGCATCGCGGGTTGAATCATGTTCATCGCGCCGACGGAGCCGTTCCTCCACCTCTTCCAGGGAAATCTCTTCCCCCAGGCGATCGCGAAACTCCGCATGTCGCCGCCGCGCGCGCTCTTCCAAGCTTGCGGTGAGGAAAATCTTCACCGCCGCATCGGGATAGACGACCGTTCCCAGGTCGCGTCCCTCGGCGAGGATCACCGGCCCGACCGGCAGGTTCCTTTGGAGCGGAAGCACCGCTCCGCGCACTTCGGGATCGTCTGCAATCCAGTGGATCGCCTCTGTGACCCTGACAGAGTGCAATTCATCGCCGGGATCAACCCCGTCGATCTCGACGCGAAGTCCGCCCGCGCGCTCGACGATCGCGATGGTGACCGCTCCGACCAGCTCGCGCACTCGCTCGCCGTCACTGGGGTCCAGCCCCCGCTCGAGGGCACACCAGGTCAGCGCGCGATAGACGAGCCCGCTCGAGAATCCGAGCGCGGTCACCCCGAGGGCGCCGAGCTGTTCGGCGAGGAGTCGCACCACAGTGCTCTTCCCACACCCTGCCGGCCCATCGATGGCGACCAACCGAGGCGCTTCGAGGCTCACAGGATCCGATCGACCCGCGGCGGACTGGCTGCCTTCGGACACGTCCGGCACTCCCCATCCTCACCTCGGTCGAGGCACATCTGTTCTCGTCCTCAGTAACGGCGGAAGACGAGGGGTCTTCGCCACCCGAGCAGACCCTCCAAATTACGGAGGGAACGGGACTTCCGCAAGTTAATCGGGGGTTTGTGGGACTTTGGATCGAGGTGGCCGCGCTTCGGTCGGAATGAGTTTTCCGACATCCTCCTAGCGGCGGTGAAAAACGACCACGCCGTATCCGACCGTGAGAAGTCCCACCAGGGGGAGCGAGAAAAGGGCGACTTCCGCCCGGTAGAGCCCGATGGAGCAGAGATAGGCGAACATCGCGCATTCGAGCCAAGGAAGGACCTCGAACCGGCGCTTGGGCAGTTTCAACCTCGTCTGGACGTCCCCTGAGATCACGTCGTTCTCTCTGCCCCTGCTGTCCGGAACAGAGCCGCCCTTCGGAGTCCGCTCAAACACCGTGGCCCCCCCCGTGACTCCTCGAAACACCGCACGGCTGTTATGGAGAGTCATTCCGAGGCCGAGCGCCATCAGAGCTGGAATTTGGACCAGAGTCGCCCACGCCGACCTGTCGCGACGAGCGCACCAGTAGAAAAGTGCGACCGAACCCGTCGCGAAGAGAAAGAACGGCACGTCGGCGTAGAGAAGGAGTCGATCGCGTTCGGCAAGCCGAATCGCGATGGCGTGCGGGAGCAAGAACGCGAGAAGCACGATCAGCGGGTAGCAAAGGTTACCGGTCACCCCGAGCAGAAGATCTAGGCCTCGCCCGTACGAGCCGGAGAGAGAGAGAATCTTGGTGAGGTTTGTTGTCGCCACCTGGATCGAACCGGAGATCCACCGGTTCTGTTGCGTTCGGTACGCGCGCATCCCGGTCGGCAGATCGCTCTCCGCGACGACGTCGTCGCGATATCGGAACTCCCAACCCGCGAGCCAAGCCCGCAGAGAGAGGTCGAGATCCTCCGTGATCGAATCGCTCCGCCAACCGCCAGCATCGTCGATTGCTTTGCGACGCCAGATTCCAGCCGTCCCGTTGAAATTGAAGAAGCGACCTCCCAGCGAGCGCACGCGGTGCTCGATCGAGAAGTGCGCGTCGAGCATCAGGGACTGAATGCGCGTGAGGAAGTTCTCATCTGCGTTGGCGAACCCCCAGCGCGCCTGGACGAATGCCACGCGCTCCCCTCTGAACTCGGGGATCAGCTGCCGGAAGAAGTCGGATGGGATCCGGAAGTCACTGTCAAAGAGAGCGACAAAGGGAGCATCCGATCGGAGCAAGCCTGCGGCGAGCGCGCCCGCCTTGAAACCGGTCCGGTCGACTCGTTGAATGTGTTCGATCGCGAACCCGCGGGACCGGAGCTCTTCGACGCCCGAGGAGATCGTTTGCGAAGATCCGTCGTCCGAATCATCCAGAACTTGAATCTCGAACCGATCCCTCGGCCCCTCGATCTCTGCGACCGATTGGAGCAGGCGTGGGAACACCGCTCCATCGTTGTAAACCGGGAGCTGGATCAGGATCTGGGCTGGTGCGGTCTGATCGAAGTCAGTGGGGTTCAGTGGCTCCGAGTTGTCGGGAGCAGCACTCGAGCGATGGCGTCCCAACCGTGTTCGGATGGCGAGTTCGAAAACTAAGATCGCCCGCTGGGCTCCGTAGATGGAGATGAGCACAAGCAGAACCAGGTACGGGATCTCGAAGAGCAGCATGATCGGGGCGCGCCGGTCGCTACACCCTCTCCCCCGTCTCGAGTTCGACCCACCGTCGAGCGAGCGATCGAGGCTCTCCCGGCGCGCGGTATCCGTCTTCGTCGAAGAGGACACGGGAAATTCCGAGCGCTCGTGCCCGCTCGACAATTCGCGTCCGCCAGCGCGGCTCCGGGAGTCGCGAAAGCTCCGCTCTCCCGAGTTGGATCACAACGAGTTCTCCGTCGATCCGCGCGCGGAACACACGAAACGCCTCCTCGGCGAGAATCGTCTCGAGGGCCGCGATGGTCTCGAGTCGCCCCGTCGTGACTTCGGTCCCGATCCCGACGCGAGACGCGAGGCAGGGGCGCGCAGGTCGGCTCCAGTTGGGGAGTCCAAGCTCGCGCGCCCACGCTCGAATCGCGCGCTTTCCGAGCCCCGCTTCACGCAACGGACTCCGCACGCCCTGCTCGCTTGCCGCACGCATCCCGGGCCGATCTCCGCTGGGATCTTCGGCGTGAGTACCGTCGACGAGCACGCGCCCGCGCAGTTGGGGATGCCCCGCGAGGAGTCCGTAGAGCTCGGTCTTGCAGTGGAAACACCGGTCCCCCGCGTTCGCGACGTACTCAGGGCGTTCCAGTTCATGGGTGGCGATCTCGAGCAGCGGCACACCGAGCGCGAGGGCAACCGTGCGAGCGCTCATCAGTTCGTCCGTCGAGAGACTCGGAGAAACACCCGTCGCGCCCACGGCTCCATCACCGAGGGCGGCACGGGCGACTGCGAGAAGGAGTGCAGAATCGACCCCGCCTGACAGTGCGACCGCCACCTGGCCAAACTCCTCGAGGAGCTCGATGAGTCGCGCCCGTGCCTCGAGGTCCGCCCGTGCCTCAAAATCGATGGCAGCGTCGGGTTCGTCCTTCGGTGAATGGATCAATTGACGATCTCCGCTCTCTCAGCGTTCGAGACGGGGCGGTGCAGCCCCTCCCCTGATTGCGGATCGAACCAAAACCGAACTCTTCTGACCCGTGAAGAAGCGCCTAAATGTCGTAGTAGAGCGCGAACTCGTAGGGGTGCGGACGCGCGCGTAGCGCGTCAACTTCCTTCTCCCGCTTGTATTGGATCCAAGTTCGGATCGTATCGCTGGAGAAAACATCACCCGCGAGGAGGAACTCGTGATCTTGCTCCAAGCAGTCGAGCGCCACCTCGAGGGAAGGGGGCGTTGTCGGCACGTCCTTCAACTCCTCAGGAGGCAGGTCATAGAGGTTCTTGTCGAACGGCTTACCCGGGTGAATCTTGTTCTTGATCCCGTCGATCGCGGCGAGAAGAATCGCCGAAAACGCGAGGTACGGGTTGCACGATGGATCGGGACAGCGGAACTCGAATCGCTGCGCCTTCGGGCTCGACGAGTAGTTCGGAATTCGGACCGCTGCAGATCGATTGCTCGAACTGTATGCGAGCCGCGTCGGCGCCTCGAACCCCGGCACCAACCGCTTGTATGAGTTCGTGGTCGGGTTTGTCAGCGCGACGAGCGCCGGCGCGTGCTTGAGAACCCCGCCGATCGCGAAGAGCCCCGTTTCGCTCATTCCCGCGTACTCGTCACCGGCAAACAGGTTCTTGCCATTCTTCCAGATCGAGACGTGGGTGTGCATGCCGCTGCCGTTGTCGTTCCAAATGGGCTTCGGCATGAAGGTCACGGTGTGACCGTTCTGGAGCGCAGTGTTCTTGACGATGTACTTGAACATCATCATTTGGTCCGCGACGCGCTTCATGGTTTCGAACCGGATGTCGATCTCCGCCTGACCCGCGGTCGCGACTTCGTGGTGTTGACACTCCACGTCGAGACCGCAGTCGATCATGTGCATCATCATCTCGTTGCGAAGATCCTGAAACTTGTCGGTGGGAGGGACCGGGAAGTAGCCCTCCTTGTAGCGCGGTTTGTACCCGAGGTTCGGACCCTCTTCGCGACCGGTGTTCCAACGTCCCTCGATTGAGTCGATGTAGTAGTAGCCAGAATTCTCGGTCTGATCGAAACGGATGTCATCGAAGATGAAGAACTCCGCCTCCGGGCCGAAGAAAGCGTCGTCACCGATACCGGAAGCACGGAGATACTCTTCAGCGCGCTGAGCGATCGTTCTCGGATCGCGGCTGTAGGGGATGAGCGTCTTCGGCTCCGCGATGTTGCAGATCAAGATCAGCGTCGGGATCTTGCTGAACGGATCGACGAACGCAGTCGTCGGGTCAGGAACGACGACCATGTCGCTCGCCTCGATCGACTTCCACCCCCGGATGCTCGAGCCGTCGAATCCGAGCCCTTCCTCGAACGTGCTCTCGTCGAGGTGCTTGGCGGGGATTGTGAAGTGCTGCCAGAGTCCGGGGAAGTCCAAGAACCGCAAATCGACGGCTTGGATGCCCTCCTTCTTGACCCGTTCGAGAACCTCTTGCACGGTCACGCCAGCTCCCCTCTCCGCCTCCTGGTCGAGCCCTCTCAACGGAGGGCTGGTCTTTCATTCTCACTCGGTCGAGGCGCCAAAGTGACACATCTTCCGACCACGCCGATCTCATCGCTCCATCAGATCGCTTCGGGACCCCTCTCGCCGGTCCGAATTCTCACGGTGTCATCGAGGGGCAGCACGCTGACTTGAATCGGAAACTGTGTTCCGCCGGAGTTTCCTCCCCCCGCCAGGCCCTTCGCCGCCTCTTCGAAGGCCGCGACCGCAAGGGCAAGAAACTCATCGTTGACTGCGATCTCGAGTCGTAATCCTCGCGCGAGTCCTCCGGGTGGGGCCTCCTTCGCCGGCTGAACCACCTCGACTTCCGAGATGGTCAGTCGGTAGATTTCCGCGTTCCCGAGGGCCTCCTGCACTCGTTCGAGAGCGGCGGGCGGGACAATCCCAATGACGTACTTCATCGCGAGTCACGCGCTCTTGCGATTCTCGAGTTCTTTTTGCGAAGCGCTTTGTTCTGACGAGGCCCATTCTCTTGATGAGGCCCATTCTCTTGATGAGGCACAGCTACTCTTCCTTAAGAGAACGGTTCAAGAGGGCCTCGACGCCTTCTGCCGCCCCGCGACCACCGTAGATGATCTGAAAGACCTCCTCAGCGATCGGCATCTCGATCGAACGTTTCTCCCTCAGCTCGTGGACCGCCCGCGTCGTATGCACTCCCTCGACGACTTGGTTCGAGTCGTCGAGGAGAGCGCTGGGGTTCTCCCCGGCGCCGATGCGGATTCCGAATGCACGGTTGCGGGAGTGCTCGCTGAAGCAAGTAACGATCAAATCTCCGACACCTGAGAGGCCGCTAAATGTCTCGCGGTGACCCCCGAGATCGACCCCGAGACGGGCCATCTCGACCGCGCCGCGGGCGACCAGAGCGGCAATCGTGTTGTCCCCGAATCCCAGGCCAATGGCAATACCGGAAGCGATGGCGACAACGTTTTTGAGCACGCCCCCCCACTCGACTCCGATCGGATCCGAATTCGTGTACACACGAAAGGTGGCATCGGAGATTCGCTCCTGCAGAAACGTCGCGAGCTCTGGGTCGGTGATTCCCAAGGAAACTGCCGTCGGCACGTTGCGGATCACTTCTTCGGCGTGACTCGGGCCTGAGAGTATCGCGACTTCCAGCCGGATTCCGAACTCCCCGAGGATCTGGCTCGGAAGCGATTGAGTTCCGATCTCGAGCCCTTTCGAGCCTGTGACCCAGGGGACATCCTTGGGCAGGGTCGGAGCGATCTCCGAGAGCACCCCGCGGAGCTTCTGGGTTGGAACTGTGGAGATGGCAAACTCGACCGCCGGGAGCGGCTCGCCGAACACACGAGTCTCGATCCCGTCCGGGAGTGTCACGCCTGGAAACGAAGGGTGCGTTCCGAGTCTGAGTTGCTCGGCGATTTCCGAGCGGCGACAGAGGAGGGTGACCTCGCGGCCTGCGCGGGCGAGGACCACCGCGAGCGCGGTTCCCCAGGTTCCTGATCCTACGACAAGTGCGCTCATGCGTTTTTCTCTCTCGCTGCGAGCCAGCGCCTCAAGTTGCTCCTGTGTCTCACGATGACGACCAAAGGCAGGATCAGCAACAGGGCGGCGAGCCAGGGGCGCGCCGGGTCCTGCATCGTGGCGAATACCCAAATCCCGACCCCGATCGCGGCGATGGACGCTACAACCGACGCGAGGCCGATGTCGCGGACAAATGCGACCAGCCCCACCCACAAGGCCAAGAGCGACAGGAAGATCCACGGAGCAAGTGCGCCGAGAACGCCTGCCATTGTGGCGACTCCTTTTCCCCCCCTAAACCCGAGGAACGGGGAGAAACAGTGGCCAAGAACCGCAGCGCTCCCCACGAGGACCGCCATCCCCTCATTCCCCGCTGAGAAGTCACCGGCGGTGACCCAAAGCACGGGCCCCGCGCCTTTGGCCGCGTCGAGGACGAACGCGAAGACCCCCCAGCCGATCCCCGCATTGCGGCCGAGGTTTGTGGCACCCACATTCCCGCTGCCCAACTTGCGTAGGTCGAGGCCATTGGCCCGCCCTAACAGGTAGGCAAAGGGGATGCTGCCCAGCAGAAAGCCACCGACCATACCCTCGATCTCGGAGGGGCCGATGTCCGAGCCGGAGACCAGAAGAGAGAGCATCAAGGCTCACTTCGATCGACAACTGGTCCAGTCATAGGGGGCATCGTACGCTTCGAGAGCTTTGTAGCTTCAAGAACATCGTACCTTTCAGAAGGAGGGTCTCGACGGCCCTGGCCAAAGCGATGTGGGCTGCGGGAGAGGGATGACAACCGTCTCCGCACGGGGATGCAAGAGTGTCGGCTTACGCCGAAACGGGGGAGTTGAATGTCGCGCGATCCAATCATTGAAGAAATCCGCCGCGCCCAGAGCGCTGTCCGCAAGTCCCGGGCACCAGATCCGCTTCCCGACGCGTACTCTCCGGGCGAGGGTTCCGAGGTCAAGGCGATGATCGGCGAGCTCTTTCAGCGCCTCGATCGCACTCAAGAGCATCTGCTCCGGACCATTGCGGAGCGAACCACCGGGAGCCCAGCTCCGACCGCTCCGTCTACCCCGGGGACGGTCACTAGCCACCCCGGCTCCCCACAGGAGAATGCAATCCTCGCCGAGATTCTCGCAAAACTCGGCACCTCCGATTCCGGAATGGGAGATCGTCTCAGAAGCCTCGAGGATCGCCTCGGCGAGATGATGACCACCCTGGAGAAAGCCGGTCCCTCTCGGCACTCAGACACCAACCTTGAACCGGTCGTGGATCGTCTGGATGCGATTGAGCGCCGCCTCCGCACGGTGGTCGAGCTCGATTCGGGAGGCTCGAACAACTGGAGTGCGGTCACCGACGAGATCCAGAGCCTCGCGGAGAAGATCGGATCGATGGGGATGTCGATGTCGGTCGGTGGCGAAGGGGGCGGAACCGTCTCTCTCGCGCCGATTTCAGATCGCCTCGAAGCGATCGAAGAGCGCCTTGGCGGTGACGCGGGTGCGATGACCCTCGGTGCAGCTCTCGCGCGACTTTCCGAATCGATCGAGCGGATCGAGAACCGCGTGGGTGAAGTCGGTGGCGGTGATGGTTCAGGCGGCAGCATGGACCCGCAGTGGATGAAGTCGATCGAGGAAACCCTGGGGTCGATTGCCAACCGAGGAGACGATGATAGCGCGATCAAGGCGATCTCGACCTTGAAGCGCGACTTCTCACTCCTCGTGCATACGATCAACGGTCACCTCCAAGAGAGCCGCCAACGCTCTGAGAAGGTCGAAAACGCTCTCGAGGTCATCGTTTCGTCGCTCGTTCCGATCGCCCGCGTGGCCGGTGTCGAGTTGGAGACACCGCCAGTGCTCGAGAAGACCCCGGAGCGCGAAAAAGAGACTGATCTCGCCTAGCGAGCCCGAAGGAGAATCAGGCGACCCAGATCACGGGCGAGCTCTCCCAAAGGGGGGCTCGCCCGTTCTCTCATCAGAAATTCCTCGCCCCAAAAGTGCCCCATCGCAACTCTCCGAGTACGCTCCTCCCGGGACTGAGCCGGGGAGGCGCAATGGATCGGTACGAGAGACAACGCCGGGTCGGGCCGGATGGGGCGCGAGTCGACGCGAAACTCGCGGCCTCGACTGTTTTGCTCGTCGGAGTCGGGGGCACCGGAACCCCCCTCGCGACTGCACTCGTCCGCGCGGGAGTCGGCTCGCTGATCATCCTCGACCCGGACTGCGTCGCAGAAACCGACCTCGCCCGGCAAACGCTCTACCATTCCCTGGACGCCGAGAGGGGAGCTCCGAAGTCTGATCGAGCTGTCGCCGAACTCGAGCGGATCGGGGGGCGAACTCGCCTCGAAGGTCACGCCGTCGCGCTCACGCCACGCAATTCAGCGGACTGGATCTCTCGCGCTGACCTCGTCTTTGACGCCACCGACCATCTCTCCGCGAGAGTCTGGATCGACGAAGCCTGCCGAGCAGAAGGGATCCCCTGGATCCACCTTGGGGCCATCGAGGATCGGTTCGTGGTGATTCCTTTTGTCGCCGCGGGGGGCCCCTGCTTTCGCTGCTACGCTCCGGAGACCCCCCCCACCTCCAGCCTGGGGACGTGTGAGACGCGAGGAGTCTTCCCCGCCACGACTCACCTCGCAGCAGCCCACGGCTTTGCCGCGTTTTGGGCCTGGCTCCTCGAAGTGCCCGTTCCCTCCGGAAGCCGTGAAGTCTTGCGGGGGAGGGTGGGAGAAGCAGGCGTTCGGATCAGCACACTGAATCGTGATCCAGAGTGCCCCACCTGTAGCATCGGTTCACGAGGTCAGAGTGCGTCGGACTCGCTGCGCGTCATCTGTGGACGCAATCGCCTGGAAGGCTGGGCGACCATCGACCGCAAAACACTCTTGGCCCGTCTGCGCGGAGCGGAGCCGTGGGAAATCGAGGAGGAATCGGAGGTCGTCAGGGCGCGTCGAGCCGATGAACGGCTGACTTACTTTTCCGACGGGAGGGTGATCTATGGACCCGTCCGAGACCTCGCCGAGGCGGAGCGAAGGGTGAGAGCCTTGATTTCACCCGCTCCGACTGGAGAGAAATAGCGTCCTCGCACGAGCAAAGATCCAAAGAACGCGGGGCGGAAACGGGCTGCCCGTGTCCGCCCCGCTGATTGGGCTCATTGGAGAACGCGCCGTAGAACAGAAACGCCGTTAGAAACAGAAACTCAGAACGGCGGCGCGAGCGAGAGTTTGCGGCGCTCGTCCCCGATCTGGTGGAAGAGCCGCTCGCGCGTCTCCTCCTTCTCATGCTGCTGCTCGAATACCGCTTCGCGTCGTTCATCGAGGTTGCGCCGGAGAGCTTCAGCCCTGCTGAGCCTTCGTTCGATGAACTTGAGGATCGAGGTGAGACGGCCCTCGACGAAGAGGTCGTCAAAGAGTAAGTCGATGAACGGCAGAAGGAGCTGCTCGAAATCCTCGGCCTGAGGCACGTAGTCCTTGAGGCAGAGCAACTCGCGCAGGGCCATCTTCAAGTTTCGATCGGCGCCGTCGACCATTTCTTTGGTCCGCCCGACGGTGGAGTGCTTGAACAGGTCGATCAAGTAACCGTCGTTCACCCACTCTTCAACCAGGAACTGGCTTCGAGAGCTGAGGATAAAGTTGCGAGCAGAGTTGAGGTAGTCGACCGCGCGGCCGACGTGGAAGAGCGCCTCGTCGAAGTTCATGAGATCTTCAGTGAGAACATTCCAGTTTTGCTCGGTCTCCTCAAACTCGGCGGAGATCCGCAGAACGGTCTCTCCTCCGTGCATTTGGAATCCGCGCAGGGCGCTGCGTCGCTCCTGTTCGAGCCCTTCCTTCTTCTTGTGGAAGGCTAAGAAGGTCGAAAGCTTCTCGCCGATCTCTTCGGATTCACGCTCGAGCAGTTCGAGCTCATCTCGCAGTGGCGAAAGGAGGCCCACGCTCCGAAAGAGCTCGCGGAGAGCGAGCACGCGCTCCGGACGAACTCCGGTCCCCACTTCTGTCTGGACTTCACGGAAGGTCAAACCGCCGAGCCGGTTGCCGTGGATCTCACTCTCTGTAACTTGGCCCGAGTACTTCTCGACGGCCGCTGCAATCTGGGATCGGTGTATGAAAAGGAACTCGGCCTGGACCGTCAGACGCTGTTCTTTCTCAAGCTTGATCTGACAGTAGCCCATCTCTTTCTCGATCTTCTCGAGACGTCGAATCAAGGACAAATCTCGCCTCATAGCCTCCCTGCCCATCTACTTGCGCCGACAGCTTCACCTCGAGCACGGCACTCCGTCGCACGACTCAGAGCGTCAAAAACGCTGAGCACGTCCAAAGAGCCCGACAAAGACCGCACCTGAGGCGCGATCTTCACACCGAGTCGAAAGAAGTCGGCTCACCACATCCCGCAACCATCCAGCGGGGCCACACCATCCAGCGGCAGGCGTCCTGTGAGACGCCGTGGTGAAAACCTGGTTCACCGATCCGGACCTGAAACTCACGCACTCTCCGCCGAAGAGATCAGCGGAAGAGAAACCCCAAGTTTCGTCACCCGATTCGGTGCGCGACCACATTAGAGAGCTTGAGCCCTCACTTGCGCCGCGGGCATTTGCAATCGTCGGTCCCAACGACCCAACGAAGCTCGATCGCGTCTCCAGAACTTCGAGTCCCTCCCAGGAACCCGACCAGAAACGGCGGGGAACCGCGCATCCGCAACCACCGTTGGCGACCGGGAGAGTCGGTCCGCCGAGGGTCGAAGGCTGCTAGGATCACTCCCTTCAGCGACGCTTCACCAACTGGTGGGGCCTCAAGACCATGCGAGGCACCCCAGCGGGCCCACACGAGCCCATCGTTCTTGAAATGTTTCGAGCAGAACGAAATCAAATCGAATTCAATCCCACTCCTTTCGAATTGGAGCGACACCGTCGGGCCTTCCGACTCACGTCGGAACCCACCGATCTGAGGTGGGCTGCCTCGAATGGAGCGAGCGCTCGGCCGGGGCCAGTGCCTCCAGCCGCTGAGTTGACTCGAGCGGGCAGGCAAGCCCAGAACCAGGCAAGCCAGAACCAGGCAAGCCCGAACCAGTCGCCTGAGCGGCAAGCCGGGTCCCTCGCGAAGCTCGTGCGCGTCAAGTTGATTGTCGAGTAGCTGCGCCCACATTAGATCGTACTGATCTGTTACGCTTTGAGAGCCCCTCTGTTTGCAAATGGGGAGCTATCCCGGAGTTATGACCAAATCTTGTGTTCTGGCCTGAGTTGAAAAAGCGGCGTAT
>CALEHF010000245.1 GCA_937876125.1 uncultured bacterium
ATCATCGCGTCACATTCGTCGGGGAGCCCATCCACATCGCAATCAGCGCTCGCGCCGCTCGAGATGTCGAAGTCATCGGGGATGGCGTTCCCGTTGCAGTCGATCAGGGTCCCCGAGATCGTGTTCGAGAGGGCGTACTCACCGGTCGGATCGTTCGGCAGGTACACGCGGAGGAAGAACTCGGCGGATGGTCCCGGGTTCGTGTAGCTGATCAGCTCGTCGTCGGTGGTGCTCGCTCCCGACGCGACGGTCGGACCGCCACAGCCAGAGTGGAGGGACACATCGATATCTCCCGCGGCATGGGTAAACGCGAGCTCCACTTGGACGGTCTCGCCGGTGGGAACCACGATGCGATACCAGTCTTCCGCCTTGTCGAGCGCGAGCAATCCCGGGTACGACCCCTCGGTCAAGAACGCGGCGCTCGCGCAGTCGTCGTTGGCTTCGAAGGCATCATCGAACAGAAGGATCGCCGATCGCGTTCCCCCCGGATCGTGAAGTTCGAACTCCATATGGCTCTGTTGGCAAACGGAGAGCGTGATGTTTTCGACCGAGAACAGAGAGAAGCTCATGAGGTTGTTCGGCAAGCTGCACGTGTCGGGGCAGTTGTCGACCGCATTGCACATCCCGGTGTGCGCGGCTGCCGCCCCGGTGCATACTACGGGGTTCGAAGGAGTCCCTAACTGACACGCCTCGAACGTATGCGTCAAACTCAGGTAGTGGCCAATCTCGTGAAGCCACGCGATGTTGCCGCCCAACGGCCCTTGGTTGTTCATCAAAATCAGCTCGTGTGATCTTGGAAAAGCGCAGGACCCCCCCAAGTCCATCGAGTTCACCGCGTAGATGTTGATCGCGTCGGTGCGCCAGCCGAGGGTGCTGCTCGACTGGAGCAGAGCCTGCATGGCATCCTGCTGACTCGAGTCGGTATCGAAGTACTGCGACGCTCCGGAGACATCGAGAATCTCGTCGAGGTGGACGCGAAACGAGGCCCCGTTGTTTTCGAGGATCACGTTTGCGTCCTCGAACGCGGAAACTACGGTCGCGTCGGAGTTGAATTCTCCGGTCGATCGGTTTCCCTGCGCATCGAGGATGTGCTTCACCGAAACGCGGAGGTAGTCGAGCCCAAAAAGCGGTGAAGTGAGCGCAGTCAGGCCGATGACGGCGCAGGCGATCCAAGTCAGCCTTTGATTTGAGTGCACTGGAGCTCCTCTATCTGGGTACGAGCTGTAGGGGCGCGATTCTATCTCGAAATTGACCTGCTCGCGATCCACGGGTCATGAGGAGGCGCAACCGGAGTCAGTGTTGTGGGAGGGAACCTTGGTTTCAAGAGACTGGAGTCGTTGGCTCCTGGAAGCCTCTCCCCTGTCTCGAAAGAGAGGTGTGTGCGACGATCCGCCTCCTCGCGGCATTTTCCGCGTGAGTCACTCAGACGCCCGACGCGAGATGGAGATCGAAGTGCCGACCGGAGCTCTTGTAAGATGCGTTGTGCTGATTAGTCTCCTCGTTCCCTTCCCGCTCCACGGAGACGACCCCGTCGACGTGCCGCCACCCGCCTTCCAAAACGATCGAAGCGCCTACGGCCTCGACGTGCCTCTGCGCCAGGTGATTCTCGCCGACTTGGACGGCGACGGCTGGCTCGATTGCATCGCGAATTCTCGTCAGGTCTTTCTCCAGCGCCCTGATTTAAGCGGCGCCGATCCGAGCGGCAAGCGTCACTTCATCGAGTTCACAGAGAAGAGCGGAATTCACCTGCGCCCCTCACACCTCCCTCCTTCTCTCCCCGCGGATGGAGACGACCATCCTACCGACCTTGTCGAAAGCTCGAACGCCCTGGTCGAGTCCGCGCCGAGCTTCGTCGTGTGCGGCGATGTCGACAACGACGGCGACCTCGACCTCTTTTCTGGTGTGCGCTCCGAGCTCGAGTTCTGGCGGAAGGACGAGGCGACCGGTGAGCCGGTCGTCGGTCCCGATGGCCTCCGCGTCCCCGTGA
>CALEHF010000246.1 GCA_937876125.1 uncultured bacterium
GCACGAAGTGCAGGCGCGTTCTGAATTCGAGGTTGAAGAGGGACTCGAAAGCTTGGACAAGGTCGCGGCGAACCAGCTGCTCGCCATCGATCACGGACGCGAGGTCAGAGCGCCGCGTCGTTGCCGGTTGCTGATGCCACTTCGGCAAGAGAAAGGGGAGGACGGGTTCTTCCTCGGGCTCGACCGCGACCGGCTGTACTTGCTTCTGTCGGAGTGGTTCCGCCGATTACACCTCGAATGGTTGATCGGAATGTTTCCCTCGGTGCGCAGGGAGCCCGGGCTCGCCGACGCGTGGCGTGTGGATCGCAGCGATCGGCGGTACGTGCGCGAGGCGCTGCGCTTCTTCGGCTACCGCAACCAGGTGGAACTCCGGTCGGGAGCGATTCTGGCGTCGCGGCGTCGGCGCTGAAAGCGAGTCGGAGGACCCGCCCCGTCGCTACTCCTTCTTCTTCTCAGTCTTCTTCGGTTCCAACGTCAGCAAGTACGCGATGATCTGTTCAACCTCGACCGGCTTCAGGGATTGCGGAGTCATCTTCGCTTTGCCGTTATCGAAGGTCGGCTTCTTGAGGTACGACTGCAGCCAGAGAATGAGCTGCTGATAGCGATCGTTCTCGTTGACAATGGAGTCGATTTTCTCTTTTGACGCGCGGTAGCGTGCGGGGTCTTGGCCCTTGAGCGTCTGGACGTAGTCGCCGTACTTTTCCATCGCATTGAACCGCTTCGGCGTGACTTCCTCCATCGGCGGTGAGAGCACGCCGCCCTTGCCATCGATCTTGTGGCAGATTACGCAGCGCTTCTTTGCAATCAGCTTTCCGAGCTTGGCGTTCTGCTGCCACTTCGGATCATCGAGGGGGTTCTTCCCCGCGCTCTCCTTCTCTCCTACCCCCGCTGGCCCCTTCTTCTCGGGCTCATCCGCCTTCGGGCGAGAGTCCTGAGCATATGCTGTCGGGAGGACAGCCGTGGGCTGGGATCCGGTGAACCGGAGTCCAGCGATGGCGAAGATCGAGCTGACGATGAGAGCGGCGATGAGGGTGCGCATCAAAAATTCCTCCAAGGACAAGGGAAGGCGCCAGCTCCTGCTCCCAGCGGCAAGGGGAGATCTGCGAGGGGGCGGGCCCAGAGCGATTGCGGGGAGTGTACGCCACCACCCCCCCGGCCGGAAGAGGTCCGACAGCCTGCGAGAAGGTGACGAGCCCCTTCCTACGAGGGGGGGGAAGCCCTATTCTCGGCTCCTACGCAATATCGACGTGCTTGAAGTGGACTCAACGTGACCGAAGTGAGGAGGAATAATGTACCGATCGAACAGGCTCTTGGGCGTTTTCACGCTCATTGGGGCCTTTGCGTGGTCCGGCTTGGCCGATCTCAACGCCGCGACTGGGGCTGGGCTCGCTGAGCTGGAGTTGCGTTTCGAAAGCGCGAACAAAGAGCTCGGTGCGCAGAAGGCGTACGAGAGCTTCCAGGAGGAGTTCACTGCCTTTGCGCGTGAGCACGCGGGAACCGAAGAGGGCCTCGGAGCCGAGCTGTGGCTGTTGAGGATGCACTGGTGGAAGCGGGAGGCGGGACTCATGCAGAAGGAGGCGGGCCCGTTCGCGCGGAGGCTCGTCGCCGAGTACGGCAAGTCCGCCGCGCTCAAGCGAGTCCCCGAATTCAGCTATCTCTTTTCGGCGAAGGACTTCGAGGATATCTGCGAATCGTTGCGCCTCGCGACTCCCCACGCTGAAGTTAAAGCGGAGTGCCTCTACTCCCTCGGAAAGAAACTGGAGCGCTCCAATCCCGAACGCGCGCGGGAGATGTTCACCGAATTGACCCGCGAGTACGGATCACTGCAGTACCGCTACATCACCTACGGAGAAATCGCCGCGGCGCATCTCGCGCGCCACGACAAGTCTAGCTTGAAGGTTGGAGAGCGAGCTCCTGAAGTCATCGGCACCGATGTGAACGGTGAGCCGATGAAGCTCTCCGACTATCGGGGCAAGGTCGTCGTGCTCGACTTCTGGGGAGACTGGTGAGGTCCCTGTCGGGCCATGTTCCCGCACGAGCGGTCGCTCGTGAAGAGACTCGCAAACCAGCCTTTCGCCCTGATCGGTGTGAACTCCGATCGCGACCGGGATGTTCTGAAGGACGTGATGAAGGAGAAGGGGATCACCTGGCGCTCCTTCTTCGACGGAGGCGGCACCGGTGGTCCGATCGCCACCCAGTGGCAGGTTTCCGGTTGGCCGACGATCTACATCATCGACCACGAGGGAGTGATCCAAAACATCGGGGCTCGCGAGGAGAAGATGGACGAAGTCGTCGATGCTCTCCTCGAGAAGGCAACCGGCAAGAAGCCGGGGCCGGCCTCGGTCGACCTTTAACCTCTCATCCCGAGTTTTCGTCATAAATACGAGCCAGGAAGGACCCCTTGGGTCCTTCCTGGCTCGTTCTCTTTGTAGAGCCCGAACGAGCAAGGCCCGCTCAGGCAACCCTGAACGAAGAAACAACCCGCCCGAGCCGGTTGGCTCAAGCGGGTTGGTTCAACGACAGTTCTCAATCAGGAGAGCTCTCACAAGAAAGCGAACTCCTACTTCATCAACTTTGCAGCCGCGCGCGGGATTTCGAACCTGGCGACTTCTCGGTTGGTGTCGATCGAGTAGTTGAAGTGGAAGGCGACGTGTTCGATACCCTCGTCGAAGGACTTCTTGCCCTTGTCCGCGTCGCTGGTGGCGCCTTTGACGCCAGTCAGCACGACCATGTTGATCGAGCGGGGGAGTTGGGTCGCCGGGTCAATGTCGATTTCGAAGGCACAACGAGTTGTGGTCCTGTCCGCACGGGCCAGGAAGGTCGAAACACCTCAGCCTCCGGAGAGGCAACCAGAGTTCTGCACTTCGACGAAGTACTGAAGCGCTTCTTTGTCGGGCACCTCAACGCGAAGGCGGTGGTAAATCTGCTCTTGAGTGAGCTTCTTCGCCACGCTGGTGAGGCCCTTTTTCTCTTCGACGATGACCGGCTCCGGGGCTTCTTCCGTCGACGGAAGCCACACGATGCTCTTCGGATTTTTCAATCCCTTGGCGAGGAGCTGGACGGGGAAGGCGAAGAGGCGATCGAGCTTCTTTCCTTCGACGCGCCCTTGCAAGGACGCCCACTGGGAACCATCAAAGACAGCACCCTTGCTCGTAGTGCGGAACGCTTTCATGCTCGGCACATGCATCACGTTGCCGCGGATGTCGCCTTGGTAGTTTTCCCGCACCGTTGTGGAGGAAAGGCTGTGGTCAGCGGACTTCGAAAGTCCACCGGAGACATCGAGGTTTGCGCGGTAGCCTTCGGTCTTGGCTTCCTTCAGCAGATTCAACGTCACCGATTTCAGGGCCTTCATCGGATTGGGGGCCTTGGTCTCGTCCGCCGCAGCCGGTCCCGCGCAGAGCGCGAAAATGGCGACGCCGAGGATGGCCAGCACAAATCGACTCCGTTGCATGGATACTCCTCCGCTTCCTTCGGGTCTCATTCTCAGTCATATGCTCGCCCAAAACTCGCGAGCACGTCACCACAGTATTGCACCAAGATTGAACCAATCTTGCGGGCAATTGGGATCGGCGGTGCATCGATCACGCTCCCAGACTATCTTCGGTTGGTCCGGAGGCCAAGATCCACTTTGATCTGGGGTCAAAAAAGGCAGGGATCAACCGCCGGGGCGTCCCGACCACCGATTCCTCCTGAATCGACCCGAGATCGCCGCGTCGGGCCTTGCTCGCGCACTTGAGCCCAATCGACCCTACTCGAACCTGGGGAGCAATTTGTGACTGACGAAGCGGTAGGCAGCCCGGACGCTGAGACCTCGAATGACGCAAGTTGTTCTGAAGTCGTGGTTTCTGCGACCCAAGCCGTCACCGCCCCGCTCACCCGGGTCCGCAGGTGGCGTCGGAGGCTCATTTTTTCGCTCCTGGGGCTCTCTGGCGTCTTGATCCTGCTCCTCTTCAACCTCGCCTCGGTCAGCGCATTCCTCATCCCGATCATCGCCCCCGGAATCGTCAGCGACGCACTGGGTCTGCCGGTGACGATCGGTGGTGCTCACGTGACCCGCGGACCGGATGGCTCGTTGATCGTTGAGTTGAACCATGTGGCGGTCGGCGAGGCCGCCGAACGCGCCGGAGCGAAGACTCGAGACTCATCCGAGCGGGGGGGGGCTGGTGCGCCGCTGCCGATCACCTCGGCGAAGGTCGATCGACTTCGCATTGAACTCTCCGGGTGGCTCGCGGCGCGACACGGTCTCGAAGCGATCGAACGCATCGAGTGCGGCGAACTCACTCTGCTCCTCGCCGCAGCCGCGAAGCCAGTTCTGGTCCCTGTGCCGCCCCCCGCTGAAGCACCGAGTGAGGTTCTCCCCGACTTCACGGTGCTCGCGCCCGATCTGCTCCCCGAAATGCCGTTTCCGATCAGTATCGCGCAGCTCTCAGTACGCCGGGGAGAGCTCCTTTTCGAAGGCTCCGTTTACACCCCCGGCCGTCGCCCGGGCGCGCCGCCATCTCTCGAGGTGACCATCACTCGTCTGGACGGACTCGACGGACTCGACGGGCTCGATGGCGGGACTCTCGTTTGGACTCCGGTCAGTGCTGAAAGTGCGCGCTTCTCTGTCTCGGTCGAGCCGCTCGCAGTTTCTCTCGCGGGTTCGATCGTCTCTGACCTAGCGGGTGTTCGCGTGCGCATTCCGGAGTGCAGTTTGCCCGGGGCACTCGCGCGCTTCGAGGTCGATCTTCCCCGCACTCTCCTGGAGACTGCTCGCGTCTCGATCCACTACGAGTCGTACGCTCCCGAGCTCCTTCCCACCGCGTTGGGGATCACCGATGCGCGGATTCCCGGCCTCACCTCGTTCGAGTTCGAGGCGGCGGCGATCGCGGGGGAGTGGCACGGAGGCGGAGAGCTGGTGACCACCGTCGGAGCGGTGGAAGTCACCGTCGACATCGAGGGGGAGAACTCCACCCGAGAGTTGGTCGTAGCTGGATCCTCGAGTGCACTCGATATGGCACCGATTCTCGCACCATGGATCCCCGAGTACTCCCCCGAGGCCACCGGCGATCTCGAGGCGTGGATCGAGTGGCGTGGCGGGACTCCGGTGATCGGAGGGAGCGTGGATCTGGTTGACGGTGTGCTCGATCTCGACGCAGCCCAACCGGTGACCTTTCTCCGCTGGGCGAGCCTCGGCCACTGCAAATGGGGGGGCCCTCTTTTGCTCGAAGCGAGCGTGCTCGATCTCGGGGAAGGCAAAGTGGTTGTCGAGGGAGTGGTCCCGCTCTCTGCGGCGGACCGCTGGCAGAGCGACTTCACAGCGAGGGAAATCCGTCTCGAAACGATCGCTCCTCTCGTCGATCTCGCCGGCCTGCGGGGGATCCGCGGGGGGCTCGAACTGGTCGGGACCCTCACCGGCGCTGCGGGAGATCCGGAGATCGAGGCGGAGGGTTGGCTGCGAGGTGCGGAACTCGCGCCCGTCGGCTGGGAGCGCATCCGCGCGATCGATGCGGATCTCTCCTTTGACGGTCACGTCGTCAATGCCGAACGCTTGAGCGCCCGGATCGGGGGCGGCTCGGTCCAGGGAGAGGGGTCGCTCACCTTCTCGAGTGGTGCGATTGAATCCTTCGACACCGAGTTGCGGTTCGATGGCGTGCGCCTGCTCCGCACCAGCAATCTCCGCGCGCGGGGGAGCGGACGCCTCGGCCTCCTCGGCAGTCCCAAGAAACCTCGAATCGAAGGTGACCTGACGATCACCCGCGGCATCTACGATCAAGATATCCACCCGAGCCTGCGTGGCGGCGCGACAGCGCTCCCCTTCGACTTGTTTCGGTTCGAAGAAGGGTTC
Source organism: uncultured bacterium (assembly GCA_937876125.1). Classification (GTDB taxonomy): domain Bacteria; phylum Planctomycetota; class UBA8108; order UBA1146; family UBA1146; genus JAFMMO01. The sequence goes on from CALEHF010000246.1 coordinate 5,828, forward strand.
CTCTCCCGGGTCGATTTCGATGTCTCTCTCGATCTCGCGGGGAATTTCGAAGTGCGGAACAACCGGGTGCGGGTGGCCCCGTTCGGGCGTCTCTCGCTCCTCGGAACCGGGTACCAACCGGTCTTGATCGGCGCGGTGACCGCGAGCTCGGGTCAGTTGATTCTGCCGCGGATCTCGTTCGACATCGCCCAGGTCGAGGTGCGCTTCCCCGAAGACGATCCGTTTCATCCGAGGGTGCAATTCGTCGGACGAGGAATCACCCGCGGAATCGAGATCGAGGCGACCGCGTCGGGTGACCTGTTCGCTCCGGAAGTGCAGTTCTCATCCAGCCCGACCTACCCCGAGGAGGACCTGCTCCTCTTGGTCGCGACCGGCCGCTTGAGGGAGCAGATTGCGTCGAACGATGTGGGAATCATCGCGGCGACCGAGCTCGCGCGCCTCTACGGACCCCAAGTTTGGGGGAGCTTGTTCGGGGCTACCGGTAGCGGAGGGGGCATTCTCGATCGGGTCGAGGTGGGGGCGAAGACTTCCGACGACACCGGCGAGCTCGACGGGGTCACGCTCGAGCTCAAGCTCAACGATTGGATCTCGGTGCTCGGCGAGCAAGACTCCGCGGGATCGACCGCGGATCTCCGCTTCTTTTGGTGGTTCCCTTGAACCTGCTCCTGACCGCGATATTGCTCTCGAGTCTCCTCGCACCGCCGGCAGAGACCGAATCCCCAGCATCGGCAGCGGGGGACTTCAAGTTGCAGTTCGCTGGTACTCAAATGCTGTCCGCCCAGCGATTGCGGAACGAGCTCGCGCCGTGGCTCGAGGACTTGGGCGAAGCTCCCGACGATGTGGGAGTGCGGGAAGACGTGATTTACGAAGTGGTGTCGATCTACCGCAAGAACGGATTCCCGGATGCCCGGGTGACGATCGACGATGAAATCACCGAGAGCGCCTACATTCCATCGCAGCGGAATCAAGTAGAGCGGACCATCGTGATCTCAGTCTTTGAAGGATCGCGTGCCTACCTCCAAGACTTTGTTGTGGTCGGGAACACCGCGATTGGCGACGAGGCACTCAAGGGAGCTTTTCCGTGGCTCCGCCCGGGGCTTCTCCCCGCGGGGCGCGCGATCTTCACCGAGAGTGCGCTTAGATCCGGAGTTGCCGCGATCAAGTTGCTCTATTCGCTGCGCGGCTACCTCGACGTGAAAGTCACCGCCGAGCCCGATCGTCGCAATGTGACCCGTGTGAACGAGGAGAAGATCGGTCCACCCGAGCCAGAGGTCGATGAGATCCACATGAAGGTTGTCGTGCGAGTCGAAGAGGGCACGCAGACGACGCTCGCGGTGATCGATGTCGTGCCAGGATCCATCACCGACCCTCTGGTCTTGCGAAGACTGACGGGCGTGGCGGTGGGGGATCCAGTCACTCCACGACTCCGAGTAGAGGTACAGAGCCGCGTCCGGCGTCGGCTCCAAGACCTGAGCTACTACCTCGTGCAGGTTCACGTGGAGCTGGAAGACTTGGGGGATCACCAGAGGCGACTGGTGCTCGCGGTGACCGAAGGAGGGCGCTACACGTTCGGATCGATCATCGTGACCGGGAACCCACGCACGCGGAGCGTCTTCATCCGCGACCGTTTGGGGATCGAATTCGGAGAAGAATTCTCGGCCACCGCACTCGAAACGGGGCAACGCGCCTTGAATGCGACCGGTCTTCTCAAGCGGTTCGACCTCGAGCTTCTCCATTCGGAATACGATCAGCATCGCCTCGATATCGTCATCGATGTGGAAGAACGCGAGGCGATTCGCCTCGAGACGAGGGTCGGCTTCAGCACTTATGAACTGGGACGCCTCGGCGTGGGCGCGCTCCACCGCAACCTGTTCGGGTGGGGGATCGAAGGGCGCCTCGAAGGGCTGGCCTCGTTCCGAGGAGAAGAACTCGAGGCGCGACTGAAGTATCCGTATCTCTGGGATCGCGGGATCTCGCTCGAGCTGCGCGGAAAGTACCGCCGCTTCGAAGAGGTGTCGTTCGAACGTCAGGAGACGCTCGGGACGGTGACCCTCTCGTTTCCGGTCGATCGAAAGCTCAGCTTCAATACAGGATTCGAGCTGCGCGACGAGGACGTAACGGATTTCGATCGGCTCCTCGATGAAGTCAACGAATCGAGTCGTGCCCACGTGGTTTTCGTCGGTGGACGACACGACGATCGCGATTCTCCCATCGCGACGACCGAGGGACGACTCTTCTCCGGGCGATTCGAGTACTCGGACGAGGCATTCGGGTCCGACCTCGACTTCCTCCGGGTGACGCTCCGGGGAAGTCACACCCAGGAGATCTCCGACCGTTGGGGTCTGGTCGTCGCCCTGCAACTGGGTCTCATCGATCGTCTCGACACCGGCGTCGTTCCTATCGGCGAGCGCTTCTTCCTCGGGGGCGCACGCTCGGTGCGTTCCTTCCGACAAGACCGAATGCCACCGCGCGACGAGTTCGGCAACGAGATCGGCGGTGAGGCGTTCGCC
>CALEHF010000247.1 GCA_937876125.1 uncultured bacterium
GTCGTGGAAGTCAGTGCCGTCGGGGCCAAAGTACAGAGCATGGTGGCCAGCACGATCCACACGCTCCGCTTCGTCCACTGAGCTGGTTCAATCTGGGACATCAGAATCTCCTTCGATCGCCTCTAAGTCTGCATCGGGTTCGAGTAAACCACGATCTTCGATCAGATCGATCTCGATCTCTCCCGGAAGCACCGGAAGATCGGCGAGCTCTTGTTGGACAAGGTCGCGGATCGCTTCTCGCATTTCGGGGACACCATCGAACTTCTGGAAGAACTCGGGATCCATCATCGCTTCGAGCACCGACGTGAACGCTCCGCGAACGCGCGGAGATCGTCGAACGAGCAGAGAGATCAGTTTGTGAGTCAGGTACTCTCCGACCAGATCGGGGAGGAGCTGACGCTCTCCCTTCTCGAGCCAAGAGAGGAATGATCGCTCATCCCGCGAGAGGCCTTTTTGAGGTCGGACCCCGACGCTGATCGCCGGTTCCGGCGCACCGAGGACCTCGAGCCCAACCCCCCCCTCGCGCAACCTTTGGACGAGTTCTTGTGCCTTCACGGGATTCCTAAGGTTCAGCAGGCCGTCGCCGCGATTCCAACCTTCCCCGTCGAACAGGACCAACACGGTCTTCCCGAATTCAATGATGTCATCGGGCTCCAGAGTACGGGCCCCGATCTTCTCCCCGTTGACGTAGGTCCCGTTCGAAGAATTCAAGTCGGAGAGAATTGCCTGATCCCCTGAGCGGGTCAGGGCGCAGTGCTTGCGACTGAGAAGATGGTCATGAATGCGGAGATGGACGTCGCGCGATCGGCCGATGATCAGCGTGCCCTCGCCGACCGGGATCCGGCGCAACTTGTCGTCGAAGATCGCGAGGTAGAGCTGTTTCTCCGCCTCCTTCGATCCAGATTCAGCGGACATCGGTCCTCCACCTGTCGATCTCGGGCCTGACGGTTTCCGGGCTTACGCGATGCGATGCACTTCTTCGCGCCATGATCATCACGGTCTCTGGTTCAGGCGGTCCAGCAGAGCCACGGGCAGCCGGCGCGGGCGGCCGGTGGTCGTCTCGAGGCACCCGAGCACTGTGTGGCCCGTCGTTCGCAAGACTTCATCCTCGCCGAAGATCTCGTACTTGATGAACAGTCGCGCTCCCGACGCCTCGACGATCCCACAGCGCACCGACAGCAAGTCATCGTAGAGGACCGACCGTCGATAGCGCGCTGACACTTCGGTTACCGTCAGGAGCCAGCCGTCCTCTTCGAGTTTCCGATACGGCAGTCCGAGAGAGCGGAGCAACTCGGTACGAGCGCACTCGAACCACACAAATGTGTTCGCGTGGTAACCCACGCCCGCTCGATCGGTTTCCTCATATCGAACCCGCACCGCGGTTTCTCCGGTTGCGAGTGCATCGGGAAACGATGATCGAGCACGGTTCAGAAGAGCGTCAGTGGCCATTGAGAACGGACTCCTTGGTTTGACCTTGGGCAGGACCGTGGATCTCGAGAAGGACTGGGAGCGCGCGGGACAGCAGGGGAACCGACGGCGAGACGACGGAAGCCTCCCGTCACTTCCCGGCTGGGGTCTCTCCCCCCGTGTCCCCATCGCCTTCGCGCTGAAGTGTCGCCATCTTCTTCCCGACGATGTCTTTGATGTCGCGCAGCGTGTAGCCGCGTTCTTTCAATCGCTCGATGATGTCGAGGATAATGAAGACTTTGGGAGAGAAGTGGTTCCGGCCCGAGGCGGTGGTGCTCGCGGGGACAATGAGATCGAGCTGCATGTAGCGATACAAGACCTGGCGCGAGATTCCCGTGCGCTCCAGGATCTCTCGCGTACGTACCAGATTCCCATCGGTTTCCGACATGGAGAGAGCGTAACACACCCCTTCCGAGCGATCGATCCTCTCCCTGCCCGAGATCCGGTACCATTTGTCTGCCTGGACCTCTGAGTCGAGGTCGATGGGGGGTGAAATGGTGAGAGATCTCAGTCAGGCACCAGGCTGGGAGGTGGTCGAGGTCGACACCGTCGATTCCACCCAGAATGCGGTGCGCCTCCTCCTCGAAAGGGGCACATCCCCGCCGTTTGCGGTCCGAGCCACAACTCAGGACGCGGGGCGCGGCCGGCGCGGCCACGGGTGGATCAGCCCCAGGGGGGGCCTTTGGGTCTCCTTCGTCCACCACTCACCGATCCCCGTCGACCCCTTCACCGGCCTCGTCGTGGCCATCGCAGCCCGAGAAGCAGTGGTCTCGCTCCTCCCAAAAGACGCGGAAGCCAAACTCCGACTGAAGTGGCCGAACGACCTGATCATCGGGAACCGGAAGTGGGGCGGCATCATTGCGGAAGTGGAACCTGCCTCCCACGACGGAGTCTGGCTGATCTTTGGGGTCGGCCTCAACCTGCAAATCCCCAAGGAGCAACTCCCCGAGGCGTCTCCCCCCGCGCTTCCAGCGACCTCGATCCTCGCGGAATTCGGCCAGTCCCCCTCCCCTGCTGAAGTCCTTCCGCGTATCCTGTCGACGCTCGATCGTCGGCTCGCCGAGGACCAAGCTCCCGGGGGCCGCGCGCGTTCGATCGAGCGACTCACCCCCCTCCTCGAAACGATCGGCCGGAGGATTCGCTGGGCGTCGCGCGAGTCTGATCTCGAGGGCGATGACCCCCGCCTGCAGGAGGGGCGCGCGATCGGGGTGGCCACGGACGGGGGACTCGAGGTCGAGTTCGACACTCCCCAATCCCCGATCTCCCGCCGAAGAATCCTTCGCGCAGGAGAGATCATGCATCTCCGCGAACATGGAGGAGACGACCGGTGACTGTGGACCATCATCCCAGCGACCCCGATCCCGACAACCAGGTCACGGGTTCCGATGCTCCGCACGGTCACGCGTCAAAGCGCTGGCTGCGCGAGGTCCACGCGCCTGCGGTCGCCCGCTACCCCGAACGCCTCGAAGCGTTCGAAACGAGCTCGGGAATCCCGCTCGAGCCTCTCTACACCGACGACGATGCTGAGCCGGGGCCGGGGGAGTTTCCGTACCTGCGCGGGCTGCACCCCAGCATGTACCGCAGCCGCACGTGGACCATGCGCCAGTACGCCGGCTACAGCTCCCCCGCCGAGACGAACGAGCGATTTCGCTTCCTCTTGGAGAAGGGGCAGACCGGCCTGTCGGTCGCGTTCGATCTCCCGACTCAGATCGGCTACGACTCCGACAGTCCCGAGGCGATCGGTGAGGTGGGCCGCGTCGGCGTCCCGATCTCGACCCTGGACGACCTCGACACGTTACTCGACCAGATCCCGCTCGACCGAGTTTCGATTTCGATGACGATCAACTCGACAGCACCGATTCTGCTCGCCTTCCTCATCGCGCTCGCGAAGAGACGCGGCCTCGACCCGGCGGTTCTCCGCGGAACGGTCCAGAACGACATACTGAAGGAATTCATCGCGCGGGGCACCCAGCGGTTCCCGGTCGCGCCCTCGGTGCGCCTTGCGGTCGACGTCATCGAGTACGCGGCCGAGAAGCTCCCGAGCTTCTACCCCATCAGCATTTCCGGCTACCACATTCGCGAGGCGGGCTCGACTGCGGTCGAAGAGGTGGCGTTCACCCTCGCCGACGGAATCGCCTACCTGGAGGCGTGCCGCGCACGGGGCCTCGATCTCGTGCAGGTCGGGCGACGATTGAGCTTTTTCTTCAACGCTCACAACCACTTCTTCGAGGAGGTCGCGAAGTTCCGAGCCGCACGCCGCATGTGGGCAAACATTTGCCGGACCCGTTTTGGGATCATGGACGACACCGCGTGCCAATGTCGATTCCACACCCAGACCGGCGGCTCTACGCTCACCGCGCAAGAGCCCGACAACAACGTCGTCCGCGTCACCGTGCAAGCGCTCGCCGCCATCATGGGCGGCACCCAATCGCTCCATACCAACTCCGCCGACGAGGCGCTCTCGCTCCCCTCCCAATCCGCGGCGCAGGTCGCCCTGCGCACTCAACAGATCTTGTCGCGGGAGAGCGGGGTCACAGAAGTTGCCGATCCGCTCGGAGGCTCCCCCTACATTGAAGCGCTCACAGACGAGGTCGAGTCGCGCGCCACCGCGTTGATCGCAGAGATCGACGAACGCGGCGGAACCGTGGCCGCGATCGCGAGCGGGTTCATCCGCAGGAGGATCGAAGCGAGCTCGTACAAAGCACAGGTAGCGATCGATTCCGGTGAAGCGAAACCGGTCGGCGTGTCGGAGAGCACCGAGATTCCCGAAGCCCCCTTTTCCGTCGATCCGGCGGGTGAGGGATTGCGCCGAAAGAAACTCGAAAAGTTTCGCGCCGCCCGCGACATCGGCAAGGTAACCCATGCCCGGGCGGAGATTGCGCGCGTCGCCGCTTCGGGAGAGAACGTTCTCCCCGCCTTGATCGCGGCGGTCGAGCAGAATGTGACCCTCGGCGAGATCGCAGAGACCTTCGCCGCTGAGTTCGGGGAGTACCGAGACGATGCCTGAAGTACGGACCGGACCGATCCGCGTGCTGCTCGCGAAGCCGGGCCTCGATGGCCACGACCGCGGAATCCGCCTCGTCCTGCGCGCCCTGCGCGACGCGGGCATGGAAGTGATCTACACCGGATTGCGCGCGACTCCGAACGCCATCGTGAGCGCTGCTCTCGCCGAAGACGTCGAGGCGATCGGGCTGTCGAGCCTCTCGGGCGCACACCAACAGCACTTCACCCGGGTGAGCGAGCTGCTCGCAAAAGAGGGAGCGGAGGACGTCCTCCTGTTCGGCGGTGGGATCATTCCCAAAAAAGATGTCGAAGAGCTGCGCGCGGCGGGGTTCTCGATGCTCTATCCCCCCGGAACTCCACTCGAGACGATTGTCAACGAGCTCCGGGCTCGGCTGCGCCCCGGCGAGGGGAGTGGCGTGTGAACGCGCACGACCCAAGAGACCCGCTGAGTTGCTTCGCTTCGCTCGAAGTCGATCACGTCGCGATCGCGGTACCAAGTCTCGATGAAGCCCTCAAGTTCTGGCGCGACCAGCTCGGTGCCGAAGTGCTCGAGTTTGAAGATGTCCCGAGCCAGCAGGTGCGCGTCGCGTTCCTTTCGACAGGTGCCTCGAAAACCGAGCTCCTCGAGCCGACTTCTCCCGATTCTCCCATCGCGAAGTTCTTGGCCCAGGGTCGCAAGGGTCTTCATCACGTCGCCTATCGCGTCCCCGACATCGAGGCGGCGCTTCTGCGTCTGCGCGAGCGAGGCGCACGACTGATCCACGAAACTCCGATCCCCGGAAGCCGCAACACTCGTGTCGCGTTCGTCCACCCCGGATCGGCTCAAGGGGTGCTCATCGAATTGGTCGAGCACTGCCAGGAAGGACCCCGATGAAAGAGCGGAACCGGGCCGAGGCGCGAACGCGTCTCGAGCGAGCTCGACTCGGCGGAGGTGAGGAGCGCATCGAGCGCCAGCACTCCCAGGGGAAACTCACGGCCCGCGAGCGCCTCTCGGTGCTTCTCGATGAGGGTTCGTTCCACGAGATGGATGCGCTGGTCGAACACCGTTGTCGCGATTTCGGAATGGAAGATCGCCACGTCCCCGGCGACGGCGTGATCACCGGCTGGGGTGAGGTCAACGGTCGGAGGATCTTCGTCTTCAGTCAGGACTTCACCGTCGAAGGCGGATCGCTGTCGGCGACCAATGCCGCGAAGGTCTGCAAAGTGATGGACATGGCCCTCAAGGCGGGCGCGCCCGTGGTGGGTCTCAATGACTCCGGCGGGGCGAGGATCCAAGAGGGGGTCGCAAGCCTCGGTGGGTACGCCGATATCTTCCTCAGAAACACTCTCGCTTCGGGGGTCGTGCCGCAGATCTCCGCGATCCTCGGACCGTGCGCCGGGGGCGCCGTGTATTCCCCCGCGATCACCGACTTCGTGTTCATGGTCGAAGGGACGAGCTACATGTTCGTCACCGGACCGAGCGTCGTGAAAACGGTGACTCACGAAGAAGTGACTCAGGAAGACCTCGGCGGCGCGCTGACCCACAACTCAAAGAGTGGCGTCGCTCATTTCATGTGCAAGAACGATCGCACTTGCCTCGAAGAGATCCGCACTCTCTTGTCCTACCTCCCGGCGAACAACCTCGAGACTCCACCGTATGTCCCGACCGATGACCCGGTCGATCGTGCGGATGCCGAGTTGCGCGCAGTGATTCCAGACGAGCGCGAGAAGCCTTATGACATGCGTGAGGTACTCAGGCGCGTCGTCGACCAGGACTCGCTCTTCGAAGTCGCCGCGCACGGAGCGATGAACATCATCACTGCGTTCGCCCGCCTCGGAGGTCAACCGGTGGGGATCGTCGCCAACCAACCCGCCGTTCTCGCGGGTTGTCTCGACATTGCGGCGAGCACAAAGGCCGCGCGATTTGTGCGCTTTCTCGACTGTTTCAACCTGCCGATCGTCACATTCGTCGATGTCCCCGGCTTCCTCCCCGGCACCGACCAGGAATGGAACGGGATCATCCGGCATGGAGCCAAGCTCCTCTACGCCTACTGCGAAGCGACGGTCCCGAAGCTGACAGTGATTACGCGAAAGGCGTACGGGGGTGCGTACGACGTGATGAGTTCGAAGCACATCCGCAGCGACCTCAACTTCGCCTGGCCTTCGGCCGAGATTGCGGTCATGGGAGCCAAGGGTGCGGTCGAGATCATTTTTCGCCGAGAGATCGCCGCCTCCGAGGACCCGGTCGCGTGCGCCGCGACCCGCACCGAAGAGTACGAGGAGTTGTTCGCGAATCCGTTTATCGCCGCCGAGCGCGGCTACGTCGACGCGGTGATCGAAGAACCGGAGACACGTGCCAGACTGATCGAGGGTTTGCGACTCCTCGCCGGCAAGCGGGATCACAATCCCGCGAAGAAGCACGGGAACATCCCGCTGTGAGTACTCGCAAGATCACCAAAGTCCTGGTCGCCAACCGCGGCGAGATTGCCGTGCGCGTCTTCCATACCTGCCGTGAGCTCGGGATCGGTACGGTCGCCGTCTACTCCGACGCCGACGTCGCCACTCCCCATCGCTTCGCCGCCGATCAATCGGTGCGTCTCGGCCCCCCCGCCGCAACGGAGTCGTACCTGCGCGCAGATCTCGTGATCGACGCCGCCCGTCGTACCGGTGCCGATGCCATTCACCCCGGCTACGGCTTCCTCTCGGAAAACGCGGCGTTCTCCGCCGAAGTGGAGGCGGCGGGGATCACCTTCCTCGGTCCGACCGCCGATCAGATTTCCGCGATGGGAGACAAGGTCGAGGCCCGCACTCGCATGGCGGCCGCAGGTGTGCCGGTGATTCCGGGTACCCAGGGCCCGGTCGAAGCGCACCAACTCCAAAGCGAAGCCATGACGGTTGGATTCCCGCTTCTCCTCAAAGCCGCGGGAGGCGGAGGGGGCAAGGGAATTCGGCTGGTCGAGTCTGCGGATGAACTAGAAAGCGCATTCGAGCGCACGACTCGCGAGGCGGGCGCTGCGTTCGGCGACTCGCGGGTGTACCTCGAGCGCTTCGTCCACCCAGCACGCCATATCGAAGTTCAAATCCTGGGCGACGGCGCGGGGAACGGCCTGTTCCTCGGAGAGCGAGAGTGCTCACTCCAACGGAATCACCAGAAGCTGGTCGAGGAGACCCCCTCGGCGGTTCTTCCCGAATCAGTTCGCGAACGCATGCGAGAGGCGTCTCTCGCCGGAGTCGCCGCACTGAACTACCGCGGCGCGGGCACCTTCGAGTTTCTCTACGACGAAACGAAAGAGGAGTTCTTTTTTCTCGAAATGAACACGCGCCTTCAGGTGGAGCATCCGGTCACCGAGCAAGTGACCGGCCTCGACCTTGTTGCCGAGCAGATCAGAATCGGTGAGGGTGCGAGCCTCGAGGGGGTCCCCGAGCCGGTGCGCCGCGGCGCATCGGTCGAGTTCCGCATCTACGCAGAAGATCCCTACCGAGACTTCCGACCTTCCACCGGCCTCGTGCGCGCGCTGCGACTCCCCCACACACCGTTCGGGCGGATCGATGCCAGCCTTCGCGAAGGGCAGGAGATCACTCCCTGGTACGACCCGATGCTCGCGAAGGCAATCGCCTGGGGTCCGACGCGTCTCTCGGCGATCGATCGCCTGATCGCGCTCCTCGGTCGCATTCGCATCGGCGGCATTCACACCACCGTGCCGCTGGGGATCGAAATCTGTCGCAGCGAGTTCTTCCGTTCGGGAAACTTCCACACCGGAACGCTCGAGGAATGGCTCGATCGCCCATCGCTCCCCACCGCGCCGCCCCCGATCTTGGAACAGATGGCGGCGATCATCACCCGGGCCAAGATCGCGGCGTCGCGGCCGGTCGGTGATCTTCCCGAGGCCGATGGAGGAGCCTGGGGGCGCGCTTCACGACTTGAGGGCACGGGACGGAGGG
>CALEHF010000248.1 GCA_937876125.1 uncultured bacterium
TGCCGCGGCCTCCCGCGTGGATCTGGGCCTTCACGACCCAGGGACCCGCACCGAGTTTGTCAGCTTGGGCACGCGCCTCGACGACTGAGGTCACGAGTCCTAAACGCGGCACGGGGACTCCGTGTCGAGCCAGGACCGCCTTCGCCTGGTACTCGTGAATCTTCATGGATGCTCGCCTTCCATTCGGGAGCGCTCAACTCAATGCAACGGGGACCCAATGTTCCCACGGAGGCAAATCCGGGGGGTGATCCCGACAAGGGGTGATCCCGACAAGGGGTGACGCGACGTTGAGCTCCAGGTGGCGACGGCCACATTTTACTCTGCTCATCGCGGAGCCCCAAAGGGGACCGTGAACTGCGCGAGCCTGCCTGAGGCCCATTCCCCCAAATGCGAAGCCACACTCAGATATCGGGGAACGCTGCTGAGAGAGAGAGCGGAAAACCGCTCCCGACCGATACCGGCGGACGCGCCCTCATGATGCGGAGACCGCCGTATCGCTGCAAGGAATCCGGAGCGATCTGCCCCGATCTCCTCACTCCCCCGAGCCAAGGTCAAGTCCGCTGCCTCGCGGGCCGATAGTGAAGTTGCGCCCCCGGTCTGGCGAGCGCACCCCGTGATCGCGAAAGGATCCCCGATGCTCCGCATCCAGCAATCAGAACTCGACGGTCCGGGACGCTCAAGGCTGCTCCCTGTCATCGTCGGCCTCCTGGCCCTCACGATCGCCGGTTCTATGGCCGGCTGCTCTGGAGGAGGCGAGAAGAAGGTGAGCCGCTCCCAGGAGCCCACAGAGCTCCCAGCCGATCCCGAAGCCGCGCTAGAGGTCCTCGATCAGCTGATCGCCGAGTCTCCGAAGGATCACACTCACCGTGTCGAACGGGCAGAGATCCTCGACGGGCTCGAGCGCTATGAGGAGGCCGCGATCGAGTGGCGAACGATCCTCGCCCGCCGGCCGACCTCGAAACTCCGCGATCGTGCCTGGCTCGGTTGTGCCCACAGCCTCGAAGCGGCGCTCGGGCCTCTGCGGGTCATCGGGGATGATCAGCCGAAGGCTCTGGAACTTGCCGCGGGGTGCTTCGAGGCCTGGAAAGAAGTGAGCGACAACCAAAGACATCCGGGGACTCTCGGCATGGTGCGCAGTTGCTACCGCCTGAGCCGTTTCAACGAGGGGCTCGAGCTGCTCGTGAAGTACGAGACGCGTAGCGCCGTGGACTCGGAAGAGCGCTGCCTGGCACTCCTCTTCGAAGAGCAGCGCGGTGCGGCACCGCTGGCAGTGGTCAGAGGCCTCGACACCTTCGCGCGCTCGAGCCAGAAGTCGGTTCGCGAGCTCGCGGTCGATCAGCTGATTCGGTTCTCCTCGAATGCAGTCGACCAGGAGATCGCCCACAACGCTGAAGGGCTGCTGGTCCGCCTCACCCGCGAACCCGTCGTTGTCACCGACACGCTCACCGAGTGGCAGCGCACCCGCAATCAAGGCTCGAAAGGGCGACTCGCCCTCGCCCATCGTCAACGCGCGATGAGCGAAACCGCCGATGCCCTCGAGCGCGGGCGCCCTCTACAAGCGTGGCGCAGCCTCGAGCCGCTCCTCCGTGGGGAGAGCGAGGGGAGCCCCGAACTCATCTCGATGGTCAATCAGTGCTGCGACCAGCTGTGCGCACTCGGCATGGAGAAACTCAAGATCGGAGACGTCGGGAGCGCAGGGGATGCGGTCGCGGTGATCCGTGCTCTGCCCCAATCCTGGCTCGGTGAAGCGGAGAAGCTCGGATCGAGCAAGGTCCTTCACGACCATCAAGTGGCAGCGATTCGCGCTCAGGCAGAAGGAACGCTTGTCGAGGCCAAGAAGGCTGTCGATGAACACCGCCCCGACGATGCACTCACGATGCTGGACCCACTCCTAGATCAGTTCCCGCCGGAGCTGATTCCCGAGGTTCAGATGATTCGTGCCCGCGCTCTTGCCCAACGGGACGCTCCCGCCGACGCCCTCGTTCTCCTCGAACGCTATGGGCCGTTCTCCGATCCCCAGGTTCAACGTCTGCACGGATCGCTGCTCGCGAGTGTCGGTCGCGGCGAGGATGCCGAAGCGATGCTCGAAAACCTGCCGCTCAAATTCTTCAACGTCGAAGCGTTCGATGCTTTGCTCTCGGCACTCGAACAGCAGGCAAAGTGGGAGAAGCTCATCGCCCGATTGAACACGCTTGGAGGCGAGCTCCCCGCCCGCTACCGCCCGATCCGAAAGCGGGCCGTGATCGGCGCCGCGAACCGAATGATCGAGAACCTGAATCCGCAGGGCGCGATCGACCTCTTGCAGGGCAATCTCGACGAGAAGGAAGTTCTCGCTGGGGACTCCGGGCCCCTCTTGGTTCGCGCCATGCTCGAGACCGGCCAAACCGAAAAGGCACTCTCGATCCTCGTCGACGACTCTGGCGGTCTCGAGACCGTCCCCGCTAGCTTGGTGAAGATGGTCGCGGACCGAGCCGCCCACAAGCTCGAGCCTGCCCAACGATTCCAGCTGCTCCGCCGACTCCCCGAATGGGAGCGGGACGATCGCACGTCCGAGTTCCTCGCGACGAACTGGCCGCGCTACGGAGACTACCTCCCCTCCCCCGGTCGCTACGAGGCGACCTACCAAATTCGCACCTTCGGCGAAGAGGGTGAGGTGCTCACCGACAAGATCGAGCGAGCCCTCATCGAGTGGAAGGGAAGCTACTTCGTGGTCGACGGAATCGGCGACTCGAAGGAAACGTGGAGAGTCGAAGGCGACCTGTGGATTCGCACCACGTTCGAGAACGAGTGGTGGGTCCCGGTCCGCGCCGAAGAGAATCCGCCGCTCCCAGAAATCGAGTCCCCCGACCACGTCAAATCGCAGCTGGTTGAAGCGGGTCACTCGGTCTCGACGAAGCAGCAGAACTTCACCGGGTGCCTAGGAATCGACGTCTTCCTGCCCAACCTCGGTCCCGATGAAAAGATTCGCATCGATCTGGCACCAGGAATAGGAGAGGTGAGCTGGAAGCGGTACATCGGCCGCTTAGCCGTCGAGACCCGCGAACTGATCGAATGGTCGAAGCTCGACGCCAACGACTGATCCCCCCCACCTGCTCGGGTGGTGTTTGGGACGCTAAGAAAGCCGGCGCAGTACTCCTCGGAGCACCGCGCCGGCTTTTTCTCGTTCGAGCCCCATTTTCTCACCCGAGCCCCGTGTACCGACCTGCTAAGGCCGATCGGTGATGCTATTGACTACCCGCTCGAGCTCTTCGAGCCCGGGGGGCGGCTTCGGGCACTCCTTCGCTTTACGTAGGTGCTCCTGGGCGAGGCTGCTGTCGTCGAGAGCGACCGAGATCACCGCCATTTGGAAGTGGAATTTCCCGATCTCAGAGAGGAGCTGCTCTCTGATGTCGCGGAGGGATCGGTTGTGATCGCGCGTGCTAAATGGGAGCTCTTCATCGAAGGGAAGCGAGTTGAGATCGAGCATCGATTGGTTCTGGCGATAGCTCTCGAGCGCCTCGATCCCCGCCGCGAACGTGTCACGCGACTGGCGCAATGCCTCGCGGCGACGATTGAAATCGTCCCCCCCGATGAGGAGTGCTTGCTGGTACTGGACCATTCCCAGCTCGAACCAGGCTCCGGTGAAGCTCGGATCGACTTCGACCGCCTTTCGCAGTGACTTTTGAGCCATGTCGTAGTCACGGCCGCGCTGGTAGATCCGCCCCAGGTGGAAGTAGCAGAGCCGTATGAGCGTCTCCTCCCCCGTGCTCGGGGCTCGCGAGAGCGCTTGGCGGAAGTAGTCGATCCCAGCTTGCGGATCCTGTCGGTAGGTGTACGCGAGCAGTCCGAGGCTGATGAGAGGTGCGGCGCTGGTCGGATCTTCCGCGTGGGCCCGCTCGAAGAATTGCATCGCGGACTCGAGCTGACCACGGGCGCGTGCCAGCATCCCCTGCCGCCACAGATCCGCGGCGCGACGGCGACGAGGACTTTCCTCCCCCTCCGCGAGGTTCTCGCGAATCGATTCCTCGACCGTTCGGCGATTATCTTCCCACCACTTGTGCCACCGTTGGATTGCCGTGACCCGCTCGGATTCGGTTCCCGAACCTGAGTACCCGAAGTTTTCGCCGCTGTACTCTCTCAGGCGTCGGGCGGCAATTTCTTGGGCGGTGACGGAACTCGTGCTGGGGGTGGTGCCGACGGGGAGTTCGAGGGCTTCGATCAGGGTCGGTACGCCGAGGTAGACGCCGTTGTCGCCGAGCGCGATGGCGATGGCGAATTGCGCCTGTCCTTCGGCGACTTTGTACGCCCCGATCAGCTCGCGGACGCAGTGCATCCGGCCGAGTACCTCGATCGCGAAGGAACGCACCATCCCCGGTTGAGTTTTGTCGAGGAGCACCAACCCGAGGAGCGGGTAGATATCTGGTCCGGACTCGACGAGAGCTTCGCGAAGGACCTGCACTCGTGATTCGGCTCGCCCCGTGAGCAAGTCGGTGAGGAGGTTCGGCAGGTTGTCTTCTATCCCAGCGGGAACCACGACCCGAAACTGCTCCTCGAGCGAGAGTCGGTCCAGAATCTCGTTCGCCCCATCTTTTTCGAGGGACGCGAGGACCGCTCGCAGCGCAAAATAGCCCGCGGCGTCGATCAGCTGCGAGCCGCTCTCCCGCCGAATCGCATCGTTCGATCGCACTCCCAGAATCGCATCCGCAATTCGCTTCTCGAAGCCGACCCGTGGGGTGAACAGGCCGTCGCTCGTCACCCCCGAGGGTGGGATCGTACGGATGACCTGTTTCTCGGGGTAACGCGCCTGTCCGGCGGCGAGATCGACGACCCACTCGAGGGAGTTCGCGTCGAATCTGACGTCGCCGCCAATCTCGTGCCCGCCACCGAGAACGAGGAGTAGTCCCGCATCGCCGGCCCCGACGCCGGGATCAACGCTCAGGCTCCAGCTCTCGACGAGACTCTTCGGGATGCGGGTCGACCCGAGGGATCGATGCAGTTCGAGGTACTGATCCCCCAGATCGTAGACGCGCCCCTCGAGGCGCTCACCTGAGAACATCACCAGGCGGACCCGCTCTTGCGCCCCATCGGAGGCAGCGGGGGCGAGGAGGGCGAGTGCCCCCCAGGCGATGAGCGCAATCGGCACTCGCATGGTCGTGGATCCTCTCTCGGGTCGCGCGGAGCGACCGTGGTCAGCTCTTTTTTGGAAGTGCGATGTTTGGACCGGCTGAGCGCCAGCGACGCCCGCCACCCTTGGTGGCCGTGCAGCCACTGGCGGAGCGCAGTTCCGGTACCCCCCATTGGGCCGCGGCCCGGTCATCTGATTGTCACGGCGATCCAGACGCATCCTCAGCGAGGAGCTCCTTGATCGCATACTTCTTGTAAAGGTGCCTCAACTGGTCGTAGGTGAGATCGAGATCTTCAGCCGCTGCCCGCTGATTGCCCCCACAACGGAGCAGCGCATCGAGCACTAACTGCCGTTCGAGTGCCTCAATGCGCTCTTTGAATCCCCCGGCGCTCTGCTCCCGATCCTCGAGCTCGCGCGCGACCTCTCTCGTGTCAATTTTCGGATCATCGCCCGCGCAGAGTAGTCTCTCGACGATGTTTTTGAGCTGTCGGACGTTGCCGGGCCACGGGTATCGCCCGAGTACCTTCATCGCGCCTTCTGTGAATTGCCGCTCGGCAACCCAGGGGATTTCAGCGGAGATCCGTCGGCGAAAGTGCTCGACGAGCAGTGGAACCTCGCCATGGCGATCGCGCAGAGGCGGGATGCGCAGTTCTTTGAAGCTCAGTCGATCGTAGAGGTCGGGACGAAAGCGCCCCTCCTTCATCATCGTCTCGAGATCTGCGTTCGTTGCCGCGACTACCCGGACGTCTGTCTCGATCGTCTCGGTACCGCCAACGCGCTCGAACTTTTGATACTCGAGGACACGCAAGATCTTCTCTTGAAAATCCTGTGCCATGTTTCCGATCTCATCGAGGAACAGGGTCCCTCCATCCGCCTGTTCGAAGCGACCAATCTTGCGACGATCTGCGCCGGTGAACGCACTCTTTTCATGGCCGAACAGTTCACTCTCGAGCAGATTGCCGTGAAAGGCGGCGCAGTTGACCGTGACGAACGCCTTCTCTGCGCGATCGGAGTGGTAGTGGATGTAAGCGGCGACCAGCTCTTTGCCCGTTCCCCGCTCGCCGCGGATCAGCACCGGGCGTGGCACGCGAGCGATCCGTCGTGCTTCCTCGATCACGCCGAGGAACGACTCGCTCTCCCCCACCACTTCGTACCGCTGCTGGAATGCCTCTTCATAGAGATCGACCTTCAGTTTCAGGCCGCGGTTCTCGTTCGCGAGAGCACGCAATTCGTCGAGCAGCGCCTGCAGACGGCGGACCTTCTCCACTGACATGCCGAGGTTTGCTTCGATGTAGGTGTCCTTCTCGAGCACCTCCGCCGCGCCGAGCCGGATCGCCTCCGCGCCATCGGAAGCGGACCCCTCACCGGTGAGAATCATCACCGGAACGCGCTCGTTGATCTCTTTCATGCTCTTCAAGATGTTGAGACCGATCTTCTCGCCCCCGAAGTCGAGATCGAGGAGGACGAGGAACAGTTGGTCCGCCTCTTTCTCGAAGATACTGAGGGCGTCGTCGCGCCCCTCAGCCTCGAGCACGTCGTGCCCGAACTCCTCGAGCACCCCACGCACGTAGTCGCGCAGGGGGGCCTGGTCATCGACGATGAGAATCTTCGTCGCTTCTTGGGGGCGCTTGCTCACGCTCTCTCCTCGTCGCGGTCTGTGGTCAGCTCGATCACAGAAGTTCCTTCATAGTCCGAGGTCCTGCCCCGGTTCTTCGAGCACCAACTCGCGCGGATCGGCGAGGAGGCGAGCGCGGTGTTGAAGTTGGACCAATCGCTCCGCCGGACGCGGGCGGATCGGCAACTCGATCCGCACACTGCTCCCATTCGGGCCAGTGGTGTGCACAGACACCTTGCCCCCATGCTCCTCGATGATTCGGCGCGTGTGAGCCAGCCCGATTCCGGAGCCGAGTCGCTTGGTCGTGAATCCGAGCCGAAAGACGCGATCCAGGTCACCAGGGGCGATCCCGGTCCCGTTGTCCGACACCAAGATCTCGATCTTCTCGGGAATCGAACGCGCGTGTATCTGAACGTGGCCGTCCTTCGCCGCTCGATCGCGGTAACGATCAACGACGGCATCGATGGCGTTGAGTAGCAGGTTGAGAAGAGCCTCCTGGATCAGGTCGACGTCACATATCAGCTCGGGGAGCTCGGGATCCACATCGATGTCGATTGTCACCCCTCGGGCGCGAGTCATCGCCACGAACCCGATGCGATCGATGACCCGACGCAGCTTCACAGGAACGAAGTTCATCTGACGCGGTCGGATCGCTCCGAGCAAGCCGACCATGTCGCCGTAGACCGTTCCAATGTCGTCACGAATCGCCTTCAAATCGCCGCGTCCATCCGGATCGAGTCCGTCGCCGTACTCACCGAAGAAGCGCCGGAGCCGGTCCCCCGCCACACTCAGTAGGTTCTTGATCCGGTGCGCCTGGGTCAATGTTTCATCGAGAGCTTGGACCTCGCCGAGCTCGACGAGGAAGCGGTAGTAGTAGCTCGCCCGCTCGGGCTCGATCGCGACGAGGCGCTCAATGCATTCCTGAGCTCTCGCGTAGTCCTTGGTCGCCACATGCAAGATCGTAAGGTTGAACAGGCTCGTGACGTCTTTCTCCGACGCGGCGAGGGCGGTCTCGAAGTCGCTGCGCGCTGACTCGTGATCTCCCCGGTGGAAGTGCACCACCCCCCGGGTGGCATGGAGACGAGGGAACTCGAGATCGAGCTCCGAGACTCGGTCGAGCGCCAACACCGCTTCGTCGAACCGATCGGACTGGCGGAGCAGAAGGCTGAGCAGAAAATGCGTCGCCGCAGAGGTAGGATTCTGCTCGACGGCATTCTCGGCCGCATCGATCGCGTAGCCCTTTTCTCCCGAGCGATCGAGAGCGATGGCGAGGTTGTGCCAAGTCCGGTAGTCCGCATCCCCCGAGCGAATCCGCTCACGGAGTCTCTCAACCGCATTCTGAGGGTCGTCTCTCAGGATGCGAAGAGTCTCACGACCGGCCGAAGGAACCTCCCCAGAGCCCCCCGTGCCCTCGTGGGGCGTGCGGCCTCCACCCGGGGGCGGGTTGCCGCCGGCGCGGTCATCGGTCTCACGATCGAGGTTCTCCATAGTGGGATCATCCGTCAATCGTGCCGGAGGGCAAGACCTCCGGGTCTCACGGAGTGCTTTACTCAGAGACGAGATCGATTGATGATCACCCGGAGTCCCCGCGGCCCCGCCCCGCATCCCGCCGCGAGGTGAGAGTTCTGCGCTTTTGCCGCCCAAACTGAGCCCTGACCTCCAGGCTCTGACCCCCAGCAATGCGATCGAGGATCAATGCAGGATCACCTCCTGAAGAACCTGAAGCGTGGAGAGCGTCTCGAAGGCGTTTTCTTGGTCGAAACCGCGAATTTCAAGCAGACCCGGAACGGGAAGCACTTCGTCCAGCTGGTCCTCCGGGATCACTCCGCGGCGGTCAAGGCGCTCAGGTGGGATTCCAGCCGCGAGGAGTTTCGCGGCATCGAGCGGCACCCCTTCTTACGCGTCTCCGGACGAGTCGAAGAGTACCAGGGGAACATGCAGATCGTCGTGGACGAACTCGAGCCGGTCGGCGCCGATGACGCGCGAATCGATCCCGCGGAGTTCCTTCCCCGCAGCCGCTTCGATCTGGAAGCGATGCAGAAGGAGCTCGAAAACTTGATCCTCTCGATCCAGGATGAAGGACTCCGCCGGATCGTACTGAAGGTTTTGGATCGCCCTGGCCTGCGGACCGCCTTCCGGAATGCCCCGGCTGGGAAGACGATGCACCACGCGTACGTCGGAGGACTTCTCGAGCACGTCCTGTCGCTCGCCCAGGTTGCCGAGCGGGTCTGTGACCACTACCGCTGGCTCGATCGAGGCATGCTGCTCGCCGGTGTGATTCTGCATGACATCGGGAAAACTGCAGAACTCAGCTATGAGACCGGCTTCGGCTACACCGACGAGGGACAGATGATCGGGCACATCGTGCTGGTGTCGGGTTGGATTCGCGATGCGACGCGAGAGCTCGGAGACATCGACCCCGAGATCGCGCTCCAGCTCGAGCACCTCGTCCTCTCCCACCACGGAAAACTCGAGTACGGCTCGCCGAAGAAGCCGATGACCGCCGAAGCGATCGCGATGCACTTCATCGACAACCTCGATGCAAAGCTCGCCGGATTCTGGCAGGCGTTCCGCGAGTCGAACCCAGGACCGTCCGACAACCGTTGGGGGGACATGAACTTCATGTTGGAGGTGCGACCGTACTTCCCTCGGCGTATGGATCTTCTCTCCGATGATCTGCTCCCGCCGCGACTCGAAGACGACGCGGTGCCCGGTCCTGCGGCCCGCTCGAGCCGGCCCGCCCCTACCAAGGCGAAAGAGCCGGAGAAGTCCGCGGATGGTGATGCGGGAGGGACGCTCCCCTTTTAGTCGGGACAAGACGCCAAAGAAGCGACCGCGCGAACCGACTCACGCACTCGACAACTCGACTCGATCAGAGGGCACGAGCGGAGAGCTTTTCCATCTCACGTCACAGAGCAACGACCTCAGTCTGTCCATTGCGGAAACACCTAAATCAGCGGTCACGACAGACAGCACCGATTGCTGGGGCGCTCCGAATCGAGACCTCTGATTTTAGAGCCCGAGCGTCTTCGCCGTGCCCGCGAGAGCGAGTGCGGCCTTCACCTCGGCGAGGCACGCCTCGGTCGCGGGGACGAGAGGGCTTCTGAGGACGTTTGCGATCCGATCGCAGTCAGCGAGAACCGCTTTCAGCGGAGCTGGATTGCTCTCGACGAACAGGGCGCGGAACAAGGGCAACAGGCGACGGTGGATTGCCTGGGCGCTCGCGAGATCTCCCTCGATGACCAGGTCGTGGAGATCGACCAAGTCGCGGCAAGCCAGGTGACTCGCGACCGAGATGAGCCCCTTGGCCCCCATCGCCAAGAGCGGGAGCGCTTTCGCATCGTCACCCGAGAGCACGGTGAGTTTGCCGTCGGCGAGAAGATCATCCGCGAGGGCAAAGTCGCCGCTGGCCTCCTTGGTCCCGATGATGCCCGGGATCTCCGCGAGGCGCCGGTAGTCGTCAATCGTCAGACCGATCCCCGTGCGCGACGGGATGTTATAGAGCACCACGGGAAGTCCGACGGCGGCGATCGAACGGTAGTGCAAGACGATGCCGTCGGGCTGAGGTCGGTTGTAATAAGGAGTCACGGAGAGCACCGCATCGGCGCCCGCTTCCTGGGCTGCACGAGTGAGCCCGACCGCTTCTCGAGTGGAGTTCGAACCCGCCCCTGCGATCACGGGCACTCGTCCCGCGGCTCGCTCCACGACGAACCGCACGACTTGCGTGTGCTCCTCGCCGCTCAGCGTACTCGCCTCACCGGTGGTTCCGCACGGAATCAGGCCACTGACCCCGCAGTCGATCTGATCCTCGACCAACAATTCCAGAGCGGTCCAGTCGATCGCATCGGGGCGATCGCCGGCAACACGAAACGG
Source organism: uncultured bacterium (assembly GCA_937876125.1). Classification (GTDB taxonomy): domain Bacteria; phylum Planctomycetota; class UBA8108; order UBA1146; family UBA1146; genus JAFMMO01. The sequence continues at coordinate 10,593 of CALEHF010000248.1, forward strand.
TGTGATGAGCGCGGTGAAGATTCCGGAGAGCATTTCCGCCACCGATTTCCCTCTCGCCTGATGAAACGCAGCTGAAAAGTCCCAGCGGCAAAGTTACAGCTGAAAAAATAGCTGAAAACATACAGCCGAGAAGACTCAGATCACAGCGTCGCGGTCGCTGACAGAACACGCGTGGAGGGCCGGCTGCTCTCGCAAGACTTGACCGATCCGTTCGGCCCACTCCGCGTTTTCGGCCGCCTGGCTCCCCTCGACGAGAATGCGAGCGAGCGGCTCAGTGCCTGAATAGCGTAGCAGGACTCGACCGTGGCCTGCGAGAGCTCTCTCCGCTTCGGCGAGAACTTCGCCGAGCGCGGGCAAGCTATCGAAGGGAATCTTCTCTGCGATCTCGATCCCGATCAGGGTCTGCGGATAGCGCGGGATCGGCTGACGCAGCTCCTCGAGCGTGCGTCCTGATTGTTTCACGATCCTGGCGAGGGCCAGCCCCGAGCGGATTCCGTCCCCAGTCGCCGCGCTCCCCTCGATGAGGTGCCCCGACTGCTCTCCACCGAGTGCCAATCCCTCGCGAATCATCGCCTGGTGAACTTCCCGATCCCCCACTTGGGTCCTGATCAGCGAGATTCCTTGTTCACTCAGGTAGGTCTCCATGCCCGCGTTCGACATCACGGTGACCGCGATTCGATTCTTCGGGAGTGCGCCACGACTCGCGAGATCGAGGGCCCACAGGGTGAGCATCTCATCGCCATCGACGACCTGACCGGTGGCGTCGACGAGAATGGCACGATCACCATCCCCATCAAATGCGATGCCCAGGTCGGCAGCTCGGGCGAGGACTGCCCCCGAAATCGCTTCGGGGTGTGTGCTGCCGCAACCGAGATTGATTCGATCCCCGTCCGGCTCTGCGTGGATTGCATGAACTGTCGCGCCGGCGCGACGGAATGCTTCCACGGCACAAACCGACGTCGCGCCCCGGGCGCAATCGAGAACGATCGACATTCCTTCGAGAAACGGGTCGGTTCCGAATGGGGCGAGCAGAAGTTCGAGGTATCGATCGCGGAGAGAATCGCACTCCAGGGTCGAGTCAGCGATCGTCGGTTCCGCGCCTCCCGCCGATCGACGAGAGCGAGTCGGTACTTGCGCGAGGGCGTCCGCGGTGATCCGGCGCTCTTCTTCGACGGTGAGTTTTCGTCCGTCGGGGCCGAACAATTTCACGCCGTTGAACTCCGGCGGATTGTGACTCGCGCTGATCACGATTCCGAGATCGGCAACTCCCGCTTCGACCAGGACCGAGACGGCCGGCGTCGGGAGGATGCCCGCGTGCCGCACGGTCGGAGATGCGCCGAAAAGATCACAAGACTCGAGAGCCGCGGTCAGTATGGCCTCGATGCCGGGGCCGGACGCGCGCGGATCACGCGCGATGAGAATTCGTGGAACGGGAACACCGCGTCGCTCGGCAAACTTGACGATGGCGACTGCAAGTCGCTCGAGTCCCTCGGGCGCGAGCCAACCGTGTCCGCCCACATCGCGAATTCCGTCGGTGCCGAAAATGTTGTCGATTTGCCGGATCACTGATTGCCTTCGTTTTCTGAGTCTTCGGGTCGCTCGACTTTGTACTGAATCGGGTCAGGCTTGAAGACCATCGATTGCTGCTCGATCCCCTGGGGCAGCGAGCCATTCGGCCAGTGGAACTCCGAAGATTCTACATTGTCGATGCTCCCACTGAAGTCTTGAATCTCGATCCATATCTCAAACTTGCCTGCGGCGATCAAGGCGTCCAGCTCAACGAGGGCCTCGGGGGTCCCCCGACACTTGAGCTCCAACTGAGTGTCATGACCGGTCAGCTTGAACGCTCCGAGCCCGGGATCAGAAGAGTGACTGTAGACGATCGGTACCGTGAAGGACTGGGCGTCGAGAGCGCTCTTCAGCGAAAGGCTCACTTTGACCGTCTGCTGAGGCCCATCCGCGAAAGAGACGCCGCGCTGGAGGTCCCTCTCGCTCAAGGTGATTCTCAGGTTCGCCTCCCACTGCTCGCGGTCCCACCCCACGATCGGGGGAGAGTCGATGCGGACCCGAACGCCGTCCAGTTTCGTGCTCGGTCCGGACACGAAGACGACCGCCGGTTCGAACGAGTAGTCGCTCAGATCGGGCATGCGGAACCGCGGTGAAGGAGTGAAGTTGAGGCTTGACGCCGTGATCTTCTTCTCCAGTCGGTCCAGGTCATCGAGCGTGACATTGACCCACTTGGGCTGGGCCTTGATCACAAAAACGCCTCGGGGAAGATCGGGATAGCCGGCACTCTCTTCGAGGAGGAGCAAGCCCGATTCGCTGACGTGAAACCGTCCCTTGAACGACTCGCCGATCGCCTCGTTCAGCAGGTTGCGTGGTCCCTCTAGGGTCAGCGTAACTTGGCCAGTGAACACCTTCCCAGCTTCTGATTCGGACTCAGTCTGGAGAACGACGCGGCTGTCATCGGCGCTCTCGATGACGACCTCGATGTCAATGGTTCCCGTCTCCTTGGTATGACTGAACGCAAACACCCAGATCAACACGGCGAATATCAGCGAGATCCCCTTGTTCCGCACGTTGCCGAACACGAGTCGTGTGAACAGTGATGGTTGTGGCTTCGGCATCGGCTACGCCTTCCCCAGTTCTGGGGGAGTCTCGGGAGCGACCGCCTCTTCGTCGACGGTCTGAGCGTAGAACGCGCGCAAACGTGTCGTGAGCTCTTCGCGATCGAGGTCGCGATAGACCTTTCCCTGGACACAGAGAGAGACCTGTCCCGTCTCTTCACTCACGACCACGGTCACGCAATCGCTCTCCTCGCTGATCCCCACCCCGGCGCGGTGACGGGTTCCAGCCCATGAACCGAGCTCGGGGTTCTCAGACAACGGGAACAGGCACCCCGCGGCGGCGATGCGACCCTTTTGAATCACGACAGCGCCATCATGGAGCTCGGTCCCTGGATAGAACAAGGAGGTCATCAGCTCGCTGCGCACTTCCGCATCGATGCGTGTCCCCCGCTCGGCGTAGGCGGTCAGGGGTTGTTCTCGTTCGATCGCGATCAGAGCGCCGACCTTGTTCTTCGCGAGGCGATAGCACGACTTGATCACCTCGCCGATCACTTCGTGCTCGTCCTTGATGAACTCACCGAAGATCGGGGTCTGACTCAGCCGGACCAGACCGCGCCTCAACTCGGGCTGCAAGATCACCACGAGGGCCGTAATTGTCGCTGGGCCGAGCACTGTGAGCAGGTAGTTCAAGCGGTCGAAGCCGAAG
>CALEHF010000249.1 GCA_937876125.1 uncultured bacterium
ATCGATCTCGACGCGAAAGTGCGCGAGCAGGTTCACGCCCGCGATGCCGAGCACGCCGTCCGGGTGGACCTGAACCAGTGGCTCGGGGCGCAGCGCGACGTAGTTGTGGAGATCGAGGGTCTTGAGGAGAACCGGGCCGATGTCGCCCGCGGGTGCCTGGAGGTTTTCTGCGAGCTCACGATCGACGCGCGAATCGTCGACGGTGGTCCCGATCGCCATCGCGCGCACTTCGCCGTTCGCGAGGCGGACCGGAAACCAGACCAAGTCGTTCGTCAGCGAAATCGAGGTGACGATACTCCCCTCGACTTCAGGGGGCGCGGCGCCGGTGCGCTCGGCGGGAGAGCCCAGGGTGATGAACCCGTCGGCGAGATCGAAGGTGACGTGGTAGTTCTCGAGGACCTTTGCACCGATCGAACCGACGCAGGAGACCTCGCCGAGCTCGCGAGAGTACAGCTTGGTGTAGTTCTCCATCGCCTCTTCGTCGCCGTGCTCGCGCCCGTCGATCGTCAGATTGTCGCCGAGAAGGTGCACCGTCACCGGCTGCCCGCCGTCGCGGTCGACCCCGAGGGGATCGGCAGCGCGGTTGTGGAGTTCGAGGGAGATCGGGCGGTCGTACTCGATCCAGAGATGCGCAGGGATCCGACGGAAGCGGGTGGAGAGTTCGACCCGCGCGACCATCTTCCCTCCGACCATGCGGATCGGGATGCGTGACTCGAAGGTGACCGCGGGGGGAGACCTGTCGGTCGGCGCCGATCCCGAGTCGGAAGCGTCTCCGCCGCCGGGAGGTGGTTCGCCGGGAGCCTGCGCTTGGAGAATCCGCGCCCCACCGAAGAAGAGCACCGCGACCAGGAAGAAGCCGAGCGCACCGCGTGCGCCGACACCCCTTCCCTGCGCGATCGCTCGCGCGGGGAGGTGAGAAGCTGTGTGAAGCATCCGTGCCTCGGTCGACTCCATGCGCCTCGAGCGGGTCATCGAACAGCGCTGGGGGGGCAACCCCGGAGCGTGCGCAACCTCGCCGGCGGTCGGAGCCCGTGGGCGCCGAAGACCGGTGGACTGCGCGATCCCCTCATCCGCGTAGGTCCAGAGCGTACCTCTGGAAAACGTACCTCTTGAAAAGGAACCGAGCGGCGATCCGGCGGTGTGCCAGATCGCCGCTCGTTCTCTATCTCTCGGGCTCGGTTACTTCGGTTTCCCGACGATCTTACCGAACGCCCACTTGTCGACATTCATGCTGATTTCGAGCTCGAGGTTGGCCGGTACGCTCACGGCGACCGGAATCATGCCCCGACCTCAGCAGGTGCCGGGGAAGTACGCTTGCGCGATCTCCCGTCCGGTCTTCTTGTTCCGCACGACGAACTGCGGTGACTTTCCGATGGGATTCCAGCCGGTGTACTGTTCGCCGGCCTTCCCGTAGTACCAAACTTGATCAGGGCTGAGGTTCACTTGGCCACCGGAGCGTTGATAGGCGAACTCGGCATTGACCGGCCCACCCCAAGAAAGCTCCTCGGTACCGCCGGAGGTGACTTGGAAGGTCGCCGAGCGGCCGGTGACCATATCGACTCGGTTTTTGCCGAGGCCGATCACTCCGCGGAGGAGGCGGTAGGTGCCGGCGGGAACGGTGAGTCCCGCTTGATCCATCGCCATGTCGAAGCAGAAGCGGCCGTCCTCGGAGCGCACCACGGCGGAGAGGACTTTCGCCTTCGTCTCGCAGGGCCCGAGCTTCAACGTACCGGTCGCACCCTCGTAGGGGCGGTAGTCGACGTGAGAGCCGTCGGTCGCGACGGTCAACTCGACCAGGGCGCCGTCGATCGAGACCACCTGGGAGAGGAAGCTCGCGATCTTGCCGCGCCCGACGATGATCGCGTCTTCGCCGACATCGCAGTAGTCGCCGTCGAGGTTCTGATCGATCAGCTGAATCTTTTCGCCGAGGATCGTGCCGCGGAGCGCGCCACCCGGACCGAAGCGCCACCCCTTTTGGTCGACGAGGCGCACCGCATAGCGGCGCCCTTCGGTTCCATTCAGGGTGATCATCGCTTCCGGGCCCTCAGCCGTGACGTCGAACTGACCGTCTCCGTCGCTGTCGATCTGAAGTCCGGTTCCCTGGGGAGCGGCGGCGAAGTTCTTCCCGAGCGTGTCGAGAAGCTGAAAACCCGGACCCACGGGCGAGAATTTCTCGGCGGGGAGTTCGAGGTTCCACTTTCGGTAGGCGCGATACTTGAGCTGGCTCGAACCTGCCTTCGCTGCGTTCTCGACCGACGCGTCATTCGCTGAAACGACGCTTGAGCCGAGTCCGGAGAGCAGGCAGAGAGCAAGTCCGGCGCCGAGGAGTCTGTACGCCATGCGGCGATCCTCCGTCCGTCCACAAGAGAAACTTTCCCGCGCACCTTCGAGCACTCTCGATGATCGAGCGGAAAGAACACAATCCCACGCGGCTCATCCGTCGATGTCTGAGAGCGTGAGACGCTCTTCACCATCGGGAGATGAGTTGTGCGGACTGGAGCCCTATTGTGCGGGGGGATCGGGCGGATTCCAAGCGCGCCCTCAAGTTGCCCGCATAGCAGCACTTAGCGGTGAAGGGGCCAAGGGTGAGCGGCATGCTCTGCGGCCACGCGGGCGCTTTGGGGATCTCATCGGGAAAGCTTGGGGAAAAGCAGGGGGCGTTGGCGCCGCGCCCAGAGTGCACAAACCGCCCTTAAGCCCTTACGAAAACGTCGCTTAGAAGATCGCGCGGCCGTTAGCCGCCCGGCGCGGGGGGGATAGCTCCCGTTCTCAGATCTTTCTCAGCGCTTGGCTCGGTCGGCGGGGGTGCAAACCGCGCCGAGAGCCGCTCGAGGCCCTCCTTCAGCTCCCCGCCGAGTTGGGAATCCAGCGTGAGCCCGAGCCAGCGGTCCCGGGCCCCCTCGAAAGTGCCTCGCACGAGCCAAACCACATCGGTGCTCTCCCCCACGACGACGAAGGTGATGATCCCCTCGATCGGCGGCTCGCCTTCGAAAGAGAGGGTGTAACTGATCCCTCGCGTCGGCTCCGCCGAGGTGATTTCGAGCTGCCCCACGCGCCCGGCGACCTTCCAGACCTGGATCGCGCCGGCCCCGGAAGCTGGGCCGGGGATGCTCACCTCGAGCTCCGGGAAGGACTCAGAGTTCCAAGCCGTCCACTCAGACCATTGATCGAGGTCCCCGACGGCTGCGTAGATCTCCTCGGCCGACGCGCCGATGGAGACGGAGCGGGTGACGGCGTAGTCAGCGGGGAGCACCGCTCCGCCGACGAAGAAAGCGGCGACGAGGAGAAGTGCGAGTACGCCGATGACGCAGGAGAGTTTTCGCAAGCGAGGGCCTTCTTCCGGGCTGGGAGGCTGTCGGGAAACTGCTTTGTACGTCGAGTTCTGCCGAGAGTGCAGGACTGAGGATACACAGTGCCGGAAGCTCAAATCGTCGGTCGGAATGAGTTTCCCGACAGCCTCCGAGGGGCGCTCCCAGCATGCCGGAGGGGGATGAGAGCCGCAACCTCGGGTCGGAATCCCTCGGTCGAGCTGCGGGTGTCGGCTAGGATCCCCGCCCACGGTGCTCACCCAGCGAGCCCACCGCACTTCGCGGGGCCGGCGCGGCAGAGTCGAAAGGAGGGGAGCAAGATGAAGCGGATCCTCGGATGTTTTGCGATCGTTGTCCTGATGCCGATCCTCGCTTTGGTCATTCTCGGTCTGATCCTCCCCCGCAACTGGTCGGTCGATCGTTCGGTCACGATCGACGCCTCGGTCGCAGAGGTCTACACCATCATCTCTGATTTCCATCGCTGGCCAGAGTGGGTGAAGTTGCAGGCGCCGGGATCGAAAATCGAGACCGAGTTCAACTTCAGCGGCCCGGCGAGCGGAGCAGGGTCGGTCCTCCATTGGAACAGCACGGATTCGGCGATTGGCACGGGCCGCTTCACGATGGTCGAGTCCAACCCGGGCACCGGCATTCGCTATGAAGTGATCGTGGAGAGCCAGCAACTCGATGGAAAGGGCTCGATCCAGTTCCAGAAGGTCGAAGCGGGAACGCTCGTCACCTGGCACGACGAGGGTGAGCTAGCACCGATCATCGGAGGCCTGATGTCGTGGATCTACGAGGCGGGGACCGGCGCAAGGTTCGAAGACGACCTCGCCCGCCTCAAAGCCCTGCTCGAAGCGGGCAAAGAGTCCCCCGCGGTGGAGATTCCCGCCGGGAAGTAGACCTTTAGAGTCCGCGCTTCAACCGATCAGAGACCCACGACCGTGACCTGGAGCGCGGTTCGATCTCTACGATTCCGACGACGTCGCTTCGAGGTAGGCGTCGATAACTTCGTCCGGTGGTCCGACCGCTCGGGCCCTTCCCTTATCGATCCAGGCGACGCGGTCGCAAAGACTGCGAATCGTCTCCATGGCGTGCGAGACGATGATGATCGTCGTCTGACCCTCGAGGAATCGTCGCATTCGCTCCTCGCTCCGCCTTAGGAATGCTTCGTCCCCCACGGAGAGTACCTCGTCGACCACCAAGATGTCCGGCTGCGCATCGGTCGCGACCGCGAATCCGAGCCGCGCAGACATCCCCGAGGAGTAGGTGCGCAGCGGAGCATCGATGAATTCCTCGAGGGATGCGAACTCGACGATCCTGTCCATCTTCTCGAGCATTTCCTGACGGGTGAATCCGAGAATCGTGCCGTTGAGAATGAGATTCTCTCGGCCGGTGAGCTCGGGGTGAAACCCCGCTCCGAGCTCGAGGAGGGGTGCCACCCGCCCTTTGACCCAGACGCGTCCTCCGATCGGCCGCAGGATCTTCGAGACCAGCTTGAGCGCGGTGCTCTTGCCCGCGCCGTTCGGTCCGATCAATCCGAAGCACTCTCCGCGCATCACCTCGAGGTCGAGTTGGTCGAGTGCGCGGAAGGGTTCGGTCTTCCGGGCGCGCCCCGTCAATCGTTTCAAGACGAGTTCCTTGAAGTCGCTGGGGCGTTCGTGTCGCACCTGGAACTCGACCGACACCTTCTCGAAGCCGATGACGGGCTCGATGGGAAGGGGGATGTTGATCATGGAGCCTCCCTCACAGCTGGTACGCAAACTTGCGCGCCTGGTACGTGAACATGGGCCACCCGATGAGTAGGGAACCGATCGACCAGGCAAGTGCGGGCCAAAGAAGATCCCATGTGAGCCATTCCCCCCGATAGAGCGGGGCGCGGAGCAGTTCGATCATGTGGAAGATCGGATTCGCGTCGGTGAGCCAAGGTCGGACCGACTCGGGAAGTATGTCGGCGGGGTACATGATCGGCGTGAGGTAGACCCATGCGGTGAGGACGAGCTGGTACGCCTCGACGACGTCGTAATAGAAGATTGAAATGCTCGAGATGATCAGGGACACCCCGAAGGCGAAGATCGCGAAGATCATGATCGACAATGGCAGGCAGAGTGCGGTCTCGGTGATCGGAACCCCGACCACGACCATCACCGTGATCAGCGGGATGACCGAAAGCACTAGGTTGACGAGGTTGGTCCCTACGGCGCACGCTGCGAAGACGGTGGGGGGAAGGTAGATCCGATGGAGGAGCGTGCCCCCCCAGAGAAGGTTGCGGACCGCCATCGTCGTGGTCTGCGAAAAGAAGAGCCACGCAATCAGACCCGTGAGCAGGTAGACGGGGTATTCCGGGGTCTTGAACACCTGTGAAAACACGACCGAGAAGATCAGCATCATTCCTATGGGGTGCAACATCGTCCAGGCGACCCCGAGTGACGAGCGCTTGTAGCGGGTCACGATGTCGCGACGAACCATTTGCAGAACGAGGGGGCGGTAGCGCCACAACTCGCGCAGCTCGCGGATGGCGGGGTTCCCATCAGCCGCGGAGTCGTAGAACTCCTCGCGCTTGAGGCGTTCGGCGGGCGACTTGGCGTTTCGTGCCGTATTCGGGGAGCGGCCCACTGAGATCGATCGATTCACGGATTCCGTCTCAAACTAACTTCGAAGCGAGGAATTGAGTGCCGGCGCTCCGCGCAGCGGCGAAAGGCAGGCATACTGCCTTGATCGGTGAGTTCTGACGAGGGCCCAGAGTGCCGACAGCACAATTCCTCGGGCTGGATGAGTTATCCTAAGCCTCCCCGTAGAGCAATAAGACTCTTCGCCGAGCAGGGTATCCCGTGGGCCGCGGAGGATCCGCTACTTTTCACAAATTGCCGTTGGTCACCTTCCGGCGCTCAGCTATCTTTCGCCCATCAATGTATTTTGGTGGCTCGACTCGGAGCTTTCGGGTCGAAGGTGAAGCCACCCCACCAGGGGCGAGGCGACTCCCCGTTCAGCCCAGTGGTGCAGCCGCGGACCTCCGCAGGTGAGCGAGAAAGGAGCGGCATGGGACTCGAGCGGACCCGCTTGGCGATCATCGTCGGGACGCGCCCCGAAGTGATCAAGCTCTCCCGGGTCATCGCGGAGGCGGACCGGGCCTTCGACGTCGTCCTCATCCACACGGGGCAGAACTTCGATCACGAGCTCAACGGCATCTTCTTCGAGGAGCTCGGTGTCCGCCCCCCCGACTATCAGCTCGAGGCGGTGGGGAAGAGTGCGGCGGAGACGATCGGCGAGGTGGTGATCCGTTCGCACCGCGTGCTCGTCGAAACGAAACCCGATGCATTGCTCATCCTCGGCGATACGAACAGCTGCCTCTCCGTGATTTCCGCGAAGCGGCTGAAGATCCCGATCTTCCATATGGAGGCGGGCAATCGCTGCTTCGACTCATCCGTTCCGGAAGAAGTGAACCGGAAGATCGTCGACCACACTTCAGACGTGAATCTTCCGTACGGGGAGCACGCCCGGCGGAATCTCCTCGCGGAGGGACTTCCCACCGATCGGATCATCACGACCGGATCTCCGATGCGCGAAGTGATCGAGCACCACCGCGCGGCGATCGAGAGCTCCTCGGTCCTCCGACGTC
>CALEHF010000250.1 GCA_937876125.1 uncultured bacterium
CTGCGTCCGGTGTCGCTGCGTCCGGTGTCACTGCGTCCGGTGTCACTGCGTCCGGATCCACCGCGGTCCCTCGGCTCACGTTCTCGACGAGGCCGGTCTCGACCGCGCTCGCGCCGACCCGAGCGTTCCCTCCGAGCCTCGCCCGCGTCACGGTCGACAGACTGTTGTTCTGGTGTCGAACGGGGGCGTTCCGTTGGCACCGGAGGACGCGGCTCCGCATCGCGAGATCTGGTCCCGCGAGTCGAAACTCCGGCAGGCAGTTCCTGCGGCGGAGGTGACCCTTTGGAAGAAACCGGGGTCTCGTCTTCCTCGGCAGAGCTGCGAGCACTCGGCATGGGTGCCGGGGGTTTTGGGGACTCGGATTTTGGGGGCTGGGATTTCGTGGCCTGGGATTTCGTGGGGAAAGCTTCCGGAGTGAGTGTCGGGGTCTCCGCGGCCGCGGGTTTCGAATCAGACCCTGGCGCCACCGCCTCGCTGACCGGCGCGCTCGCCTGAGTTCCGAGGGCGACCGGCGGCTCAGCCAAGGAGCGGACAAGCTCGGGGGTCCCCACTTCGGTCTCGATCACCATATCGAACACCGCGCGGTCCTCCGCATCGACATCGGGGAGCACGACGATCACCTGCGGGAGCTCGTCACTCAACCGGTGCAGCGCTTCCAACGTCCGTCGCACGCGACCGCGGTCCATCGCTCGAAACGGTTCATCGAGGAAGAGGAACTGGGGCGCGCGGGTCACCGCACCGACGAAAGCCTGGGCAAACGACAACCGAAAGCCGAAGCTCAGTCCTTCGAGAGTTCCTCCCGAGAGTTCATGAGTCGCGAGGAAGTCGCTCTTCGCCCCCGTGAACAACTTCAGTTCGAACTCGGGGGAGACTTGCAAGTCTTGGTAGCGATCGTCGGTGAGGTAGGGGAGCAATCGCCGGATTCCCTTGCCGAGACTCGGGCCGGCCCGGTGGCGAATCGAATCCACGGTCTCGCCGAGGAGCTCCTGGGCGAGATGATGGACATCCATCTCTTCGCGAACGTCACTCCCCTCGCGACGGAGTTGCGCGTTCTTCTCCTCCAGCTCGGCGCGCCGACCATCCTGCTTCTGGTACTCGCGGATCTCCGACTGCACGCGGTCGCGCTTCGACTGCATTTTCTTGAGGGCTTCCGAAATCTCCTGGACCTTCTTGCGAGCCTCTTTGGCGGAGTTCTTGGTGCGCGAGACGATCCTTCGCTCGGCGGCGGAAAGAGCTCGGAATAGATCAGGATCGGCGTCGCGTATCGTCTTCTCGACTCGCTCGCGGAATTCCTTCACCTTCTCCTGGACGGCGTCGTGTCGCACTCCGTCCAGAGAATCCGCCACTGTGACCATCGGCTGCTTGCCGAGCCCTTCGCGGAAGACACTGAACGTTTCGCGCGTATCCCCCGCCCCATCTCGATCCATCGAGAGGCGAGAGAGGGCGGCATCGGCATCGTGAATTTCGTGCCGCCAAGCGCTCGCGCGTCCAGCGAGGACAGCGGAAAGGAGCCAGGCCAGCCCCGCCCCGATCGCGAGGAGGATGGAGACATTCTCGAGAGATCCCCACGTCGCGGGAGTGAGACGATCACCCAACTCATAACGATCGTGGATCGCAACCCCGGCGACCGCGGCGCCGATGATGAAACAGGAGAGCGAAAGGAAAATGCGCACCCGGCGACGCCCGGTGGCGCGCTCGAGGCGACGAGTCTCATCGCGTTCCCCACCCCGGAACGACTCAGCGCCATCGCCATCCAGTCGCCCGGCGATCGCGCCCTCCGCCTTCTCGACCAGACTCCGCAGCTCTTCGTAGTCTTCTCCGAGACGGTCGAGGTGATCGAGCCCGTTTAGGATCTGCGTCCGACTCTCGTCCTCACCAGAAACATCCGAGATCTCTTGGTACTTCTTTCTCAGCGAGCCCACCGTGCCCCGCAGCTGAGAAGCGGGGACCTGACCGAGCTTCTCCAGCTGTTCCCCGAGGCCGACACGCTCAGCGATGCGCGCCTCGATCTCGACGTGCTCCTGTTGGAGACGTCGCTGCTCCTCTTTCTGCGCTCCGAGCCCTTCATCGTGAGTCGAGAGCAACTCTTCCAGCTCAGGGATCTTCGCCACGTTCGGCACGTAGCGCGCCACTTGCTGCTCGTGCTTCCGCACCTGTCCCTGCAGCTGGCCGAAGCGCTCCTCGAGTTCGCCGATCTTTCCCCCCGCGGCCTCCTTCGCCGACAAGAGCACCTCGACCCCGGTCATGCGATCGAGGAACTCGCGCATGCGCTCGGGGGAACGGGGGAAGTCTCGCTCAGCGAGGTAGAAGGAGCGGAGGAAATCATCGAAGGTGAAGCGGAGCCGCGACTCGAGCTCATGTGCGACCGGCATGGAGCCGGAGGCGATCTCTTCGTTTTTCTCGGGATCGTCCGGGTCGATGCGAAGGAGTCGCGCGTAATTGGTGCCGTAGCGATCGATCTCTCGCCACACACGATAAATACCGTCGTGGACGAACTCGAGCTCGACGACGCAGTGATCACGGTCCCAGTGAATGAGATCGAGAATCGAACCGCGCTCGACCGAGAGAGTCTTGCCGAAGAGGGCGAACTGAATCAGCTCACCGATCGTCGTCTTGCCCCCCTCGTTGCGCCCGACAATTCCGACCAAACCGCGCGAGGGCAGGTTTGAGATATCGAGGGTGCGGAACTTCATGAAGTTTTCGGCGCGAAGGGATCGGATCAGCATCGCTCATCCCCCCCACGCTGCTTACGGATCAACTGTTCCGCGAGTTCGAATGCCCGACGGTAGACGTCTGCCGCGCGCCCTCCCGCCAAGCCTTCGAAGCTTCTCTGGCGCTTCTTGAAGTGGCGCCGAAACTCCTCGAGCGGGGTCTCGATCTGCAGAGATGTGAGGATCGCACTCTGGGAAGACCGGCGCTCTCCGCCGGCAGAACTCTCCTCGTCGCGCGGAGCGCGGTCGGGAGTGTTCGGTTTGTTCCGTTTCGACATCGGGGCTCGTTCCGGTCGGGGATCGGGGTCGCTTCGAGATCAAACCTCATTGAGATCGAACCGATCTCACACCTGTCCTTCTCGCTTGGCCGCGAGATGGCGCTGGAGGCTGCCGATCGCCTTGCGGCAGATCTCGGCGGTCTTGAACCGACTCTGCGGCTCGACGTGCATCATACGGTCCACGAGGGCGATCGCCTCGGGTGGGATCTCGGGATCGAACTTATCGAGTGAGATGTGATCGCCCTGGAGTGCCTTCATCATGACCTCGATGGGGCTGTTTCCGTCGTAGGGGACCACACCCGCCAACATTTTGTAGAGGCTCACCCCCAGGCTGTAAAGGTCGCTGCGGGCATCGGCTTGGCGGAAGTCGCGAGCCTGCTCCGGAGCCATGTAGTAGGGGGTCCCAAGGATCGAGCCGGCCTGGGTGATCGCTGAAGCGTTTTGATCGAGGGTTCGCTTCGCGAGACCGAGGTCGGCGAGCTTCACCTGCCCGGTCGAGGTGATCAGGATATTCTCCGGCTTGATATCTCTGTGGATCACGCCGCGGCCGTGGGCATGGACCAGCGCATCCGCAATCTGCCCAACCAGGACGAGCGACTCATCGAGGGGGATTCTGCCGCGGTTCTGAATGATCTGGTTGAGATTCTCCCCTTCGACGAACTCCATCGTGAAGTAGAAGGAGCCGTCGGAAGCGCCGGCATCGATGATGTGGATGATGTTCGGGTGAGAGAGCTCCGCCACAGCCCTCGCTTCTTGGACGAACCGTTGGACGAAGACGGAGTCCTTGGCAAGCTCGGGTGCGAGGATCTTGATCGCCACCTGACGTCCGAGATGCAATTGTTCTCCGAGGTAGACGGTCCCCATGCCCCCCCGGGCGATCCGCGAGAGGACCTTGCAGCCGCCAATCTCTCGGCCGATTGCCGGATCCGCCTGCTTGTCGTCATCGACGGGGCGGGAAAACGGTCCGGTCGTGTCGCGCTGAGCGGGTCGATTGCTCGAAAAGATCAACTCTCCGCTGCAGCGAGTGCAGTAGTAGGCCCGATCGCGCTCATAGTTGGTGATCGGCACTTCACATGTGCATGTGGGGCAAAACAGGAACAGGAACCCGAGCGACGCAAGGGTCTCCTTGAGGTCCTCCATGCCGATAATGCCGCGGGTGACCAGGATGTTCCCTATAGGCACACTCTGACCGCGCCGCTCCAGATCGGTCTGGGCAGCTACGCACTCGCGAATCTGGGTCAGCGTCACGAGACGACGGCGAACCAGCTCCTGCCCGAGGCGAAGGGTCGGATTGTGCGAATCCCGATTTGCGGTTTTCGCCAACGACTATCCTTCCAGCGCGGAGACGATTTCGTCGACCTCCACGTGGCTCGAGACCAAACTCTGAACCCGAGAGATCTTCTCTCCATCATTCGGCTGAATTCGCAGCGGCATGTCGTGGATCTTGCTCGCAACCGTATAAGAATCTTCTCGAGCCAGGAAAACGGGCAGTTTGGAGCGTTTCAGGAGCTCAACAATCCGCTCGTGGGGACGAATTCCGCCACTCAGGACCATTCCTGACGGGCCGCCCCCCTCTTCGCTTGCGCAAGCGCAGGCGGTCACGATGACGTCTTCGCGGTCTCCGGGCGTGATCACGAGGCAATCTCGCTGGAAATACCCGATCGCCCGGTGCGGCATCATGGCCCCCACCCGAACCGAACGGATCAGGCGCTCCGCCTTCGCTTCGCCGCAGATCATTTCCCCCGCGAGGTACTCAGAGACCTGCAGGAAGTGGAATGTATTCAAGGTGGAATCCTCGGGGATCACCCCGAACAGTCGCACCCCCATCTCCTCGAACCGCTCGCTGACGTAGGGGCGGTATTCATCGATTTGGTCCGCAGGAACCCGATTCACGACCGCTCCGAGCACTTCGACCCCGTGGGATTCGAAGTAGCCACGGTTCAACTCCACGGAGTCGATCGCATTGAGTTCGAGATCGCGGTACGCCGCGGCGAGGAGGACTTTCGTTCCCAGTGCTTTGGCGATCTTCGCGTTCGAGAGTCCGAGGCAGGTTCCGAGCGCGCCGTGGCCGGTGCCCTCGACGACGACGATATCCCTGCCCTCAGAAACCCTCTCGAACGCCGCATGGATCTTCCCCATCATGCGCTCGGACTCCTCCGGGCTCACCTTCGGCCAGATCGAGCGACTCACGGTCAGCGGGGACATGTCTTTGATGTTCGCGCGGGTCTGGCAGACCTTGTCGATCAACATCGCGTCGATGTCGATGCCGTCATTGCCCGCCTTGATCCGAGCGAGCCCGACCGGCTTGATGAAACCGACCGAGTCGAAGGTCGTTCCGAGGTCGCTGACAAGACCGAGGGTAAGAACGGTCTTGCCGCCGCCGGGTGCGGTGTCAGTAATGTAAAGTGGTGCCCTCATCGGCGGGGGCCCTCCTGGGTCTGTTTCGGGTCGAGGCGGCGTCGATCGCCGTCCACGGACTCTTTTCCGCTTGGATCGCCGGCGTCGGTTAAGGTCCGAGGGCGGCGAGAAACTCTCTGGATCGATCTCCGCATGCGCGGAATTGAATCATTCTTCGGGACACGTCGACGTGGGAGAGTGCGACAACGATGCGATCCTCGGGGAGGAGTTCTTCGAC
>CALEHF010000251.1 GCA_937876125.1 uncultured bacterium
GCCCACCCTCAAGAAGGCTGCGAGAGCGTGGGCTGAGGGACACCGTGGCAGGGACGCAGGCGCTCTTCGTCCCGGGCAACCCACTCACCTGCGAGGACGCGGGGGACGTGAACGACGATGGCGCGCTCGATCTCTCTGACGCGATCGCGCTGCTCCAGTACTCGTTCCAAGGAGGGCCGACACCGGCGCCGCCGCATGGAGCCTGCGGCCCCGACCTCACGTTCGATGCACTGGGTTGCGGGGGGACGCCGGGCTGTCCGTGAGAACTCGCAGCTCAGAGTGACTCGAGCGAACCGTTCGATCGGGGTGAGGGATGAGTCGCAGATTCCCCGTTCAGCGGGCTCGTTCCGTTCTGCCCGAAATCGGCCGCCACCGGCAGCCTCACAGTGAACGTCGTTCCCTTCCCGGTCTCGCTCTCCACCGAGATCGAACCGTGGTGCCCCTCGACGATCGTGCGCGTGATCGCGAGACCGAGCCCCGAACCCCCGACCACGCGGGAGCGCGCGCGGTCGACGCGATAGAAGCGATCGAAGATGCGCGGGAGCGAATCCGCGGGGATGCCCGGCCCGCGATCGGCCACCGTGAGGAGTGCATCGCCGTTCTCGCGCGTGAGACGCAAGCTCAACTCGCCGGGAGACGAATTGTGGCGAAGTCCGTTCTCGAGAAGATTCGTCACGACCTCGCCGAGCAGGTCCGGATCGCCGACGACGCTCACCGATTCGAGATCGAGGCGGAGATCGACGGAGCGATCGCGGGCACGCACCTCGACCTGATCGACGCATTCCCGCACGACTTCTTCGAGCAACACGGATCGCTCTCGCCCACGGGGTCGATCCGCATCGAGGTGGGCGAGAGTCATCATCCCCTCGACGATCCCCGTCATTCGAATCGTCGCTTCGAGACAGCGCTCGAGGGTCTCGCGGTAATCGTCGGCTTTGCGATCGTGACGCAGGGTCGCCTCGATCTGCGTGCGGATGACGGCGAGCGGGGTCCGGAGCTCGTGCGACGCATCGGCGGTGAATCGAGCTTGTCGATCGAAGGCCGCCTCCAGACGTTCGAAAGCACGATTCAAGGTGGCGGCGAGGTCGGCCAGCTCGACGGGAACCTCGCTGAGATCGATGCGACCGGAGAGATCCTCCCCCGAGAGCTTCCCGGCGATCGCGGACATCTTGGTGATCGGCCGTAAGCTCCGTCCCGAGATCACCGCCCCTCCGAACAGTCCGAGGAGGACCAGAGCGGCCCCGCCGAGAGCCACTCCCCACTGGAGCGAGGCGATCGCGGCGTGCTCTTCCGCGACGGAGAAAGCGATCCGGATCGTCGAACCGTGGTCCGCACCGATCTCGAAGATCCGGAACTCCCCGTGATCGCGAAACCTCGGCTCCCCATCTTCTTCGATCGCCAGGAACGAGCCCCACTCTCGAGGCGGCTGCTCTCCCCACGCGCTGAGGAGGGTCCCTTCGGCATCGCGGACCTCGAACGCCATCCTCTCGGCGACCCCTTCGAGGTATCCGGCAGCGAAGTCGAACTCCCAGCCGTCAGCGAACTTCACCCCGTGGTCATCGTCATCGTCATCCTCCTCCGGCTCCTCCTCGTCGTCTTCTTCTTCGTCCTCGTACTGGAGTGCAGCGACGAGGGCGGAGCCTTGATGAGAGAGAGTGGAGTCGACCTGGGTGTCGAGGGCGTGCTTCGTACGCCACGCGAGCAAGGTACCGAAGGTCACGACCACCACGACGAGCAGGGTGCCGAACCAGAGGAGGAGACCTCGTCGGATCGAGTGCGCGCTCATTCGGGACTCTGTTCACTCTTCGCGGGCAGCGCACCAATCTGGTACCCCTCCCCGCGACGCGTCTCGATCACCGGGCGACCGAGCTTGCGACGGAGATTGGCGACGTAGACATCGAGCACGTTCGAGAGAGTTTCATCGTCCTCCGAGTAGAGGTGCTCGTAGATCGTCGTGCGTGAGACCACGGAGCCGCGGCGGAGGGCCAAGAACTCGAGCAACGCATACTCCTTGGGGGGAAGAGGGATCGGCTGGTCCCCCTTCTTCACGGTGCGCGCGGCGGTGTCGAGCTGGATCTCTCCCCATTCGAGGATCGGGTTCGGCGCGTGCGCGGCCCGTCGGATGAGCGCCTTCAAGCGCGCGAGAAGTTCGGCGAGTTCGAACGGCTTCACCAGGTAGTCGTCCGCCCCGGAATCGAGAAGTTCGACCTTGTCCTCTGTGCCATCGATCGCGGTCAGGACGAGCACCGGGGTCGGTTTTTCTGCACGGAGCTTCCGCAACAGGGTACGACCATCACAGCCGGGGAGGAGGAGGTCGAGGAGGATGGCGTCGTACTCCCACGCCTTCGCCTTGTAGAGCCCCTCGTCGCCATCGAAGGCGAGATCGCAGACGAACCCCTCCTCGCGGAGTGCCCGCTCGATCCCGCGCGCGAGATCGACTTCGTCCTCGACGATCAATACGCGCAAAGTTCAGCCTTTCGAGGAAGTCGTCTCTCGACGACGCAGTGGAGTGACTGGACCGATGAAGGAAGGACCCTAGTCGCAGTCGTCGTCGTGATGATCGCCAGCGTCGTCGCCATCGTCATTATCGTCATCATCATCATCATCGTCGTCGTCGCCATCATCTCGACCACAGCCCCCGCGGCGGTGACTTCGATTCCTTCCCAGAGGAGGTGGGAGCGACCATCGGGCTCTGGCGGGAGTATCGCATCGGGACCTGAAGAGAAGGTGAAGGGCTTGGGGTCTCCTCCAACTCAGAGCCCTTCAGCGTTCCGATTCAGCCGAGACGATTCCCCGTGGAGAAAGTTTTGACTGGAATTCAGGGGATTCTAGGTAACACTTCCGAGTGCGGGCTTTCACTTCCGAGACAGAGAAAGGGGCAGGAGATGCACGGCACTCTCTGCAAGTTCCGATGGCAGGCACTGATCGGCGTGGTCATCGCGATGGGATGTGCGACACCCACGCTCTGCGCGCAGTTTCGATACACCTACAGTACCGATCCCGCGACGATCGAGTACGACCCCGCGACGGGGATCGGGTCGACCGAGGTGGTCATCCGCCTGCGCGAGAACGTCCCGTCGGGCAGCGTGCCGTTACTGGCGGAAGCGGTCTCCTTCTCGCTCTCCCATGATCCCGCTCTCATCGAGAGCGCTGTGCCGACGGCAGCCGGGATCTTGCTCACTCTGAACGGGGGGTCGGGACCGCAAGTCAACCAATGCACCAGCTACCCTTCCGGGATCAACTGCGGTTGGGTGTTCAGCATCCTCAACCAGAGCCCGCTCCAGTTCCCGACCGATCTTGAGATCGGGCGCTTCACGCTGAGTACGGTCTCGGCGGCGTGGATGGGAAACCTGACCGGTGGCACGGCACTGCTCGACCCGGCGAGCCCTCCCGAGTTCGAAATCCCCGACACCGTCGCGCTCGGCAATGACTCCTTCCCCGCCGAGTGGGACTTCGCCCCCGTGACGTTGGTCGCGGTGAGCCCGAGCGGGTTCCTGCGCGGCGATGCGAACCTCGATACCGCCCTCAACGTCGCCGATGTGATTTCGATCCTCTCGGGGCTGTTCGTCGTCGGCGAGACTCTCGTTTGCCCCGCGGCCTCCGATGCGAACGATGACGACGCCGTGGATATCGCCGACCCGATCTCGGTCCTGAACTTCATCTTCGGAGGTGGCGGCGCTCCTCCGCCAGCGCCGTTCCCCGACTGCGGTGGAGATCCGACCCCGAGTGGGCTGCCCTGTGATGCGTTCGCATGCTGAAAGAGGTTCCGATGACAACGGTCCGGAGTGCTCTGCGTCTCAGCCTCGGATGCGCCTTCGCGACGCTCATCCTGGGGGCGACCGCCAGCCAAGCGCAGCAGTTCACCTTCAGCACTGACCCGGTCACCCTCGAGTACAACACCGTGACTGGGGTGGGGTCGGCGCAGATCGTCGTTCGGCTGAGGGAGAATCTTGCGGGTAGCGTCCCTCTCGACGCCGACGGAATCTTCTTCTCACTGTCGCACGACGTCGCGACCCTCACGAGCTCCACCCCGCTCCCGTCGGGCGTGCTCATCCCGCTGAACAACGGCGAAGGGCCGGACGGGACCGCGTGCACGAACTCGCCCGCCGGCTTCTCGTGCACGTGGGTCTTCGATCTCTTTGGTCAGGAGACGATCCAGTTCCCCACCGATCTCGAGGTCGCTCGCTTCACCTTGAACACCTCACCCAACGTCTGGGCGGGGAATCTGAGCGGCGGAGTCGAAACCATCAGCTCGATCGGAGGGGCGGCGGACGCGGTCGTCGTGGATGGGCAGCCGGTTCCTGCGAGCTCGCAATTCGGCACGATTCAGTTGGTGCCGATCCTGAGCGGATTCGTGCGCGGGGATGCCGATGGCGATGGCGCGCTCGTCGCGATCCCCGACGCGATCACCGTGCTCTCCGGCTTGTTCGATCCCGGGGTCACTCTGATCTGCCCGCTCGCCGCCGATGCGAACGATGACGGTGCAGTCGATCTGGGAGATGCGATCTTCATCCTGAACTACGGCTTCGTCGGCGGAGCACCGCCGCCGGCCCCGTTCGCTGAGTGTGGCGAAGATCCCACACCTGACGCGCTCGAGTGTGGTGCGTTCAGCTGCTGAGCCGAGTTTGATAATCGAAGCATGAAGATGCCCCGCAACGAGGCCCCTTTCGGGACGCCGTTGCGGGGCGATTTTTTGGAGCGATCTCACTGCGACTCACTCCTTCGGATACCACGTCTCCGCCAGAGCCATTTCGGGCGCCACGCGTTTCAGCGTCTCGTTCGCTCGCTCCATGACCACGGTCCAGACGGGTGAACCGTGCAAGCCGACAACTCCGCTCCGCGTGGGCAGGGCATCGACACGGGCGTCGTAGAACTCGCTGAACGCCGACAGCACCGCGAACTCCGCCTTCGAGAAACTCGCCGGGAAATCGGGGAGCTCGTCGGGGCGAAAGACATCTTCGAACCACATGCACACCAGCTCCGCTGGGACGTTGGCGATCGGCACATCCCTCTCGTAGCGGAGTTGCGCCTCGGGGTCACCGATCAATGCCAAGATCTCGAAGACTTGGCTGCGCAGCTGCTCTCGATCTGGTTCGGTCATGGTGCTTCAACTCCTCTCGATCAATCCTCGGGACGCTCCCCCGCTGGTGCCATCTTGACCAGCCGCGGTTGGAACTTCGCCAGCGGCTCGACCAGGTCTGCCTGCGCCGCCATCACCTCGTCGATGTTCTTGTAGACCATCGGGACCTCATCGAGACCCGACGACAACAGCTTCACTTTGCGCTTCGCGAGGTACGGCGCGACCTGATCCCAGGTGAAGGTCTTCTTCGCCTGCGTCCGACTCATCACCCGCCCGGCGCCGTGGGAGGCGGAGTCGAGGGAATCGCGATCTCCCTTTCCCCGCGCAATGTAGGTCGAATCGGCCATCGAACCGGGAATCAGTCCGAGCACACCCTCTCCCGCCGGAGTCGCGCCTTTTCGGTGCACGATCAGCTCTTCCCCATCGTGCACCTCCTTCCACGCGAAGTTGTGGTGGTTCTCGAGATCGAGCAACATTTCGGCGCCCAAGTGCTCCGCGATGTGCCGATGGATGCACTCGTGGCTCGCCGCGGCGTACTGCCCCATCAACTCCATCGCGGCCCAATACTCCTGACCGTCGGCAGAATCGAGATCGAGCCACGACAAGTGACGCAACTCGTTCGGCAGCTCCGGGTGCTGAGACATCGCGAGTTTCGAGTAGTGGTCCGCGACCTGCGCGCCGGTCCCGCGACTTCCGCTATGGCTCAGGAGCGCGAGGTAGTCCCCCGCCGGGAACGCGAGACCGCTTCCCTTGGCGACGGTCAGGATCCCGAATTCGACGAAGTGGTTGCCGCTCCCCGATGTCCCGAGCTGCTTCCGCCCGCGATCCCTCTCACGCAAGGTCACCGGGCTCACCGACCAATCGGCGTCGAGAACGTCGTGCTGACGAGGGGACTTGAAGTTCGCTCCGATTCCGAAGCGCGTCTCCCGCTCGATCGCAGCGACCAAGCGGTCCTCTCCTTTTTCGAGCGTATCGGTCGGCAGGTCGAGCACCGTCATCTTCACGCGGCAGGCGATGTCGACGCCGACCGCGAAAGGGATGACCGAGTTCCGCGTCGCGAGCACGCCGCCGATCGGCAAGCCGTAGCCGAGATGCGCATCGGGCATGAGCGCA
>CALEHF010000252.1 GCA_937876125.1 uncultured bacterium
AGGATACGCCGCTTTTTCAACTCAGGCCAGAACACAAGATTTGGTCATAACTCGCGCGCATTCACGACGAGGCCCAGCCGCCTACGCCGTACGTCGGCCCCGAAGATGACACGGTGATCGTCGGGGGCGAGATCCTGATGGCGAGCGCGGTGGATGCGGGGATGGACTTCTTCTCGATCCTCGACGACGTGCTCCCCGACGCGCCCGGAGATTCCAAGGGAGAAACGGCCGACCTCCAATCGGAAGTGGGCTCCGACTCGAGCGCGTCCGCTGGGGCGACCCCTGGCAGCGGGTCCACTCCGAAGCGCGGCAAAGTGATCGTGGGACCGACCCTGCCGGTCGGTTCGCTCTCCTCCGCGAAAAAGAAGAGCTCGGTCGAATCCGTGAACTCCTCGGACAGCGACGATCACGACCAGGAAGATACTGAGAACGCTGAGGCAACGGCAAGCAGCTAACTCGGGCCGCCGGGTCTGTCGCTCCGCTCCCCACTACTTCTTTGGTCCCCCCTCGACCGCTTTGATCTTCACCCCCCACTGTTTCGCGAGCTCCAACTCCTCGAACAACTCGGTTCGCGTCAGCGGATGATGTGCGAAATAGCCTTCGGGAAATCGCATCTCGAGAGTCGCATCGCGTGCGTGGAGCGTCCACGGCGGCTCTTGCGCGTCGCGACGCGTGCGGTTCTGCACGACTGCGATCCTCAAGAGAGAGCAGAGACGCAGAGCCTCCTCCTCACTCACGTGATGAAGAGCCCCCAAGCGTTTGCGTGAGACCCGACGCCGATGGTGACGGACCAGAGTGGCGACCAGTTCCTGCTCGTCGGTCGAGAACCCCGCCATATCCGAGTTTCGGATCAAGTACTCGGCGTGCTTGTGATGACCCTGGTGCGAAATCGCGAGACCGATCTCGTGCAGGCGCGCCGCCCACGACAAGTGCAGCCGGGAGTTATCGGCGAGATTCCACGACGGAGCGATGGCATCGAAGAGGCTCTGCGCCGTGCGCTCGACTCGCATCGCTTGTTTGCGGTCGATCCCGTACCGATCGAGGAATCGCTCGAGGGTCACTTCGCGCACGTCATCGTGATGGAGTCGCCCGATGAGATCGTGCAGGATCCCTTCGCGCACCCCCCCCGGCGTCGCCGTGAGTTCGGTGAACTTCAGCGACTTGCACACGGCGAGGAGAACGGCGACCCCTCCGGCGATCACCGGGCGGCGGTCCTCACGAAGAGCGTCATTATCGATCGCGTCGACCGTTCCCGCCTTGATCAAGAGGTCGCGCACCCGTTCCAGTCCGACTTTCGTGATCAGTTCGTGCGGCTCGCCGGTCGCTCGGACCAGGGCCTGGATCGCGTGGGCGGTCCCCGACGATCCGAGCGCGGAGGTGCAGTCGAGCGTGCGGAACTGCTCTTCGATCGGTCGCAGTTCGATGCGAGCCGCGAGGACCGCCGCCCGAAAGGCGGCTTCGGTCAGTTTTCCGTCGGGGAAGAAACGCCGCGAGTACGACACGCAGCCGAGCGGGACACTCTCGGCGAGGCGGATCTCCTCACCCTCGGCGACGATCAACTCGGTGGAGCCACCGCCGACGTCGATCACGAGTTGCCGCTCGGTCGAAGGGGCTCGCTGCCTGCGCACACCCAAGTAGACGAGGCGGGCTTCTTCGGCTCCCGAAATGATCTCGATCGGGTGACTGAGCGCTTGTTCGGCGAGTCGGCGGAAGTTCTTCCCGTTTCGGGCACTCCGAAACGTGTTCGTGCCCACGGCACGAACGCGATCGGAGGAGAAGTCGCGCAGCCGTTGCCCGAAGCGCTCCAGACAGGCGAAGGCGCGCTCTTGCGCTTCCTCGGAGAGGTCCCCTTCGGCATCGATTCCCGCTGCGATCTGTACCCGTTCACGCATCCGATCGATCACCTCGAGCGGACCGCCATCGGAGTGCGCGACGATCATGTGGAAACTGTTCGAGCCGAGATCCACCGCTGCGACGGTACGCAACGGCGGCGGATCGATCGAGGCTTCATCGGGATCCTTGCTCATCATCCGTCCGCCAGCCGCCTCAACTGTTTCGGGGTGAGGAGCCAGTGCACGACTCCTGGGGCGGAGGGGCCATCGGGGAACTCGAGGCATGCGGTCCCCCCCTTCTTCAGCGCGCTGAAGATGCGCGGCGCATTCGCGACGCGCGCGATCAATCGATCGACATGGGGGGCGTGGCCGACGACCAAGGTATCGGTCGTCGGAGCGGTGCCGAGCTCGGCGAGGAGCACCATCGGGTCTTGATCGGGTTCGAGACTCATTGTGACCTCGACCTCAGGGACCCTGAGAACCTGCGCGATGATCTCCGCGGTCTCCACCGACCTGAGCAGCGGGCTCGCGAGAATGCACGCTGGCGCCACGCCGAGTGCGCGCATGCCGTAGGCCGCGTCGACCATCCGGCGCTGCCCCTTCTCGGTCAAGGGGCGCTCGGCATCGGGCGGGCATTCGGGATCGGTCCGGGGAAACGCTATGGCATGTCGGTTGACCCAAAGGAACACGCAAGTCTCTCTCTCCTGACGAGCTGCGCGTCGTCAACCACGCCCTTTTTCCCCCCCACGGGTACGCCGCTCGACGAGAGGCGCAGTCGAATGATGCGATCTTCGGGGCCGGTTTGCGAGCCCGGAGTTCGGGGAAGAAGGTGTGTGGGGGCGAAAGTGACGAGGGAGCGGGGTGTTGGGTGTGCCCAGAGAAGCCGATGATGCAGAGGACGAGCCACTTTCACGCTCGGAGGCCAAGGTCGTGGGGCAGAAGACGGGCATCGCGCGGAGCGGGCGGTATCATCGTCACTCGCCCCGCGGAGAAATCCGCAATCGATCGCTGTTTCTGAGACTCCTCGGTGATGAGGGGCGTGCGAGAGGAATCGACCCTGTATGGCGCTATCTACTCCTGACGCCGAACCACCCCTCGCGGGCGGATCGAGAGCCCCCGAGCCCGATGCCACGAGCGCGGACGTGACGGGTGCCACAGATTCGAAGACGGGACCCGAGGAGAGAGCCTCCGAGGCTCCAGATCCTCAGGCTGCCGCGTCGCCGCCCGGGAAGCCCGCGGCCGAGAAACCGGTGGCCGAGAAACCAGTGGCGACCGAACGCTCTCCAAAGAAGACCACCGCAAGGAAGACTACCGCAAGGAAGACCACCGAACCGAAGACCACCAAGAAGAAGACCCCAGCGAAAAAGACCCCAGCGAAAAAGAAGGCCGAAGCGAAGAAGGCGACCACCGCGAAGACCACCACGAAGACCACCGCGAAGAAGCCTGCCCCGGCGCCAGCGTTGAAGAAGCCAGTGACGAAGGCCACCGCGGAGCCGAAGCCGCCCAAGAAGAAAGCTCTGATCTCGAAGGGGACCCCAGCGAAGCTGGTCCCCTACAAGAAGGAACCGATGCCGCGCGAACCGAAAGACGAAGCCCCATCCCGACCTCCCAAAGTCGAGGCGAGCGGTGCGCTTACCTGGCTCTCCGCCCCGAGCGTTCCCCAGGCGATTCGCGGTTCATTTGGAGAGGCGGTCGTATTCGCAAATTTGATGGTCGACCGTGCCGAAAATCATCCGGCGCTGTCGGTTCACGAATTCCGGAAGACGATACGTCGCTCGCGTGCACTGATCCGGCTCTTGCGCGGCGTCATCGATCCCGACGCGGTGCGCTCGATCGATACGGGGCTTCAGTCCGCAGTGCTCCCCACGTCAGGGCTCCGCGATGCGCGTATCTTGCTCGCGACCTTGGATCGAGTTCCGCCGATCAAAGGCTCGAAAAAGTTGCGCCGCGAGTTGAGGGAGCGCTTCGAAGCACGGATCAAAGATCTCGAGTCGCACGGCGAGGAGTCGCGCGTGCTCATCGGCTGCCGGGCTCCGCTCGCGCGACTGCCGGGAGAGCTCGCCGATGCGCTTCCCGCGGTGGTCGAGGTGGAAGAGTTGCGGGAGTCGCTCAGGCGGAGCTATCGGCGCGCGCGGCGCACCTGCCTGTCAGCGGTGCGGGCGCCGGAGGACGCATCGATTCATCGTGCGCGGAAGCGGGTCAAGGAGCTTCGCTATCAGCTCGAATGGCTTCTCGACATCTCGGCGAAGCGAAATCGGAAACGTCACAAGCGGGTCGCTGCCCTCGCGCAGGATCTCGGGGACGTGACCGACCTGCTCGTGCTCGAAGAAGCGATTCTCGATGATCGGATGAGTCTCCGCGGGCTCAGCCCGAAGCGATTCTGTCAGAAGCTCAGGCAGCTCCTTCTCGCGCGTTTCGACGAGGTGACGATCGATATCGAAAAACTCTTCGACGAAGCGGGAAGCGCCTTCGTCGAGGGGATTGGGGCGAAGCTCGAGGCGGACCCCGATGGACCGCGCGCCTGACTCCGGGGAGCACGCTTACTCGATAGTGATCGACTCCCACCCCGGTTCGGGGTCGGGGTACTGCATGTCGAGTCCTTCGAGAGTCTCGATGAGGACCTGAGAGACGATGAGATTGCGCTGCCACTTCCGATCGGCGGGGACCACGATCCACGGCGCCGGTTCGGTGCTCGTTTCTGCGATCATCTCTTCGAACGCCTCTTGGTACGCATCCCACTTCTTCCGCACCTCGAGATCGCCGGCGGAGAATTTCCACCGCTTGTGGGGTTCGTCGAGGCGCGATTGCATTCGCTCGCGTTGCTCCGCCTTCGAGATGTGGAGGAAGAACTTCCGGATCGTGACCCCCTCTTCGGCGAGCATGCGTTCGAAGTCTCGAATCTGCGCGTAGCGGCGCCGCCACTTCTCTTCGGGGACCAGGTTCTCGACCCTGACCACCAGCACGTCTTCGTAGTGGCTCCGATTGAAGATGCTGATCTCGCCGCGCGCTGGGGTGTGCCGATGGGCACGCCACAGATAGTCGTGGGCGAGCTCGGTCTCGGTCGGCTTCTTGAAGCTCGCGACCTTCACTCCCTGAGGGTTGACGCCGTCGAACACATGGCGAATCGTCGAGTCCTTCCCGCCGGTGTCCATCGCCTGCAGCACGATGAGCAGCTTCTGCTTTCCCTCTGCGTAGAGAAGTTCTTGCAGCTCTTCGAGCCGCGCATTCATCGTGAGGTGCAGCTCCTTGCCGTCCTTCTTGTCGCCGTCATATGCGGAGGACTCGGCGGGATCGCGCTTCTCGAGGTGGGGTCGAGTGCCGGGGGAAACGATGAACGGAGTGGTGTCGATCGCGGTCACGAGGAGCCTTCCTGGTTCTGGGGACGGTTGCACCCGAGGGGGAGTGTTGTTCGAGTGTTGTTCACAGAGCAACGGGGCGTATCATGCGTGAGGCCCGCCCGGTGTGCCACCGCCGCCGCGGAGTCTTCCGATGAAACAGGATCTCCCATGACCCCCGAAATCGCTGACTCGGATACCGACGGCGACGTGAGGGAGACCGCATCTCTCGAGCTCGGAGGTAAGAGAGCTCGAGGGAAGGGGTATCGCGCTTCGGGAGTGCGACGGAACCTGGGTCGGTCGGCGTGTCTCTTCGTTACCTGCTTCGCCCTTCTTCTCGCGGCGCGGATCCTCTTCACGCCGGTCGAGACGGTGTACACGTGGGAGATTCACGTGGAGTCGGCGCCGGGGCTCCCGCCGGTGGAGATCTACCGGGGGGAGGCGCGGCTGGGGATGACACCCCTCACTATTTTCCCTGGGACTCCGGATCGAATCTTCGTCGAGTCGAACCATCAAGACCTCGCCATTAAGCCATTCGCTCGCGATGCCTTGGGGGTGATAGGGGAGCGAACCCATTCCCCCGTGCAGTATCCGCCGCCGGGTGACGTCAGTTGTGCCGAATATTTCTTTGGCTCGGGCGCCTGGGGTCTCCTCGGAGCCGATATTGATCGGAAGATGAGCGCGAGGTACTGGAGCCTCGTGGCCTGCCGACCCGACAGAGAGATCGATGCTGCTCTGCCCATTCTCATCTCGGACCCGAAGAGCGAGAGAAGTGAAAGGCTGGTACTCCGAGCGCGCCGCGGATCCGCCTCGGCCTTTGGTACGAAGGTTGAGTTCCCAACACAAGGGCCGCACGAGCCGCAGAAACTGCGGCGCTTCTTTCTTCGCCGTGAAGAGTTCATGGTGGGATCGCTGACTCTCATCATCGGCCCCGCCGCGGATCGCGCCTCGATCGAGAAGGGGCTCGGGGGCGACCGGTGGTACCTCGATCGGTTTCCGGCCGGGGCCCCGCGGTTGGAGAGTCCTTCTCGGGCACAGCCAAAGGAGACGACGCGATGAGACCCCCCCCGCCCGGGCGCAAGCGTGTCCTCATCTGGCTCTGCGTGCTCTTCGCCGTGGTCCTTCTGGGACTGGCACAGCAGATCTTCTTCACCGATGTGAAAGTCACGGCCAGTTGGGCGGTGCGGATCGAGTCGGGGACCGGTCTCCCCCCCGCGGAGGTGTACTTCGGGAATGAGCGGATCGGAATGACGCCGATCACCATCCCCTACGATCCCGAGGACCCGCGGTTCGTCGAGGTCGCCCCGCTCGGGAGCCGAAGCGCAGAATCGATGCTCACGGCGCTCGGGAGCAACATCTCAGTTCTCTCCGGCTCTGCGACCGTCCACAACCAACCGAACAACTTCAACTCCCTCGCGGGAGACGTTCTCCTCGCACACGATCCCTCTGGGATGCGAGTCAACGCCACGTGGTGGAACTCGATCGGACGCTGGCCCGACCAGCGTCTCGACCGAATCATCCCTGTGATCGTTGAAAACGGAGTGACGGCGGAGGAGCGCGGCTTTCTCCTGCGCGCGAGGCGCGGAAAAGAGAGCGCTCTTGCAGTCGCGATGGGTTTGGATCGACCCCGGAGAACGAGGGCGGACGCGCTCCGCCGGTTCCTCTTCCGCAGAGAGCATCTCCACGGGACGCTCATCATCACCCTCGGCGGCCCGCTCGATTTCTCAGCCGAGATCGCAAACACTCGCCCAGAATCAGAATCGATCGACGCTCTTCCGAGCTGGGTTCTCGATCGGTTCCCCGTCGGAACCGAGCAGCTCGATCTGCCGCCGGCTCACCCTTCGAAGGAAGATGAGCGTTGACCCCTCCGCGATCATCCCAACGGAGGTTCGTCCTCCTCGGCATCGGTGTGGTTCTGGGGATCGCGCTCTTGTCGTTCGCGCTCGAGATCTACTTCACAGAAGTTCAGGTGTACCAAAGCTGGGAAGTGCGGATCGAGTCAGAGCCGGGCTTCCCGCCGGCGGAAGTCTACTTTGGGGATCATCGACTGGGAATGACGCCGGTCAGTGTCTTCTGTGATGGCAACGATCCGCGGTTCAAGACGATCGACTCTGAGGGTAAGCGGAGTGCCGAGGGCATGGCTCGGGCGCTCGGGCTCGATCTCGAGATCGTGAACTACCCGCGTGGGAGCGAGGACAGCAGTCAATACACCTCGTGGGACTCGATCGCTCGGTGGCCCGATGGCACGCTCGATCGAATGATCCTGATGTTTCTCAGAGACGGTGTTTCGAGCAAGAACCGCGGGTTCTTCCTTCGTATCCGGCGGGGTGACGAGACTTACGTGCAGGCCGACATCCGCGCGGACTTGCAACAAGGCTCTTCGACGAGCCCACTCGGGCGCATGTTCTTGCGTCGAGTAGTGAGAACGAGCAGGCTCCTTGTCCAGGTCGGTCGCGCAGTCCCGCCCACTTCGCCGACCCGCTCGAGATATGGCCCCGGGGAGTGGCTTCTCGACCGGGTCCCCGGCGGCACCGAGGAGCTGTCGACGCCGAGAGTCAGTCAGACAACTGAGAAAGAGAGTTCCCGATGAAGTGGCTTCTGATGGTCGTTCTCATCGTGGGGGCGGGTGGGTACGTGGCTCTGCGGGGTGCCGCGCCGATGGGCTGGACCTCGACCACGCCTCTTCGGGATGTCGTCACCCATGACATCGACGGGTTCGCCACGCGGCAAGTCTCGATCCGAGTCGAGCGCGAGGATCAATCGACGGCGACCCATTCCGTGACGCTCTTCGGGCCAACGCGCCAAGTGATCGAGCCGTGGCTGAGGATCGAAGCCAAAATCGAGGGGCTGGTCCTCTATTCGATCGACGGCAGCGACTCGCGGATCGCCGAAGGGATGTCGACGGTCACCTACGATCTCGCAACCCGTACGTGGGTTCAAAGTGCCGCATCGTTTCCAGACTTCGAATTGCCCCCCCTCGACGACGGTCGCCCCTTGATCACCGTCCTGGTCGATCAGTTTCCTGAGGATCGAGCGTTGCTCGAGGGAGCGCTTGGCGCGGGAGGAAGCTGATGAGCTCCGAAGGCGAGTCGAAGATCGTTTGGTTCATTTTCATTCTCGCGATCGTCATCGCCGTCATCGCCTCGTCTGCGACGAGTCAGTCCAAGTCTCCGGCGTTCATCACCCTTCTGCCGGGGCCGGATGTCGCCGAGCGACGCGCCGACGTGATCGAATTCGCTGCCCAGCACGATTGGCGCGGTGAGTTCACGGCAGAAGGGATCGAGCTGCCCCCGACCACGATCGATCAGATTGTGGCGCCGCTTTTGGACCGCACCGCTGCGGCGGGAGAAGGCGGACTGATCATCATTCCCATCGACATCAAAGTGCGCGGTTTTCGCGCTGCCATGCCGGAGTTCGAGAAAATCAAAGCAGCTTCGAGCCTGGTCGAAGCGCGAGTACAGCTCGAGGCATACTTCACGGAGCTCAAGAGTGGCCTCGACCCCAAGAAACTGCGCGTTCAACTATGGAAGGCGTACGGAAGCGGCTTCGATGCTGAAGTGCGCACGTTCCTCGGGGAGTGGCAACCCGAGCGGGCGAGCCCCGAACTCGTGAACCTCATCGAAACGATGCGCGCAAAGCTCGACGCACGCCTCCCGGCCCCTGTAATGGAGTCGAAGTGAAGAAGTTTGTGATCGGCGTGCTGGTGACCGCTGCGATTGTCTGTATCGCGGGTCTGGTGTGGCACCTCATGCGCCCGATCCGGGATATCACTGTGGTGCGGGTGCACGTGACCGTGGATCCCGCGCTCCCCCACGGGAAGTTGTGGATCGGCGACAGTCTCGTCGAAGGGCGCGACGTTTGGATCGAGCTCTCCGGATCCTCGCGTCGGCGTCACGAGCTCGTCGAGATCCGCGGAATCTGGACCGCCGATCCCACGCTGCTCGCGACGATGATCGAACCGCGCGGAACGCTGGTCAGCGCGGAGCCCGGAGCCGACTTGTTTCGCGAAGTGTTGGTCGCCCACGGAGACTATCCGGTGCGTGGCTTTCGCGGGACGGCAGAGGTCGACGGGGAGCAGCACCCGTGGCTTTGGCTTCTCTCCGGCGATCCGGACGAGTCGCTTGCGTGCGGCGTCGCCCTTCGAGGGGACGATCGCGGGCGCCCTCTGGTCGCGCGTGATGTACTTCTGCCCGTCGTGAGGACGCGAGAGACTTCGAAGACAGAGTTGCTCTTGTTTCGAAGGCGAGTCGAAGAGCGAGTCATCGCGGTGGAGTTCAGTAATCCGCGCTGACTGATGATCGAGAGCGGTAGTCGGCGAGCGCGTTCAGCTCCAATCCCAAATTCCGTAGGCGACTTCGTCCGAGACCTTCACCTTCTCGTGGGCGAGAAGCGCGAGAATCTGCCCGCGATGGTGGGCGTCGTGTGCGCTCAGGTACGCAAGGAATGCCGGCACCCCCCCCGCAAATCCCTCCACGGTCTTTCCGTCGCTGAGTCGCTCGCGGGCGAGCCTCGCGACCAGCTCGGCGGAGGTGCGGAGCGCGGAATCGAGAACATCCCGCGACTCCTCATCCCCCTCGGCCAGTGGCTCGATCTCTTCGAGGTACCCGGGACCGCCGATCAAGCCGACCCGGCGCAGGCGAACACTCACGAGATGCGCGAACATCTTTCCGATCGACCGCGCCCGCGGCCGTGGGGAGAGCAGCAGCGATTCGAGATCGATGGCCGCGAGGAGTGTGCGGCTGTGTTCATCGGTCTTGAGCCAGGCGGCGATCAGCTCGTTCAAAACCTTCTCGCCCTGGCCGCTCGGCACACCCGAGCTGCCATCTTTGGTGCTCATGGCGTCCACACGTCCGCAGCCTTGACGCGTTCGATCGCCTTCACCGCGCCGTTGCGCGGCGAACACTCGAGACCGATATAGTCGCGATATCCGAGGTTGTACGCCTCCTTGAGGACGCGGTTGTAGTGGATCTCGCCGGTGCCCGGCTCGTTGCGGCCGGGATGATCGGCCAACTGCAGATAGCCGACTTGATCGAAGCCATCGCGGAGGCGGCCGCAGAGATCGCCCTCGGAGATCTGCATGTGATAGAGATCCCAGTTCAACTTCACCATCGGTGAATTGACCTCTCGACAGATGCGCACCCCGTCGGTGCTGCCGTACAGGCAATGCCCTTTGTGGTCGACGCGGATGTTCATCGGCTCGAGGATGAGCATGACTTGGTACTCCTCGGCGATCGGTGCGGCGCGTTTCAGGCCGTCGATGATGTTCTGATGCATCTCTGACGGCGTCATGCCCGCGATGTCGTTCCCGCCGACGACCGTCATCTTCTTGCAGCCGAGCTTCTTCGCGACTTCGCACCCCTCGCGCACTGCGCGCTCGAAGTGTTCATGATGCTTCGAATCGTTCAGCCCGGGGGAGAACCCCCATGCGGTGAACTGCGCCACCTCCATTTCGAACTGGTCGAGCAGCGCTTTGGCTTCTTCGATCGGTTTTCCTTGCCACGGCCAGAACTCGACCGCGCGGAAGCCGCCCGCGTGGGCGGAGGCGATCTTGTCGAGGAACGGCATTCCCCCCCACCACATCTCGATGTTGACGGCGAAGCGGGACAGCCCCCAACCGTCCGACCCGGTGGGGAGCGAGAGAGAGGTTTGCGCGGCGGGAGTTCGGCCTGGCCAGGCAGCGCTTGCCGCGGCGGCACCGGCTAGGGCGATGAAGGCGCGTCGGTCGACTGACATCGGTCCTCCTCAAGGGGTGGGGTTCTGCCTCAACGGGGCGACTCGCCAGAGTAACGACTCGGCA
>CALEHF010000253.1 GCA_937876125.1 uncultured bacterium
TGAGTGGGCGGATTGAGTGGGCGGATTGAGTGGGCGGCAACGAGAAGCGGGGTGGATGTTGATCGAAACGATTCAGCGGGCGGGCAGGCGTTTCTCGTTGGTCGTTCCGAGTGTCTTCACAATGGCCGATCTCGATGGGGATGGCAGCCAAGAGTTCATGTATGGACAACGCCTCCCCTTCGGTTCGGAAATCCGGTTCTTCAGACACACGCTTGCGGATGGCTTCGCCGCCTTCGGCGATACAGTGGCATCTCGATTGACGTCGACGGGGATGGAATCCTCGACGAATGCTCCGATCAATTCCTTCGGGGCGACTTCAACCAGGACGGTGCAGTGAGCCTGGAGGACGCCATCGGCTTGCTCCTCTTTATCACGACGCAAGGCGCTCCCACCGTGAGTTGCCCGCCAGCGCTCGATCTCAACCTCGACCAGAGCGTGAATCTTGCCGACGGCATCGTCCTGCTCGAGCGACTGTTCGGCCCGGGCAGCCCCCCCGACCCGTTTCCGAGCTGCGGTTTTGGAAACTCCGTCGATCTCTTCTGTGACCAGTTCGAGTGCCCATAGGCGAACGGATGGCAGAAGAGCTCGGCAAGAAACTGACGAAACTGACGCGCGAGTTTGGAGCGGAACACTCCGCAGTGCAGATCACCCGGATCGAGCTCGGAGACGTCCTGATGCTCCTTGTTGTCCCGAAGAAGGGGTTGCAGTTTTCGTTCCCCGTCCCGAGGCCGTGGGTCAGATTTAGTTTGCCACTCGCATTGCAACATGCTTGGCCCATGCGCCCGTCCAATCACAGGCGTAGTTGGGCACCACACGGCCCAATCCACCGACACCAGGTCACGATAGACGCTTGCGTCTCACCTTCGGCCACCGATCAGACCGGATCGATAGAGGAAGTAGAGCAGTGTCAGAACCGACTGGATCGCCGCAGCAACGTACGTCATTGCCGCTGCGTTCAGGACCTTTGCAACGCCCCTCTCATCCTCCTCAAGGTAAACAATCCCGCTGTCCACCAACACCAGCTTTGCACGGCGTGAGGCGTCGAACTCCACCGGCAGCGTGATCAGCTGGAAGAACACCACCGCGCTGAATGCGACGACGCCAACCAGGATCAGATGTGGGCTGCGGAGGAACATGCCGGCCATCAGGAGGACCATGGAAACACTGCTGCCGACGGTGGCTGCGGGGACCGCGGCACTACGCAGCTTCAGCGGAGCATACGCCCGAGCGTGCTGGATCGCGTGCCCCGCCTCATGCGCAGCGATGGCCGCGGCGGCAATGCTCGTGCCGTCGTAGTTCGCAGGGGACAGGCGCAGAGTCCGTTTGGTCGGGTCGTAGTGGTCGGACAGAAAGCCATGGGACGGCTCTATCTGAACGCCGGTGACTCCGGCATGTTCCAGAACTCGGCGGGCGACCTCCCTGCCGGACAACCCCGACGCGCTAGGGACCTGTGACCACCGAGCGAATGCCGACTTCACGCGCCACTGTGCCAGCAGCGCCAGCAGGAACGCCGGGCCGACAAACAGAAAGTAGAGTGGATCGAAGAACATCTTGGCTCCTTCAGGTTGTGACGACCCGGCCCTCAGCGACACTCGGAAACGTTGTTGTCTCCATGTGTGCGCACTCTTCACTGGGTTCCGGACCACCTCCGTATTTCCGAGGCAGACGTGTGAACCCGAGCACCAGTCCAGCGACACCTGCAATTAGGGACGCCACCAGGACAGCCATCTTCGCCACCGCCAGAATGCCGGGGTCGTCGAACGCAAGCGAACCAAGGAAGAGGGACATTGTGAAACCGATACCCGCTAGACACCCGAGCACAACCACACCCGGCCATGACACCCCTTGCGGCAGCCCGCCACCCGTCCAGCGGACTGCTAGCCAAGTGAACACGACGATCCCCAAGGGTTTGCCGATGACGAGCCCTAGACAGATCCCAAGAGCTACCTCCGTTGCCCCGTGCGCTGCAAGGTCTACTCCCCCAAGCGGAACGCCCGCATTCGCGAAGGCGAACAACGGCATTACAGCAAAGGCGACCCAAGGATGCAGTGCCATCTCAACGCGAGTTACAGGTGCAATCACTTCACGCTGAGCCAAATTGATTCGATCGAGCACCGGCCGGATCTCGTGGGCCGCTCTAGCGTGCCTATCCTTCGCTCGAAAATCTGAGAGGGCTTGTTCGGCTGCTGCAAGAAACGTTTCTCGACCAAACCACGGCTTCACGGGCGTCAGCAGTCCCAAAATGACGCCAGCGACCGTTGGATGCACACCTGTTGAGACAATGCCGGCCCACACAATCACGCCGGGGACAACGTACAGCAACGGATTTCGAACCCCGATCCCCTGCATGATAAGAACCAGCGCGACACCGGCTCCGGAAATGGCAAGGCCCTCAAGTGCGAGATCCGCAGTGTGGAAAAGCGCGATGACGACAATGGCTCCTATGTCGTCGATGATCGCTATGGATAAGAGGAGAATTCGCATTGCCCCGGACACGCGGTTTCCAAGCAAAGCCAGCACTCCGACAGCGAACGCGATGTCCGTGGCCATGGGGACGCTCCACCCGTCTCTGCCCACCGGCAGGTTGGGGTCGACCCACACGTAGAGCAACGCCGGAACAAGCATTCCACCAAGAGCCGCAGCGACAGGGATTGCGGCACGTCTGCTATCAGAGAGTACCCCTTCATGCAGCTCGCGCCGGACCTCAAGTCCAACGACAAAGAAGAACAGGACCATCAGAATGTCGTTGATCCAATAATGGACCGTCTTGCTCAGGCTGTGATCGCCAAAGCCTATGCTGATCGGGGCGTGTAGCAGATCCACGTAGCTCGTCGCCCATGGAGAATTCGCCCACAGTACCGCGAGCCCCGCCGCCGCCAGTAGAACGACTCCACTCGCTGCCTCGACGTGCAGGAATCTCGCAACCGGGCGTGAAAACAACAGGACCAAGCCCCGCAGGCGGGCTGATGCCCCCGGGGGCAAGTGGTCTGCGTGGTTTTCGCGCGTCTTTCTCATGCTGTTGTCTCGCCCTCGCCGATACCGGATGGCAGTACTATAGGTCGCCCCTGCGGCACGCACGACGTAAGCGAGTGTGGAACGCTGAACTTGTGATCGGCGAACAAGTCAGCGCTCGTCGTCTCTCTATTCTGGAGCGGTGTGTGCAAGAGCACCCGAACCTGCTGCGGCTTTGCGATCACCCCTTAAGCCAGCCTCTAAGCGACCGGAACCAGGTCGCTCTCTCGCTTCTGACGAGCCTGGCTTCGTGCTCGTTGAGTTCTTTCTGTGCAAGGCGGAAGTACTTCTCCACCTCACCGCGACCGAGCCACACGCCGTCACACTGCCCGCAGGCGTCGATCCAGATGCCTGCGCGGTTCCCGACGACGAGCACGACTTTGCAGCGCGGGCACTTCATCCGCTGACGTCCAGTGCGATAGGCGTAGCAAAGCCTCGCGGCTTCACTGTCAAGACCGAGCACTCGACCTGTTGGAGCACGGTTTCAGCAGTGTTACCGATGAAGAACCCCGCGACGCCTGTTCGGCAAACCGTACCCATTACGATCAGATCCATATCCTCCTCGCTTGCTAGCTTTGGGATCACCGATTCGGGTCCGCCTCGCACTAGCCGAACGCTGTGTTCGATGTCAGTCAGATCGTGCGCTTCGAGCAGCTTCTTAAACCTCGTTTCTAGCGGCTGTTCGTTTCTCTTTACCAGCGCAGCCATCATGTCCGGGGTAATCTCGGATTGTGCACTGGTGAGATCATCGCCGACGAAATTCCAGGCATGCACGAAATGGAGCTGACACTGCTCCTGCCGAGCCAAAGACGACGCAAGCTCGACGATGAGTTGACTGAGAGTGTCGTTCTCTGCGGGTCCACTCAGTTCCACGGCCGCAAGGATGTTTTTGTAGCTAGCCGACTGTTGCGGATGGGTGACCCAGACCGGGCACGGGCACTTGCGCATCAAGTGCATGGAGGTCGTGCCAAAGAGCACGCCCTTGACCCCGCGCGTGGCTTCGGCAGTCAGAATGACCAGGTCGTGGGCCCCACGCAGAACTTCGCGAATGATCTCTAGGAACGGCGCGTCCGCGGCAAGCACTCGAGCTCGAGCCTCGACCCCATCCTGCTGGATCGAGGCGATAACACGGTCCAGACGACCGCGTTGCTCCAGTACGACTGAGTAGGATGCACTCCTCTTCGGCACCTCGGCCACGGTCACGACGGCGTCATTCCGTTTCGCCAGCTGCACGGCTCGGGTCAGCGTCGCCTCATCGCCAACCTGGCTAAAGTACGGGACGAAGATGTTCTTGAATCGCTGCACGCGTCCTCTGTTCTTGTCTGAATTTTGCTGGTCAGTATGCGGCCATGGCCCACCACGACAGGCCGGTCATGAGATCGTTTCTGCTGGCCACGCGTTCTCGATGCGAGCCGATTCGGCGTGCTGCTCGGGTGTTAGATATCGCAAGAGGCACCCAACACCGCCGAGCGCCAGAAGCGCATCGCTCTCGCGAACAATCTCCACCGTGGCACCCTGCTGTTCGGCCAGGCGCACCATGTCTTCTTGCAGATGAAGGATTGTGCGGATGCCATGTTTCCCGCATTCTGGACAACCTGTTCCAAGTGGAGCCTCATCCGCGAGCGCTCCACAATCCAGACATGTCCAACCGGGCACCTCCGCCATTACAAGAACATCCACCTGGCCCTGCCGCAGCGCCATTAAGCTTTCGCGAGCACCGGCGACGGCAAGGCCACCACGGCGAAGCTCCTCTTTGAGGCGCTCAACGGTAAGTACCGATTCATGCTGCTCATGTTCGATAAAGCTCGCGAGCGTTGACGCCACGATGTCGGAGTCCCGAGCTCTGGCCGAGCCCTTCCATTGCGAATTGTCAGCCAAAACAAACGATCCACCGGAGATCTCTACCAGCTTGTTCAGCAATGCCTTGGGCAAGCGCGCCCGAACCCTCGCCACCGCCTCCGCATGCCCAGCCAGGATGACGTGGGTATGGCTACCGCTTGCGACGATCCGCGTGAGCATCTGGATCTTTTCTTTGATGAACTTGTCTCGCCGATCGGCTTGGTGCTTTTGGTAATGCTCACGCGACCATATCGACCCTACGCGCTTACGGAGCTCAGGACGTTGTGCCCACAGCCTGCTGGTGGCCTTGCCCACATCTACTTCAAGAATGCGCACATTGAGGTTCCCCCGCTTCCGTGGACACCGTGACTATGCGGCCCCGGTCGGGATC
>CALEHF010000254.1 GCA_937876125.1 uncultured bacterium
CCTCCGACTGAGATGACGAGTGCGACGTAGAAGATCGGGAGCAAGATCATGGCGAGGGCGACGAAGACAATAGCAACTCTGTAGGTGAAGGGCGTTCGCACGGGGGGCAGGGTAGTCTCGAAGGGGGCGAGGAGCGCGGCGTCATCCCGCGTGACAGCCCGCGTAGCATCTTCCTCAGGCGGCGGGGGCGGAGAGCCGGGCGTCTCGTGCGTGGGGTGCTTCATCGCGCGCCTCCGAGGGTTGGGCAGGCCCTTCAGATACAGCATCGGAAAGGCGCGCGCGACCTATCCTCGCTCGTCTACCCGCCGGAGTAAAGGAGGTGGCGCGACCGCCTCCTACCGCCCGGGGGCGGCGGGCAGGGAGAGCACGAACTGTGCGCCTGACCCAGGAGCGGATTCGAGGAGCCGCAGGTCGCCGCCGAGGTCTCGTGCGAGGGCGCGCGCGATCGACAATCCGAGCCCTGCGCCCGGGAGATTGCCGGACTCTCGTCCCGCGCGGTCAAAGGGCGCAAAAATGCGCCCTCTGCACTCGGGAGCGATCCCAGGGCCGTGGTCGCGCACCGTGATCTCGATCGGCCCGCCGCGCCGCTTGGCCGTGATCACGACCGCGGCCGGATCGCTCCCCGCCGAATACTTCGCGGCGTTCTCGACCAAGTTGGTGAGGATCTGGCCGACCGCATCGGCGTCGGTGAAGAGCGCGGTCGCGCCATCCTCGACCTCGACCTCGAGCGACAGCCCCGCGTCGTCGAGGGTCCGCTCGTGACGTGCGCGCCCTCGTTCCAAGATCTCGTCGACCGTCACCGTTTCGCGCCGCCGCTGCTCGCGCCCCTCTTCGAGACGGGAGTAGGCGAGCACGCTTTCGACCAGCCCAGAGAGACGCTGTGATTCGACGCGCAGGGTTTCGAGGTACTCCTGACGTTGGGCGGGGTCCTCGACCATGCCGTCCGCGAGCATTTCGGAGTAGAGCTGGAACGTGGTGAGCGGCGTGCGCAACTCGTGCGTGACCGCCGAGGCGAATCTGCTGCGACGCTCCCCGAACGCGATGCTCGAGCGCAAGGACATGAACGCGATCGCGATCGCACCGAGCACGGCAAACCAGGTGAGGCTGAGTGCGATGCGCGCGGAGCTGAGTCCCTCAATCTTGCCCAAGCTCACGGGGGGCAGCACCAAGCCGAGGGGGAGAGCGCCGAGGGAGCACCCGACCCACTGCTTGTCTCCGATGGAGGCACCGGTGAGGGGTTCGAAGGCGAGGCCTTCGATGATCGGGTTGGCGAGGCTGAACAGTTCTTCCTCGAGCACCGGCCAATCAACGGTCAGGCCCTGGACGAGCAGCTCTCCCTGGCGATAGACCCGGCGCAGGAACATCAGCTGCATCCCATCCCCGTCGTCTTGCCAGTAGGGGAGCAGAACGCCGGTGTCTCCGATCTCGGGGGGAGTGGGCTCGAGGATTCCGTTGATGTCGGCGGCCTCGAAGTTCTGCGATCGCTGGCTGCGCGACTTCATGCTGACTTGGTTCCGGCGATTCTGGGACTCGATGTCGATCCGTTGCGGGTTGCCGTAGCTCGAATTCGACGAGTATGACTGCCCCGGAGGACTCGCGTCGGTCTGAGTCGGCGCGAGGGGGGACGGCGGGCTTTGGCCATTTTGCTGGCTCATTCCGCCGAAGGTGTCGAGCGACTGCACCACCGTGTTCGACGTTTCCATTTGAGCGCAGGTCTGCGCCGCAGCGGTATCGAAGGCTTGGTCGAGATCGTTATTGTCGACCCAGTCCTTGACGACGGCGAGCTGCTGTAGCGAGGGTCCATTGGTAAAGGCATCGGGGACCGTTTGGCAGAGGGTCGGCGGCCCGGTCGGGTTCGACTCGAAGCGACTGATGAACAAGGGGCGGTTCTCAGTGACCAGTGGGGAGGCGTGTTGCTGACCCGAGAGCGGTTGGAACCACCCTTCACCGACCGCGCGCTTCGCTTCGTCATCGAGGATCTGTCCCAGCCAGCCGTCGAGGGTCCAGAGCGCATCGCGGAGCCGCTCGCGCTGCTCCGCTTCCGCCGCGGCGACTCGGTTCATATCTTCGAGATTGAGAGTGACCCGGGAGATGTGAATGACTCCCGCGACGAGAAACGCCGCGAACACCCCAAAACCCAGCCACCAACCGCGTGCGCGATTCATATCGCGATCTCCGCTCCCGTTGCCAACATGTAGCCCTTCCCGCGCACGGTCGAGACGAAGGAGGGCGTGTTCGGATCGTCTTCGAGCTTCTCTCTGAGCCTTGCGATGTGCATGTCGATGGTGCGCGTGGTCACCCCGCGCGGATCGAGCCCCCAAACCCGCTTCAACAACTCATCGCGCGTCACAGCGCGACCGGGGTGCACAGCGAGGTAGGTGATCAACTGAGCCTCTTTCTCCGACAACTGCACCGACTCACCGTTCGCGAGGATCGCCTCGCGCCGTTCGAGGTCGATCGCGATCGATCCGTTCGTGACCTTGCGGACCGTGGCAGGGCGCTCCGGCGCGCGGCGCAAGACGGCTTCGACGCGTGCGAGCAGCTCGCGTGCACTGAACGGCTTCACGACGTAGTCATCGGCGCCACTGCGCAAACCGCGCACCCGGTCATCTTCGGCTCCCCGAGCGGTGATCAAGATGACCGGCAGAGGAGAACGTTCGAGGCGGAGCGAGTCGAGGATCTGAAACCCGTCGATTCCTGGCAGCATGACGTCGAGCAACAGGAGATCGAAGCCGCCCCCGAGCGCTTGCTCGAGGCCGGCTTCGCCATCGGCGCAGTCCGTGACTTCGTACTTTGCGAAGCGGAGCGCGTCGACTATGCCGCGGCGAATCGCCGCGTCGTCTTCAACAACCAGTATCCGACAATTCGACATTGAGCTTCTCCAGGAGCGTGGGAACCGAGACTTTCAATTGGATTCCAGCTGCCCCCGCCGGGGAGGCTGGTGCGCCCAAGACTGGCGCGGAGGCACCGGTGGGTGCGCTGACGGTGACCGGGACGAGTTGGGTCGGGAAACGGAACCCCTTCTGTTGCGCGCGCTCGCGGATTGCGGTGCGAACCGCGGTGTCGAACGCATTCTCCCCGGTGAGCTCGAGTTTTGCCATCTCGGCGTCGAGGAACGCTTGGCGCTGTTTCGAGAGCGCTGCGACCTTCTCCTGTAGCTCACTCCGCTTGACCTGGAGCGTGTCCACATGGGTAACCACCTGCTCGATGGTGAGAGACTGCAGCGATTCGGGGAGATCGGTGAGGACGATCTTGGTCACGTCGATCTGCTTCTCTCGAACCATGTCGACCAGGTCCCAGCCGCAGCTGTAGTTGCTCGAGGCTTTGCAAGTGGCGCGACTCGCCGCGGCATCGGAGTTGAGCTGCGCGGCGTTCGAGTCTTGCCGCGACTGGTTCGCCCAGCCCGTTTGTCCCGTGGCTCCGTAGGGTACGTAGGTCGTGTTGAGCAGGGTGCCGAGGGCGGTGAGCTCTGCGTCGAACGGTGTCGCGATCGTCAGCGTGCCGCCGTTTTGATCGATCGACGCGAAGTGACCGTCGCCACGGAGGGCAACTTCGCGCCAGCCGGGAGCGATCGCGTCTTCGGGGTTGCCGCAGTAGATCGAGTTGACAGTGATGTCACGCGCGATGAGTTTGCTGGCGGCGTCCCGGAACGGAACCTCACCGTCTTGATCGGCGCTCTCGTTCCCGGCGACGAACAAGAGTCGCAGCGACTGCGGATTCTCGTCCCAGCTCAGTTGTTGATCAGCCGCCTGGAGAACGCGCCCGACCAACTCGGTTCCGCCGTTCGTGACGAAGCTGAACAGCAACTCCGAGACGGCGTCGAGATCTTGGGTGAAGTCGAGGTGCTTCGCGACCCACCCGTTTTCGGGGTTATGGCCGTCGTTGCCGAAGGTAAAGAGCGCAACTTCGAGGCGCGGGGTCGGCTCGGCCAGCGCCAGCTCGTTCGTGATCGCCCACAGCTTCTGACGCGCGGAATCGATGAGCCCCTCCATGCTGCCCGAGGTGTCGAGGCAGATCGCAAACTGAACGAGCGGGCGCTCCGATCGGGGGGTCGTGCTGTTCGCGGTGGGGGATACAAGAGGATGAGTCACCGCTGGCAGCTTCCCGTTCGCGGTGGCCTTGGCGTTGATGGCCTTGGCGTTGATGGCCTTGGCGTGGATCGCCTGGGGGGGAGGCGTGATGCCGAAGAGTGTCGTGACCAGCCCGCATAGGGCGATTCCGAGTATGAGAGCGCGCATAGGGCCTCTTTCCAGGTGGGGCCGTGGGTCGGTGTGGACCCGTCCGCGGGTGTGGTATCCATACAAGAGTAGCCTGGGTTCGGCCCGCGACGAGTCACGTGAAGGTAACGCCCGACGAAAGACCCCCGGAATTGGGCTGAGGAGTGCCAAAAGCGCTGCTCTCCCCTCCAGAAGGCATCCTCGGTGAAAGGAGCGATCTTGCAACGCCAACCTCGAAGTCGCCGCGCGGCGCGCCTGATCGTCGTCGACCTGGCTCTTGGCTCGACGGGGAACGGTTGAGTCGGGGTGATGACCCTTCCCCATCCTCCTCATTGATCCCGTCGAGTACGATCTCCTCGGGCACCATTTTTCTCCCGACTCGGCTGCCTCTCACCCCACTCCCCCCCGATCGGATGACCTCCCGTGACGATTAGCATCTTCGATCTCTTCAGCATCGGTATTGGACCATCCAGCTCGCACACCGTCGGGCCGATGCGCGCCGCAGGGCGCTTCGTCACGCGCCTCGCGACCGATCGCCTCTTCGATAGAACGACGCGAGTCGAGGCGCAGCTCTATGGCTCGCTCGGAGTTACCGGTCGCGGGCATGGCAGCGACAAGGCGGTGCTCCTCGGTCTCGAAGGAGAGACCCCCGAGGGGGTCGACATCGACGCGATCCCCGAGCGCCTCGCGGGAATCGAAGCGGGGCAGCTGTGCCTCGGCGGAACTCGAACGATCGCCTTCACACCGAAGAAGGATCTGATCTTTCATCGGCGCTCCTCCCTCCCGCTCCACCCGAACGGGCTCGAGTTCCGCGCGTTCGACGCCTCAGGCGAGCAGCTCCTCTTGCGTACTTACTACTCGGTCGGGGGCGGATTCGTCGTGGACGAGGACACCGCAGAAGAGGACCGCCTCGAGAAGGTCGTGGTCGAAGTGCCGTACCCGATCACTTCCGGCGCGGAGCTTCTCGCCGCTTGCCAAAAGACGGGGAAGTCGCTGGCGGGGGTTGTCCTCGAAAACGAACGGGTCCGG
>CALEHF010000255.1 GCA_937876125.1 uncultured bacterium
CCAAGGGGGGGGTGGCGCAAGGGTTGAGCCAGAAGCTGGAGTGGCGTCCGGACCACTAACTCACCCGAATGGACCGCGGGGCACCCGGAGCGTCGCGCAATTTCCGTGTCACTCTGTGCCCTACCGTACGAATGACAGGTAGAGGGCACGGGGTGTCCGTCGAGCCGCTCCTTCTCCTCAGCTCTCCCCGCGAAGATAGGAGTATCCAAGGCTCTTTCGACGCGAGACGATAGGGGCGGGCTCGCCACTTCATCGACAGCGCTTCACTCTGAGCTGTGCTTGTAATTGTGATTTCGGGGGACGATGTGCCTCGGACCATCCGGGTTCCGAAGGGCCGGGCAGCCCCACTCGAAAGAATTGTTGGATGAAACTCTCGATGCTCTTGGCACTCCCCGTCGCGCTCATTCTCGTGGCTACCGCCTCCGCGCAACCGTTCGAGCGCATTTTCAGCGACGTCTTGGACGAGCGGCCGAATTGCATCGAGCACACAAACGATGGTGGGTACATCATCGCCGGCACTCAGAAAGAGCTGCCTCAGTCCTGACCGAGTCCTCCGGCAGCCCGGTCGGCCTGCCTCACCAAAGTGAACTCCAGTGGACTCATCATCTGGAACCGCTCCTATCAGATCGACGAAGTGACCCGCGGGATCGCCGTGCGTCGCGCCAGCGATGACCCCAACGGCTACGTGATGCTGGGGCACACCGATACGCTGGATGCATTGGCGCCTTCCATCTTCATGATGCGCACCGATCCACTCGGGAACCCGATTTGGACTAACACGTACGGCCGCGGGCCCGGTCGCCGATTCGATCAAAGATCAGAGATCCGCACCTGCGGGACCGGCTACATCGTGAGCGGAACCGTGCTCTCCGTCGCCGAGGGGGGCACGATGGGCTTCCTCCTTCGCATCGACAACGCAGGGAACATGATCTGGATGCGGTTCTATCAACAGGCGGGAGTCGCATTCGACTCGACGAGGTTCCACGATGTCCAGCACACCGCAACCGGTTTCGTGGTGACGGGTGAGTCGTTCAGCCAGGC
The DNA here is from genome assembly GCA_937876125.1 of uncultured bacterium. Lineage (GTDB taxonomy): Bacteria > Planctomycetota > UBA8108 > UBA1146 > UBA1146 > JAFMMO01. The sequence goes on from CALEHF010000255.1 coordinate 1,042, forward strand.
CCCCATCGGCATCTACCAGAACTCGGTCGATACCCTCGTTCTCACCACGGATGACCTGGGAAACGTGATCTGGGCGAAGCAGTACCCCGATCTGATGGGGGGCGATGCCGGGAAGTCGATCGCGCTCACCGCGCAGGGGTATGCCGTCGTTGGAAACCGCGACTCGATCGGAATTCCCGCGACCCAGCTCTTCACGACCGATGCGCTCGGCAACTTGATTTGGCTCCGACAGATCGACCTCTTCTACGACGGAGGGAGCAACACCCAGAACCAAGAGTCGAACGGTAGTATCAGCGTGCTCGCGGGTGGAGACATCGTGTTTCCTGGGGGAAATCTCTTGGGGGAGGCAGCCCTCTTGAACTTCGATGCCTCGGGAACCCTGACCGGTGGAGAGGCGTACGACGCGCTGGCCTTTCAACAGGGAGCGTGTGCGATCGT
>CALEHF010000256.1 GCA_937876125.1 uncultured bacterium
GGCTCTCCTGTAGTTCATGTGGGTAGTCTTTACCTAGGGAACCGCATCTCGTCGATGTCCTGAGATACGCCCAGCAGAGCACTCTCGTCTCAAATGAGAGGCGCTGCTCCCTGATCCTCGGGCTCTAGAGCTGCAGGGGCCCCTCCGCACCGTCGCCCTCGCCATCGGTCCAAGCTCGCTTCGCGAGGGCAGGGCGCGACCGACGCCGAGGGCGACGGAGCTCCGGGGGCGGTCACCGTTCATGGGGCGAGGAAACAACCGTCATTGAGCCCCTGAGGCACAAAACAGCCCATTCTCCGCAATCTCGGACACATGAGGGACCCACATTACATGCAGGAGAGGCTTGATTCAGATGGTTTCCGGGTTTACCGTTGCTGCCACCCGGACATTCGGCAGAAGCTTTTCGGAAAAACTTCGAGTGGCGTTGCGGTTAGCCTAGGTTCGCGACGTTCCAGTAAGTGAGACCCAAGCGACCACACACGCTCCAGGCGGGCGCGGGGTTAAATCCGAACGCCCGCAAAGGGACACAGCGCCTGGAATGGTTGGGGCACTCGGACGCAAAGATTCAGCTCAGGAATCGAGAACGTTACTGCCTACATTGTGCTTGTCGGGAGACAAGGCGCGCAACAGATAGGAAGGCTTTCTTATGTTGACACGGTTATCAGTCCTATTTTTCTTGGTCGGTATTGGCGCAGGGTTCCTCGCGCCGATTTCACCGTCTGTAGATGCCGCCTGCAACGCCACGTACTTGGTAGAAGAGACCAACTGGCAGCTTCGCTCTGAGACTACACCTACTGAGCGGTGCGATGGTGTGGTGCCGTGCGGATTCACTCGGTACGAATACAGGTGGAGCGAGTGCTGGGGCCCAGGCCTTGAAACGGACCACTGTGTGAAGCTGGGGACCTGGAATGACGAGCGCTCTGAAGTCTGGATTTGTGACGACGAGTACTGCATTCTGGATATCGCGTTTGAGTTCCCAGGAGACCGGTTCCATTCTCCATTCTGCTAACGATTCAACGCAGCAGGAAAACTCCCAGAGCACGCTTGTGGTCTGAGTTTCGAGTGTAGAGCGCGCCCGAGAAAACGGCGTCTTGTTGGTTGAAGCCGAAATGTGGGCACACATGTGCGTCGGGGTGCGCTAGTGAAGCCGTACCTCGACGTTTTTTCGATTGAGTTGGGGGGGCCGAATGGCCATGCGCACCTTAATCCTGCCGTCCTGCCTTCTTGTAGGCGCGTTCTCGCTGGTGCTTTTGCTGCGACAGTCGGATGAGGACGTGAAGCATGCAAGCTCGGAGGAGCCGCTCGCACCCACGTCTGGAGAGCGAGTTTATGCTGCCTCAGCGGCAAGCGTGGAATCTACGAGTCAGGCCTTGGGTGGAAACGAGCCCGTAGAATTGCAGGCCTTGTTAAGCTCCGGGCTAGAGCCAAGCGCCTTGGTCGAAGTCCTGTCGGGCGAGTTGTCCGAGGAATCGGAGCGTTTGCTGATAGAGCTGTTCGCGCATTTGTCGGACAAGCGAGTAGACCAGGCAGAGGTCGACCGTGAGAACCTTGAGCTTCGGCGCAGAATCGTGCAGAAGCTTGCGGAAGGTGGGGGAGAGCGTGCGCTAAGTCGCATGCTTACGCTGGCTTCAATGACAACGCTAAGCCGAGAGGACCGACTCGCTACGAATGAGATAGCGAACCAGGTCACCCAGATTACGATGCAAAATACTGAGCTGCTGGCCGAAGCACAGGCGGCGTTTTCGAGCCACGAGGACCCGAGAATGCAAACGGCGCTAGTTTTTGCAATGGTTGCGGGTAGGCGGGCAGGGACCGAAGAAGCGTTCGCCTCCGTCTACCGAGATACCGAATCCGCGGAGCTCCGTCGACATATGTTGGTCAATGCACACAACTTCAGAAACGAAGCACTCGTCAACGAATGTGTCGATATTGGTGTGCAGTACGGGCTGATAAACTCCAGCCTCGCCGCCTTGCAATCCGCGTGTGAGCGCTGGCCAGACCGACGAAGCCACTGGGCCAGCCGTACTTCCAGAATCGCGCAGGAAGCGGAAGGTGATTTGGATTTTCGATTTGCAATCGAGGCGTTGCTAAAGATAGACCCACTCGCCGTGTTTGATTTTCGTGACCTCCACTACAATAGCCTGAACGACGTGCGAAGGTTGGCTGTGGACAACGCAATTCACTATATCGACCATGGCGACGCGTTGGAAGAACACGGCTCTACCACCCCTTGAGTGTGGTCCCGGCGCAGCTGGAGTCAATCACGCGGGAACCCTACACGCAGTTGGCGGCGAAGGCTTCCAATGGCAATGAAATCAGGCTCTCCTGTAGTTCATGTGGGTAGTCTTTACCTAGGGAACCGCATCTCGTCGATGTCCTGAGATACGCCCAGCAGAGCACTCTCGTCTCAAATGAGAGGCGCTGCTCCCTGATCCTCGGGCTCTAGAGCTGCAGGGGCCCCTCCGCACCGTCGCCCTCGCCATCGGTCCAAGCTCGCTTCGCGAGGGCAGGGCGCGACCGACGCCGAGGGCGACGGAGCTCCGGGGGCGGTCACCGTTCATGGGGCGAGGAAACAACCGTCATTGAGCCCCTGAGGCACAAAACAGCCCATTCTCCGCAATCTCGGACACATGAGGGACCCACATTACATGCAGGAGAGGCCGAAGAAGCGCCCTGCTTGTGAGAAACCTGCCTGGAAGACGGCGTCCTGGCCCGGGAAGACGACGCTGTTGCAAGGTATCGTGTTTGGAGCCGGGAAAGTCGCAGCGCCGTAGCATGCGAGCTGGCCGGTCGCCTGGATTGTCACTCTCGCCTCGACCGGCTCTGGTCCGTTGATAAACAAGAAGGACAGCAGGTCTATCGCGTCCGCAATGCCGATCGTACCGTCCCCGTTCACGTCACCGTTCTGCACGTTCGTCGCTTGATAGCCTCCGCCGAGAACAACGCTCGAGCTCAGGAGCAGAACCAAGAACCACGCAAGTCTCTCGCGTTTCATGACACTCCTTCTCTTCGTAAGTGCAGAGTTGATACCGGTGCATCCCACGGGTGAGAAACTCTCTCCGTGGAGTCTTCCCCAAATCTTGAGGCCTTGGGAGCGTGGCCGGACACCTTCATTAGGCACAGTGACTACGTTCGCGTGGCCTCGCTCCTCACGGCCTCGCCCTTCCGATACTTCTCAACGTACGCCGGGGTCGCCGCCTCCTGACGCACCATCGCATCGACCATCGCGTCGTGGACAGCGTCCCACGTCCACCTGCTTGCGCAAGAGTCTCTGCAAGTCTTCCCGCTCACGGACCGCGAGCTCAACGAACGTTGACTCCTGGATCCGTAGCAGCTTCTCAGAGCCAAATTCGTACAGTGCCATGGGGGTCCATTCGCTTCAGGGGTGTGCTCCAAGTATCGACCCGCAAGGCCTGCCGCCTTCACTCCTCCTGCCCGGTTCTAACCGTCGTCCCGCCGCTAGCGGCTGAACTGCACGTCGTCCCCAGCTTCTGCACTCCACCGAAACAACCGCAACCAACAGAATCGGCCGCAACCACTTCATTCTCCCGTAGAATCCTCCGAAAGAGCCAGTAGGGGAGAGCGATTAGGGGACTGATGGACACGTGCGCGCTGTCTTGTGGCGGCCAATCGCCCACCCTTTCTTGATGCTCGTCCCAACCCGCGGTCAGCAGCAGCTCGCCCGCTCTTGGACGGTAGCTGCTCAAAGGGAGGTGAAACGGTGGATCTGGCGCAACTCGACAAGATCCTCGAGCTTCAACTCGCCGTTGCCTGGGCCGGTGAGGCAAGCACCGATCCGCCCCGCCTCCGGTGGTGGCGGACCGCGATGAACGACGAGTTCCAGGGTGAAGACCTTTTCCGCCGGCTGGCCCCGAAGACTTGGCGGTGGGCAGCCCTCGAATCCGCCCGCCAGGCTGCCAAACGGGTCGACGATCGGCACCGGCGCGCCGCCGATGATGCCGACCACCTCCTTTCACTGTTTCGTCTGGGGTTCGAGATCGACGAACAGCTGGACGATCGGCTCCGGCAGTTGAAGCAGAGCGAGGTGCCTCCCTCCGAGGTTTTCCCGGATCTCACCGAGCTCATGAGCGAATGGTCCCCCGATCGATTTGGCACTTGGCTCGCGACTCACACAGAGTCGAAGTTCACAGCTACCGCCACGGGTCGCCGGCTCCAAGGGGAGAAACCCACCCAGCCTTCAGAGGTCGCAGAGAAGCTGGTCGCCGCACTCCGTCCGCTCGCCGACGAGTACCCTCTCCCATACTTCAGGACGGCGCGATGATCCCGACTCATTCGAGTAAGCCACCTCGCGAGGATCGCCTCACCCCCACCAGCGGTGGGTCGGAGGCGAACGAAGTAAACACCCGTCTTCTCCAGTGCGCCCTCGCTATCGAAGAGTCCCGCGCATTCTGGTCCCATGCAGGTTCGGACGGTCCCGCTCCTTCGCCCCAGCGGGCATTCGAGGAGTGTTGGTTCGGTGCAAAGAGCCTCACCGGTAGGAAGTCTCGACTCAAGAGCTGGTGAAATCAAGAGTTGAGTGGGCCCCCCGGAGCTCGGCCGGGCGGGGGAGTGGGTGTGAGGTGCCCACTCATCAGCCCGCAGGCCCCCCGATGCCCCGGCCGGGGCATCGGGGGGCCTCTGCATCGGCGTTCGAGCGCTGAACCCTCCCGA
>CALEHF010000257.1 GCA_937876125.1 uncultured bacterium
GGCAAATCTGTTCTGGGAGTGATTCCATGACCCGCGACCGAATTCGACTCCATCTTGACGCCTCATCCGGGATCGCCGGGGACATGCTCCTCGCCGCCCTGATCGATCTAGGAGTCCCTCAGGAGGCGATTTTCGCCCCTTTTGCTGCGCTCGACGCATTCCCCTCCCACGAGGTCTCGGTCAGTACGGTCGAGCGTCGGTCGATTCAGGCGAAGTTTCTCAAGATCACGCCACTTGAGTCCGACCCTCCGCACCGAGGGCTCGCCGCGATCGAGAAAATCCTCGGCCAGCTCGATTTGGCGGAGCGCGCTCTCACCGCGGCCCGGCATTGTTTCCGGTTGATCGCCGAGGCAGAGGGCGAGATCCATGGCAAGCCCCCCGAGGAGATCCACTTCCACGAAATTGGAGCTGTCGACAGCCTGGTGGACATCATCGGGGTCTGCAATGCGATCGCACTGCTCGATCCAGTGGAAATCAGCTGTTCGAGCCTCCCCCTCGGATCGGGGACAGTGCGGAGCGCTCACGGCATCTTACCGGTCCCCGCTCCGGCCACCCTTCTCCTCTTGAAGGGGATCCCGACCCATCCCTTCTCGGTGGGTCGAGAAGTGACGACTCCGACCGGTGCCGCCCTCGCGGCGGTCCTCGCCGACCGTTTCGGGGATCCCGCGCCCGGTGAGATTGTCGGCAGCGGCTGGGGAGCGGGTGGACGGATCGCGCCTCCCGAGGATCCGCCGAACCTCCTCCGCGTCTGGACGACCCGCGCGGCGGAGCGCGAAAGCACCCTGGAAATGGTGACACTCCTCGAGACCAACCTCGACACCGTCTCCGGAGAAGAAGCGGGAGAATACGTCGAGACGCTCCTCGCCGAAGGAGCCCTCGATGCCTGGATCGTTCCGATCCTCGCGAAGAAGGGGCGCCCGGGGTTGATCCTCTCGGCGCTCACTCACCCGGAGCGCGCAGCTGCCCTCAGGCAGTCCCTGTTCCGCCTCACGGGGACTTTGGGGGTCCGACAGCGCGGCTACGAGCGGGAAATCCTCCCGAGAGAAGTCGTGGAGATCTCGTTCGAGGGGCGTACCGTGCGGGTGAAGAGGGCGTGGCACGAAGGGGCACTCCTGTGGGAGCGCCCCGAGCACGACGACCTCCAAAGAATCGCCGCCGAGACCGGTCGACCGCTCCGCGAAATCCGGGCCCGGATCGAGGAGCAGCTCGCCGAACGACGCAGAAAAGGTGACCGATGAATGCCCGATCGGAGGGAGCGTTGGGACGCCCGGTTCCGGGATCCGCCGAAGCGGCGGCTCTCGATGCCGAGCGCGCGCTCTCGAACGAAGAGGACCAGCGCTCGATCGCAAAGTTCCTCAAAGGGGACAAGAGCGGGTTCGAAGATCTGTACGTGAAGTACCGCGAGCGGATCTTCGGGATCAGCATGCGGGCGCTCCGCGACAGAGAAGATGCGCTCGAAGCGACCCAGGAGGTCTTCATCAAGATCCACCAGGCGCTCGATCGTTACGACCCGAGGGCGCGTTTCTTTACTTGGGCGTATCGCATCACATTGAACCATTCGATCGATCGCATCCGCCGCCGCAAGGTGCGCAAGGAGCAACTGTACGATGAGACCTTTACCGAGCCGCGGGGAGACCAGCGTCACCAGCACGACCGGTTCGAGCGTGCCGGAGCTGCCCTCGAGGCGGAAGAGGTACGCGAGCGGGTCGCGGCGGCGGTCCGGTCCCTCAGCGAGAAGCACCAGGCAGTGTTTCTGCTCTACTCCTACGAGGGGTTGGGATACGCGGAGATCGCCGAGACCCTCGACATCCCGGTCGGAACCGTGATGTCGCGCCTCTACCACGCTCGCCGGAAAGTCCGGGAGAGCCTGCCGAAGGATTGGGATCCGGGCGGTCCGGATCGCACGCGCGAGAACTATCAGAGGGGAAACACGGAGAGCGAGGACCCAAATGGCTAATGCGAATCCGATGAGCCCCGACGAGGTCCGCGCCCTGCTCGACCGCGCGGCAGATCGAGATTTGGACGATCTCGAGGCGAAGCGCCTGGAAGACACCCTCGCGGCGGACCCCGCGCTCACCGAGACGCTCTGGGCCCCGTTCGCCGGGGAAGAGCTGCTCGCGGCACCGGTCGAGCCGCCGAGTGAGTCTGAGTGGCTGAAGATCGACGAGGGGATCAAGGCTGGAGTCGCGCGGGAATCTGCTGAAGATGGAGTCAGCACCGGCTCGAAAACCATAGGTAAGGCCACCGGCTCGAGGCCGCGCCCGACCTTGCTCTTCCCGGTGACGGCACTCGCAGCTGCGGCCATCCTCTGCGTGATCGTCCTTCGGATGATCATGACGGAGGGTCTCGCGGATCCGGAGTCGCCGCCGATCGCGGAGGTGCTCGACTTGCGAGAAGGTGCCTCACCGTTCATCATGAACTTGGGCGACGACGAAGACGGCGGCGTCATCATCTTCGTCACATCGAGCTAAATCAGAGGTCACGATTCGGAGTGCCCCAGCAATCGGTGCTGTCTGTCGTGACCGCTGATTTAGGTGTTTCCGCAATGGACAGACTGAGGTCCATTGCTCTGTGACGTGAGAGGGAAAAGCGCCGCGAGAGGGAAAAGCTCTCCGAATCGTTCCCTCTGATTGAGCTCGAACCTGTGCACTCCTTGGAGGGACCCGCGATGCGCGCTCTGAATTCTCTGACCTCTTCCGGCACTGCGTCGCCACAGCGCATCTTTCTCATCGCCATGGTTGCGATGATCGTCCTCTCCGTCCCCGCCATCACGCGAGCCGACGATTCGGTGAAGACGCAAGAAATCACTCTCTTCACCGCGGTGGTCGAGAAGGGGGACGTGGAGAAAATCCCGGCCGAGCTGAAAGCGTACGGTAAGAGTCTGTTGCGGATTGCGAAGGCGTTCCGCCTCGCCGGCAAGAAGAAAAACACAAAGCTCGAGTCGGGGAAAGAGGTCAAAGTCAGCCTCCCCGAGAAGATCGGGGACGCGAAGATCACGTGGAACGGCAAGACCGCGACTCTGAAGATCGAGAAGGACGGCAAGTCCCTCGCGACCTTCAAGCTCGCAAGATTTCCCACCTACCTGGCGGACGACAAGCTTCTCGTCAACGGCATGCAAGTCGTGCTGATCATCGACAAGGGGAAGAAGTAGCGCGGGAGGTCTCGTTCTGCTGAGGTTCCGCGGAACCGTGTGAACCAAGAATAGCCCCGAATGATCGTGTATCCCAAGAAACGGGGTGATTTAGTGGCAATGGGAAAGCTGGCCGCCGTGCTGGCTGTCGTGGCAAGCGTCTGGTGCGTTCCCGCCTCTGCACAGCCGGCGAACGACAACTGCATCGATGCGATCAGCCTGACTGAGAACGTCGCAGCGCAGTACACGACCCATAACGCTACCGACGAAGCCGCGCTCACCTGCCAGGGAACCGCGGATGTCTGGTTCGAGTGGACCGCCACTCTCACCGGTCTCGTCCAAGTGGCTCTCAGCGATAACTCCCCTGCGGTGGGCACAGGCATCGACACGAACCACTCGGTGTACCTCAACTCGGTACCGGGTTCTTGTCCGATCGATGCCGACCAGCTCGCGTGCATCGATCCATTCATCGGTACGGTTGCTGTGACGGCGGGAACGAGCTATCTGATCCGCGTCGGCATGTGGTCGTCGTCGACGATCAGCCGTGCCCAAGGCGACGTCACGGTCTTCACCCCGGCCCCCGAGGTCTGCGATGACGGCATCGACAACGACTTCGACGGACTGCCCGACTGCGCGGACACCGCCGACTGCTCGGCGGACCCCGCCTGCCAACCGCCGGCGAACGACAACTGCATCGACGCGATCACCCTGGTTGAAAACGTCGCATCGGCGTACACGACCAATAGCGCCACCAACGAAGCCGCGCTCACCTGCCGCGGAACCGCGGATGTCTGGTTCGAGTGGACCGCCACTCTCACCGATAGCATCGACGTGACTCTCAGCAACAACACCCCGGCGGTGGGGGTTGGCACCGACACCAACCACTCGGTGTACACCAACCCCGGCGGTGGGCTCTGCCCGACCGACATAGATCTACTCGCGTGCAGCGACCCGTTCTCGACCAGCGTTGCCGTGGTCTCGGGTACGAGCTACCTGATCCGCGTCGGCATGTGGTCGTCGTTTTCCACGAGCCGCGCCCAGGGAGACGTGACGGTTCTCACCCCGGTCGCTGAGGTCTTCGTGCGCGGAGACTTCGACAACAATGGGGTCATTGGAATCATCGACGCCATCCAACTCCTGACGTGGGCGTTTCTCAATGGCACACCTCCCACGTGCATGGAGGCGATCGACTTCAAAGCGAACGGAGTGCCGAGCTTGATCCTCGAGGCGATCGAGGTCCTCACCTATCTCTTCTTGAGCGGTACCGCCCCCCCGAGCCCTTTCCCATTCTGCGAAGATGGCACCGCATTGGATTGCTCGATCGGGACCTCGAGCTGCCCCTGACCTCCTGGGACCTCTGATGTGGTACGTGTTCCTCGAGTCGGGACTTCTCCTTCGGCATCTTCCCCACCTCGCCTCGTGGCGACGAAGTTGCCTACGGAGCGGTCTCCTCTGACCCAGGCCTTGCTTCCCCGAAAGGGGCCTCGCTCGCCTCGGGGAGCGCTCCCAGAATTGTTCCTACCGGCCCAACAAAATGGCGGCGGCCCCCCACCGGGGTACCGCCGCCACTCCCTTCGACCTCTCGAACAATTACTTCCGTTCGCGCAGCAACTCCGCGATGAGAATCAGGGTCTCGGAGTCGGTCTCCTCGTGGATCGCTGACCCATCGAGCCCCGCCGCGTTCAGAAAGGCTCTCAGCCATTCGTATGCGCGCGCGTGCTGCTGGAAGCCGGTCCCGGTCCGCCAGGAGAGATCTCGAAGATTGTTGAGGAGCGGTCCGGCGGCCGCCGTATCTCCCCGCCTCTCGGCAGCGACCAACCAGGAGCAGAGGTCGAGACTGACCCTTTGCGCTTCGTCCGGCTTCCAAGCGTAGCCAGGAAGGAACAAGGGTCCGCCTTCCCAAGGCAGAGTCTCGGCGCGGCTCGAGTATCGAAGCGCCGCTTCGAGAGAGATCCTCACCGTCCCACCGCGGAGGCGCTGATCCAGACTCCCGAGGAGCGACATCGCCTGCTGACGCACCACGATGTCCGGAGCGGTGAGTCCGATCTCGATCAGCGGGAGCACCGCGGCGCCGCGCAGACCGACGAGGAGGTCGACCAACTCTGGGAGTGCGTTCGGATCGTTCTGCGCCGCGAGGAGCCGCTCACGAATCTCTTCCGCGCCACGGATTCGGGTGAGCGCAGCGCCCGCCCACATGACGAGCAACTCCGGCGCGGCCTCGTCCTCCCGCAGCTTCGTGAGGGAATCCACTGCGCTCGGATGGCCGATCTCGGAGAGACAGACCACCGACCAGCCGCGGCGGCTCAGGTCTTGCCCCTCCCGCGCCTCGCCGATCAAGTCGGGAATCGCCACCGCACCGAGAGCGACCAACCGAGCCGCCGCTTCTTCGCTGGTTGCGGGATCCGCGAGTCGTTCGATCAGTTTCAGCACGGCATCGTTCCGGAACGCGGGGAAGTCCGCGGTCACGAGACCGGGGAGGAGGAGCAGTCCGAGGATCGCGGCCCCGAAACTTCCGCCCCCGAAACCCCCACGTCCGAAACCCCCACGTCCGCCACGACGCAGACCGACGCCTAGACCGCACGCGAGGAGCAATCCGGCGAGCAGCATCGCCGACCCGGACGGAGGCGCGGAAGACTTCGGTGCCAGGTCGATCGCCCCGGTCTCGACTCCGCCAACGGCGGCGGGCTCTCCGAAGGGGACGAAGGAGAGATTCTGGGCGGCGAGCACTGCGCGCGGGAAGTCCCCTTCGATCACTGTCAGGGTCATCCGATCGAGGGCGGCGAGGATCTCGCCTTCGGTCGCGCGCTGCTGGGCGGTGAGCACCTTTCGAATCTTCACATCGACCTCGGCACCGCGCAGACCGAGGCGCTCTCCGATCTTGAGGAGCTCCTTCTCGCGCGTCTCGAACTCATGAAGAAGGCGATTCTCCCGCACCGCCATCAGATCGCTCGCGAACAGATCGCGGGCGAAACCGTTGACCGCGGCGGGGTCGCGATCGTACTGGGGCAGGTCGAGGTAGCCCGCTCTGCGGGCGGTTTCCTCGGTCCCCCCGAGCACTTTGAGGGGGCGCGGCGCGGTCAAGTTCCTTCGCAACCGTGCGCCGGGAATCTGACGCTCGACCAACTCCGGCGAGAGCTCGGCAATCCGGCAGGGGGTGTCGGAGAGGATGTAGACGCGGTTGTGGAGCTCCCCCTCGTTGAAGGCGGAGAGTCGCATGGGGATCACCGGCTCCTCGACTCGGAAACGAAATCCCATCGCCTGCACCGCTCCGTCGAAGGTGGTTCCAGTCGGGCGCACGGGATCGATGGCGCGCATCCCCGGCTTGGGGTCGCTCGCAGGTTGACTGCCGATGTCCGCCTTCACGGCGACGAAACACCAGCTCGCAGCGATGTACTCGCCGCAGACTTCGTCCATGCCGGTCGGGTAGACGTACCCGTGAGCGACGAGCCACCGCGAGAGCGCGGCGGGGTCGGAGGCCTCGAGCACCGCGACCTGGTACATCCCGACCGCTTCCTCACGCAGCACGTTGACGAACCCGAGCTCCAGCTCGTCGCGGTCCAGCAGAAGCTCCTTCGCCACCGATTTCCGCCCCGCCCTTCGCAAGCGCTCTCGCATGTCGATGACCACCTCCGGCGGCTCCACCGCGGCTGCGATGTGCGCGAAAATCTCATCGGGAACCTTTCGGATCTCTGGAGCACTCGGAAACGGAATCAGCATGCCGAAGTCCGACACTTCTCCTTCGAACCCCGGGCGCAGCACCAAGTCCTCGATCCCGTTCGAGAAGAACGCGTACGTGATCTGATCGCCGACGCGGCGTAGTTCCGGCTTCCCTTGGGTCAACGGGAAGGGGGGAACCATTCCACAGGGGTCCGCGAATGCAGAGGGGAGTGCGATCAACTGAATCAGGAGGAGCGCGCCGATTCGGGCGAGCGGCGTAGTGACGTTCATCGAGAGGCCTTTCCGGGGATGGGCGCACCGATAGCTGCGGAGGGGAGAGCTCTCGAGGGGTGCGCTGAAGGGGGCGAGGAGGCGAGGTCGGCAGAGGCTTCAAGAGTAAGAGTCAGAGTGATCTCGGCAATCGCGCTGCGCTCCCCGTTCGAGACGAAAAACTTCTCGAAGTGGGTCGAGGTACCGGAGGGGAGAACCGTGAACCACGGTCCGACGCCGAAGTGGCGCCCCTCGATTCAGAAGCGTGCCCAGAGGTGGCGCTCCCCCACTTTCAGAACGGTGAAGCTAAACTCGGGCGGGGAGAGATCCACGGCGCCCTGAGGGTGAAGGTGCTGTTTGACCCCGAACGGGACCTGTGCGTCGAGGTGAACGCGTTCGATCCCGTGCTCGTCGACGACGCGCAGGTCGAAGCGACAGCGGTCGAAGCGGAGGGCCGCCGCGAGTTCTGCGCGAGTTGCCCCAGTCAGGACGGGAGCGCCGTGTTCGGCGAGGTGCCGACGCACCTCGTCCCCGTGAAACAACAGCGTATCGAACGCTGTAGGCGCCCGCTCCTCGGAGGCGCCGGTGCGGCGCGCAAAGGCGAGTTCGGCGAGGGCGGCTTCGATGCCGAGTCGCCCGAGGGCACTTCGCGTCCCGGGCGCCGCGGAACAACCCGCGGCGCAGCCGGCGGGAGGAATCTCCGCGGGTGTCCCATTCTTGCCGACATCCAATAGAGAGGAGAGTGGTGCGGTCTCTGGAGAGGGAGATGAGGCGAAAACAAAGCTCACCCCCCCCGCGATGAGGAGAGTGAGAGCAAACCAGGGGAGCGGTTGTCGAGCGCGAACCAACAAGGGCGACCTCCATTCAGGAAGCCGCCCCTGAACGCAGGGATGGGCTGCGGTTCCCGGGAGGTCGAATTTTGGGGACAAGCACTCCCGCAGCACCCGATCAGTACGGACAGTCCCGCCTTGCGGTCGGCCACTAGGAAGAATCTACTGGACGACCCAGTTTGGGCATCGCTTTCGTGGGTCCCCGCAGTACAGTTCCGGGACTAGAGATTGGTTGCCGGTTACTGAATCACCGACCGCTGGCCCCCAGCATGAAAGAGCATCCATGAGTGCACGTTCGTTGTTTCCACTGCTCGTCGTCTTGGCCGCGGTTGCTGCTTCGCTGTATGCCGGCTCCATCGATCCTCCGGCAGGTCCGATTACCGCAACCGGGCGGTTCGGACCGCGCATCGACATTCTGAGCCTTCCCGCGGGGGGTGGAGGCACGCGAGCGATCTCTCAGACGGGATCCTATTATCTGTCGGGCAATCTCGTTGTGACCAGCGGTGACGGCATACAGGTCAATGCCCCGGATGTCGTGATCGATCTCAATGGGTTCCGAGTGGAAGGAGCCGGCACTGGCACCGGTATCCTTCACGTCAACGGAGGCGTCGTCTCCGGCTCCATTGTCGTCAGGAACGGCGAGATCACCGGGTTCAGCAACGGTACTTTGATGAACAGTGGCCGGCTCGTTCGGCTCGAGGGCATCCACTCCCACGACAATACTAGCCATGGAATCAACATCGACAACGGGGCAGGCGCGGCCGGAAAGTCCGTTCAGATCATCGATTGTGCGATGACGAACAACGGTGGCAACGGCCTCTTCTGCACCCGCTCGGGCATGGTTCGCGGCTGTTCGGCTGTCGCCAACGGCGTCGATGGGTTGTTCCTCCTCGGAGGGCTGGTAGAGAACTGCTACGCGCGAGAGAACGCGGGGACCGCGGACATCGTGGTCAATAATGGTCTTCTGCGAGGCTGCTCCGCCGGATCGTTCTTACCTCAGAACGGCACGACCTTGGTCGACAACCATACGCTCTGATCGATCGAGCACGATCCGTTCGACGTCACGGAGCCCGACGTCACGGAGCCCGACGTCACGGAGCCTGGCTCGGATTGCTGGGCTCGGATTGCTGAAGCCCACCGGCTTTTGAAGAGCAGGAACTTCAAGATCAAAGAAGGCCGGACGCCCTCGGGCACCCGGCCTTCTTCGATCGACGCAGAAACTGATCGAGGGCGATCAGAACGAGACTTGCCGGTAGGTCCCCCCGTTCATGGCGGCGAGCTGCTGGTAGAACGATTGCTCACCACTGTAGTTCGAGGTCGTGAAGTAAATGGTGTGGAGGGGCGTGTTCTCGTAGTTCGCGGAGGTGATCGCAAGCAGCGCTCCCGAAATACCTCCACCCGCGCAGGACGGAGTGCGAGCGCCACAGAGCACCACTTGTTTGAATTGCGAATCTGCGGCTTGGGAGATGCCGAGTGCGGTGACTGCAGCCTCGACGAGGCAATGCGATTCGACTGGGGTGAGAGTATTCATCCAGCCGATCGCGCCCCCTCGGTTCGCCGGGTTGGCAGGTTGAACCATCGGGCTCCAAGTGAAGCTCGTCGAATTGAATGCGACGAGGTCGAACATCGACTGGTCGCTCAGCTGGCCGATCGCAATTGTAACCTCGGCACGAATCCCACTGAACACCGTGGTGTCACCACAGAATCCGTAGGCCGGGAAGCACCACACGAAGCAGTCACCCTCGAACTCAGCACCGTAGAAGACGATCGACTCCGGTGCATCTTCTTCTTCAGCATCAGAAGAGGCACGCCCTCCCGAAGGGAGGTCGAGCGGACGTTTGGTGATCACTTTGCCATCGGCAGCAACCCCCGCAGTCGAGAGTCCGATGAACGGTACCGCGAGGCAAAGAACCAGAAGGAGCCACGAGTGACGCATCGCGCACACTCCCTTCATACCGGAGCGCGACCTTGCGCGACCTCCGGAAGCTGGGTTGCCTGATCCGCGAAAGACGGAGTCGAGCAACCCAATTTTGTGAAACGTTCGACCGCTAGCACTGCGAGTTTGCACTCGCGCGAATTGCTGCGCAATTCTCGCTGCACCGAGATCGAACACACCTGCGATTGAGTACCAAGTCTCGACCGGCAGGGCTGAAAATCGCCGACAGAAGCTGTGAAGCAAACGAGCCCAGAAAGGAGTCACCGCGATGCTGCACGGCCAAATGGCCATGCCGTGCGATCCTCTCAACCCCTTCAGTGTGACAGTTCAGGTGCCGCGGATCTACACCCAGCTTGTTCCACCCTCTTGAGGGGGAGAGTCTGGGAGGCGGTGTTTTCGCTCCAATGGCCCGATAGACCTGCTTTTCGACCTAGATTCGGACACTGGCGCTCCACCGAGGCGGGCGCTAGGGTGGGCTCGTTCACCCCGAGCCTCGAACGTCCATTTCAGCTGTCGGACCCCCGAACAGCCCGATCGAGGGCGAGCACTCCGCTCGGCTCTCCGAGTTCGATCCCGAAAGTAGGCGTTCCGGATGCCTGAGTCTCACCTTCAAGTTTCTCTCGGATTGGCCTGTCTCATCTTGCTGGGGGCCGCGTCGATCGAGAAAGCGAGTGGAGCCGTCGGAGAAACGGTTCGCTATCAAGTGACTGTCCAAGAATCAGGGAAGAAGGAGACCGCCAACATCACGGTGTTCGTCCTCCCCGGGGTAGGCAAGGCAGCGCGGTGGGTGCTCGCCCCCGAAGAGACCTCGCTCGGGCTCCCGGTGGCGTCGATCGCCTTCGATGCGAAGGGGCGTGCCCGCCCGGCTCTCTCCGATCCGCTGGGGAGACCGTGGGTGAGCGCGTTCCTCTCCTGGATCGAGGCGGACGACATAGTCAAACCAGAGTGGCGCAAGCCCGAGTCGACCGGCACGGCGAAGATCACCGTTGCTGAGCTGCGGCTGCGAGCAAAGATCAACGTCACTCACAACTGCAGTCCGGCGACGGAGGAGACGGGGTCGGTCGTCTCCCTCGAGCTGGTCGAGCCGGTCACCGAGGAGAGCCGCCTCCGTCTCGAGTTGAGAAGTCTCCGCTTTCGGTTCGAACTCGCCGCAGACGGTCAATTTTCCCGAGGAACGCTCGAGCACGACATCTCTCGCTCGGTCGGCACCGTCACCCGCGATACCGATTCGCGAGTCGAGATCATCGTTCTCTCTCGAGAGGCGCTCACCGAGTCTGAAACTCGCAAGATCGAGGACGAGTTCGCTCTCCTCGAATCGGTGGCCAGAGCACTGCTCCCCGGGCACGACGAGAAGCAGGTGAAGGATGCGAAGAAGGATATCTCGAAGTACCGAGCCAAGTTCCCCGAGGGCAAACTCTCCGGTGCCATCGTCAGCCTCGAAATGCGACTCGTTTCGGCCGGTGAATCGGTCGCGGGTCTCGCGAATCCTGACGAGGCGGCCGCACGACTGATCGGGAAAATCGCCCCCGATTTCAAGTTGACCGACTTGGATGGAAATGAGGTCACGCTCTCGGACCTGCGAGGAAAGTCCGTGATCTTGAGCTTCTGGGGCTACGCCTGAGGGATGTGTCGTGCGGAGGCTCCGCACCTCAGTGCTCTTCAAAAGAAGTTCGCGAGCAAGGGACTGGTCGTTCTCGGGATCAACATCGACAACGATTCCGCCGAGAGAATCGGCAAGTTCCGCGCCGACAAGGGCCTCGAGTACACCATGTTGCAAAAGGGCAACGAAGTGGCGATGCGCGCGTACTTCTGCCGCGCGTTCCCAACTCTCTATTGGATCGACGAAAAAGGCACCATCATGGCCCGAGACTATGGATTCCAGACCCCCGATCGCCTTGAAGAACGCGCCCGAGCGCTGATGGCGCGGTAGAATCGGGTCCGATCCGCCTGCGGCAGTGCCTCGATTGAAGTTCGGCTCGTGCAAACCACGACTGGAGGGAGTCCCTATGTCAATTCGGAGTCGTTCTCGAACGCTCTTCGCGATTGCGCTCTGTTGCGTCCTCTGGAGCGCTTCGGCCCTGAGTGCCCAGTGTGTTCTCAGCTACGCCTGGACCGCATCAGAATCGGACAACGTGTTGCGACGGGTGGCACTCGATGGGATGACCGTCGAGGAGACGATCACGATCGATGTCCCGGGGCAAATCATCACCGGCGTCACCGGGATCGCAATCGAACCCTCGACCGGCAACCTGTACGTACTCGCCTACTTCGACACCAACCCCAACGTTCCCTTTCTTCTCAAGTACGACGTGGTGAACTCGTTCACCGAGGTTTTGGGTTCGACATTCGTGAACTTCATCGCGCTCGAGTTTCAGCCGAACGGCGAACTGAACGCGATCTCCGGAGATACCGCGAGCCCCATTAACTCGTTCTGCATCTTGAGTCTCCTCACCGGCGCCCCCACCGACATTTGTCTGTTCGGGAATGGCGATGACGGAGAGGCGATCGGTTACCACCCCACCGAGGCGCGTATGTACCACGCGTCGGGTCGGCTGAACGTCGTACTCGAAGCCTCGACGGCGGGAGGTCCGAATCCGTGTACTGTCGATTCGATTCCGTTGGACACGGTACTCACCGGAAGTGAAGTCACCGGCCTCGCTTTCGTGCCGGGGGAGAATGCGTTCCTCTGGACTCAGGCTGGCATCGCGACGAGCGACTTCTACTTCGTGACCACCGCGGGTGTGGCGACGTTTGTCGGCACCGCGAACCACTCGGTGAGCGATGTCGCGATCTTCGAACTCGCGACCCCCTGTCCGCCGGGGCAAGAGTTCGTCCGTGGAGATGCGAATGGCGACTCCGGAGTGAACATCGCAGATGCGATCTTCCTCCTCGGCCAGCTGTTCGTCCCGAACGCTCAAAGCTCGACCTGCGCGGATTCAACCGACTTCAATGACGATGGCTCGGTCAACATTGCCGATGCGATCTATCTTCTGAACGGTCTCTTTACGCCGACCGGGAGTGATCCGCCGGCGCCGTTCCCGACCTGTGGACAGGACCCGACTTCGGATGGATTGGACTGCGACATTTACTTCTGTCCGTAGAGGCGTCTGCCTGTAAGGGCGGAGAGCTGCGCAATGAAGCGACCCCAGCCAGCTCTCGAGAGCCGGCTGGGGTCGCTCTTTTCTCACCGACCAGAGACCGAGCCGGTCACGCCCGCGCTTGAGTTCCACCGATCGTCATCTCCCCCGACAGCACGCGCGCCGCGATCTTTAGCGCGACGGTGTAGACCAGCAGCGCGAAGGCCCAGATCCCCGCGGTAACCTTCCACTCGAGAAGGCTCGGGGAGTACTCGACGATCTGGTGGAGCGTGCTCGGGATGAACCCGGGAATGATCAATCCCATTCCCTTCTCGATCCAGATCCCGACAAACGCACATGCACAACCAAAGGCGAGCAGCCGCGTCCGTCGGTCGATCCGGGGGCAGAGGAACACGGCGGCCGATATGAGGTTCAGCGCAACCGAAGTCCACGTCCAGGGCACCAGGCCGGTCTTTCCGTGCAAGCCGAAGAACAGGTACTCCGCCGATGCCGCATGCGCGCCGCCGGTGTAGAACTCGGTGAACAGCTCCGAGACGAACATGAGGAGGTTCACGAGGACCGTCACTCGGACAATCTTGACCAGAAGCGAGACGGCCCCCTCCCCCACGCGCGAGCCGGTGATGCGGCGGAGGATGAGCAAAGTCACAATGATGAACGCGGGGCCGGAAACGAATGCGGAGGCGAGGAATCGGGGGGCAAGGAGCCCGGAATTCCAAAAGGGTCGGCCTCCGAGTCCGGAGTAGAGAAATGCGGTCACCGTGTGGATCGAGATCGCCCACACCACCGAGAGGAGTACGAACGGAACGTACCACCGGCGATTCGGCTCACGCCCGAGGAAGCGTTGGTAGAGAAGGTAGCCGCAGATGTGCAGGTTCAGCAGCAAGTAGCCGTTCAGGACGAGGACATCCCAGGTGAGCATCGAGATCGGAAAGTGAAACCGGCCGATGACGGGGATGAGGTGCCAAAAGCGATCGGGTCGTCCCAGGTCGGCGACGACAAAGAGCAGGCACATGATGATTGCGGCGATCGCGAGCAACTCGCCGACGATCACGACGTCGTGCATCCCCTTGTGCCGGTAGAGATAGGCGGGAATCACCATCATGACCCCA
>CALEHF010000258.1 GCA_937876125.1 uncultured bacterium
TGGACCGTCAAGCCGAGCTCCCGTGCCCACGAGTCCTGAATCCACTCCGCCGTGCGCTGATGCAGAGGCGATGTGTTGTAGAGAATCTCGATCGGAGGCAGCGGCGTCCCCTGGGGGTTGCCCACGGTCTGGTAGCCAGACGCGATGAGAACCTCTCGCGCGCGCGCCGGATCAAACCCCAAAGCTCCCCACTGCTCGGCGGTCACATGGGAATCGGCCACCACACCATCGATTGAAAGGCAGGCCCGGATGTAATCGGAGAGGGGCGGCGTGCCGCCCGGAACCAACCGCTCGAGCGCGGGGGCTGGCCACGGCACGAAACTCCAAGCTGGCTGTTCGCCGGAGCGGGTGATGCGCTCGCAAAGTTGTTCGCGATCGAGCGCCAGGGAGAGGGCACGTCGGAGCGCGGGATCGTCCCAAGGGGGGCGAGTCACGTTCACTCGATAGAACGCGGTTTCGAGGTGGGGACGAGGCGCGAACACGGATGCGTAGGCGGGATCGCTGCGCAGCGCTGGAATCACCCCGGTCGGGACCTTCGTGATCCAATCCGCCTCGCCGGTCAGGAACAGATTGAGGAGAGTCGTCGGGGACTCCGCCGCGAGGAAATCGATGCGAGGAATCTCCACGTGAGCCGCATCCCAATAGGTGGTGCTCTTCTCCACTCGGATCCGATCGCGCAGCCAGCGTCCCGTCAGGCGATAGGGGCCGTTCGACACGAGCGCATCGGGCGCGGTGAGGGCAGAACCACCCGACTCGACGAGGCTCGGGGGGTGGACCGGAGAGAGTGAATAAAAACTCGTGAGACAGAGAAAGTAGGGGAGCGGTTCTTTGAGAACAATTTCGAGCGAGTACGGACCCGGGCAGTGGATCGCCACTCCATCTCGCCCGCCGGTACCGGATGTGTACGCCTCTGCCCCCACGATCGACCAAAGGAAGGAGGCGTAAGAACACCCTTCGGCTGGGTCGAGGAGTCGGAGCCACGACGCACGAAAATCTGCGGAAGTCAGAGCATCGCCGTTCGACCAGCGGTTCTCTGGGCGCAGCTCGAAGCGATAGGTGCGGCCATCGGGTGAAATCGACCAAGACTGCGCAGCGCCTGGAAGCGGCGCCAACGTCTCGGGATCGGCGATCGTCAAACCTTCGAAGAGGGCGCGGAGGATGTGTCCATCCGCCACTGAGGTCACCCGAGCTGGATCGAGACTCCCCGGATCGGTCCCGAGTCCGATCACCAGAGTCCCCGGGTCGCGTGGCACTGTCCCCGCTCCCAGGATCACCGCGACGAGCACCACACCCCCGACTCCCGCGATTCGTCCTCCGGTCATTCCCGCCCCGATCTGTCATCTGCCCTCATCGAGAAGGGAGAGGGAGTCCCCCGCCCGCGAGGATGGAGGGAAGACGGCAGGGTGTCCATGCCTCCCTCCGCACTCGAGCCCCGGCCGGAAATCGTTCTCGCCCGCGCGGGGAAGCTGTATCCTCCGCACCGGCCAAGAGCTCTCATCGATGCCTTGGCTGGAATCGGCGACCCACCCCCTTTGTCGAGTGCCCCATTTTTGGAGTGACAACGATGGCCCAGCGGAATCTCACGACCCAGGGAGCACTTTGGTGCTCACTGGCCCTCCTTGGGGTCAGTCTCCTCTCGTCCGGCTGTGCCACTCCTCGGTCGCTGATCAACCAAGCCGAATCGGGCGGGCGCCACGATCGAGCTGAAGCTCTCGAAGCACTGTCAAGCCTCGCGCGGCACGGGCGCCTTGACTCCATCGATGAGGAGTTGCGCGCGCGTCTCGACAGCTACGTCTCCCAACGTTTTTCTCTCGAGTTGAACCCCACGCTTCGCGCCCAGCTGATCGCCATCGCCCTCGAGGCGAATCTTCCGAGCGCCCCCGAGCTCCTCCGCGGCGGTTTCGACGACCCCGGTCTCGCCGTGCGCCTCCAGGCGGTCGAGCGGGTGGATGACCTGCCCCCGAGCGAACGGCGTGATCGATTGCGCCGTCGCCTCATGGAGGACGAGGACCCACTGGTTCAAATCGCCGCCGCCCGCGCCTATCGGGTGGTGGGAACGGAGGGGTGGGTGCGTGAGCTCGTGGATGTCATCGTCGATCCGAACAACGACGAGAACGTGAGGTTCCAGGCGTACCTTTCGGCGATCGAGCTCTCTGGCGCGGACCTGATGTTCCTGCCCGAGGATTGGCGAGCCTGGCTCGTGGAGCACGGCTCCTGAACTCTGCTGCGACCGTGGCCCCGGGCGGCAAAAGGCAGAAACGCCATTGGTGGCTGTTCGCCAAGCTGGCATTCGCACTCGGGTTGGTCGCCTACCTCTTCAAGAGCGGCAAGATCGATCTCGAGAGCCTCCTCGCCATCCGTCGCCCCCTCGATGTCGTGATCGCCCAGGCTCTCTGGTTCTTGGCCTTCCTCGTGACCGTGACCCGCTGGCACCTGCTGCTCCACGCTCTCGGAGTGGAGAGTCGGTTTCGCGACGCGTTGCGCCTGTCGGGGCTCGGGCTCTTCTTCAGCCAAATGATTCCTGGCGCCACCGGCGGCGATCTGGTTCGTGGAGTCCAGGTCGCCCGTGAGAGTCCTGGTCGAAGGCCGAACGCGGTGCTTTCCGTTTTTCTCGACCGTGTCCTCGGGCTCACGGCCCTCATGACCATCGGCGCGGTCGGTGTGCTCTTCTGCCCTCCTTCCGTGCGCGATCACCCGCTCCTCCAGAAACTCCAGTGGGTGCTTTTTTCGGTCCTCGCGGCGGTGCTGCTCGGCGGAGCATTCCTCTCCAGTCGTCGGCTGTGGGAAGGCTCCCGGTTCCTCCAGTGGCTCACAAAGCTCCCGGGTGGATCGGTCATTGCCAAAGTCACCACTGCGCTCTGGGCGATGCGTCAACGAAAGCGGAATCTGACCGCAGGACTCTGTCTTTCCGGTCTCGCTCACGCCCTGTTCGTTTCCGCTGCGATCTTCCTCGGGCGCGCCCTCACCGGCGAAATGCCCGCGCCGGAGAACTACTTCTATCTGGTTCCGCTCGGACAACTCGCCTTCAGCCTGCCCCTGACCCCCGGTGGGACGGGAGTGGGTCAGTGGGCCTACGAGGAGCTGTTCATGGCGGTGGGGGAGTCCCGTGGGGGCGAGTTGGGCCTTCTTCTCCAATTGACTTCCGTCTTTTGGGCCGTTCTGGGGGCCCTCGCGCTCTTTCACGGAGGAAGGGGAATTCGCCGAGAATGGGAAGCTGGTTCGGCGCCAGCGCCCGAGACGAGCATTCAGAAGGAGTAAGGCCCTTATCTCACCCATGCTCGACCAGGACTCAAAACCGTCTGCCGAGAAGCCTTGCCGCCTTTGGGCAGGATCGCTATCCTCCTGTCCACTCTTCGGATGGGACGATCTTGACGATTGCGGGTCACCCGACCTGGACGCCGAAAGTGAGGCGTGCGCCATCCACTTACATTGAACATCGATCGCAGTAACATCGCCCGCAGTCATATCGCCCGGGTAGCGACAGCCCGGCCAAAGGGTGCTCCGCTGAGTCCTCCAAAGGGTGCTCCGATGGGGCGCGACAGGAAGTGAACGACCATGTCCATACACAAGACTCTCAAGGCAGCCGACGCGCTCTCGCGCAGTCGAAATGTCATGACCCGTTACGAGCGCATTCTTCAGCTCGAACGCCAGGGAGATTTCACCGCGGAAATGAGTCCGTTCGGTCTGCGCAAGACTCGGATCATGAAGGTGAAGAAGCGCGGCAAGGTGAAGAAGAAGGACGACGAGAAGTAGTCTTCGTTCTTGGGGGGCGTACAGGAGGTAGGGCTTCGTCTCTGTAGCGATCCACAGTCAAGCGCACGCCTCGGGCCCATGGTTCGAAGCCGAGCGCGGAAGGTGAGAGCCCCCGAGCGTCGCCGCGACTGTCGCGGACCCGTGCGGTCCGTCGCTTCTGACGTGGCCGCTCCGCTTCTTGCGGACGCGGCCCGCTTCGTTTCACGCCACGCTTCGTTTCACGCCACGCTTCGTTTCACGCCACCTCGCCGACCGCCGATCACGCGGCGCACTGAGGTTGCACACAGTCCGCCCAAGCCATGGCCGGGAGTGACTATGCCCCGATCGATCATGACCCCGTTCCACATCCGCCTCAGAACCATCACCGCCTGCTTCCTCATGCTCAGTCTCATCGCACTCAGTGGCTGCGGGGATGAGAAGGCCACGACCGACTCCGGTTCGGAGCCGGGCGGCTCGACAAAGAATCCAAACTACGCCGGGATCGACGTTTCGATTCCGATGGTGGAGTACCGCCTCGAGAACACAGCGGGGGACAAATCGGTGTCCGCCGAAATGGGAGGACCCGGATTCACCGGCATCGGCTGGGAAACCCGTCTGGAGTTCCTCGCCATGGGAAGCGACAAGGCGGTGAAGGGTGGCAGCATGTCGAGGGCGATCCTCGATTGGCCCGCCACGCTTCGGCAACAGGGACAGAATTGGAACGCCTCGATCAATTACTTGGTCGCAGATCTCTGTTACCCAGCCCTCGTGCAACAGCACCCTGTCACTCTCGACTTCATTCCAGGAGTCGCGAGTCACTGGCAAGTCTCTGAAGACAAGATGACCTATCGGTTCCGCATCAACCCTGCAGCGAAATGGAGTAATGGAGCTCCGATCACGAGTGCGGACTACGTCGCGACCTACAACCTGCTGATGGACCCGACGATCCTATTCCCGAGCAATCAGGTCACATACTCGAAGTTCGTCCCGAAGGCGATTTCGAAGTACATCGTCGAGATCCAATGCAAGGATGAGAATTGGCGGAACTTCCTCTATGCGGGAACTTCCGGATTTTTCCCCGCCGCCGAGATCGGTGGGCTCACGGGCACTGAGTATCTCGATCAGTACCAATTCTCATACACGTCTTTCTGTGGTCCCTACAAGGTCAACCCAGATGACATCGTGATGAACCAGTCGGTGACACTCACGCGCAACCCTGACTGGTGGGATGCCGACAACCCTGCCTGGGTCGGCTTGTTCAACATTGACAAGATTCGCTTCGAGATCGTCAAAGAGGACGCTCTGATCTACGAAAAGACCAAAGCGGGAGAACTCGACTACTACACGATCTCCACGGCCAAATGGTTCGCGAACGACCTGCCCAAAGAGGACGCTTGCAAAAAAGGTCACCTCGTTCGGATGAAGGTGTTCAACGACGCCCCGATCGGTACTTCGGGAATTGCGATGAACTCGACTCGCGAGCCATTCAACGACCTACGTATCCGCAAGGCAGTGGCTCACCTGTTCGATCGCGACACCATGATCGACAAGCTCTTCTACGATGAGTACGCAAAGCTCAACAGCTACTGGCAGGGCGCGACCTACGGCAACCTGAACAACAAGACGGTCGAGTACGACGAAGTCGCCGCACAGGAGCTTCTGATCGAAGCGGGGTACAAAGAACGAAACTCCGAAGGCTATCTCGTCAAAGATGGAAAACTTCTCGAGTACGACCTCATGTACCGCGGCAAGGGGAGCGAGAAGTTCCTCACCATCATCCAGGAATCGAACAAGCGGCTCGGTGTGAAGGTGAACCTGAAACTCCTCACTCCTTCGACTTGGTGGAAGAACTTGCAAGGCAAGGAGTACGACGCCGCCATGGCGAATTGGGGAGCGCTCGTCACTCCGAACCCGGAGTCTTCGTACAAGGGCGAACTCGCCACGAAGCCTGACAACAACAACGTCACTGGGTTCTCTGACCCGCGTGTCGACGAGTTGCTCGTCGCCTACGACGAAGAGTATGACGTTCAAAAGCGTCGCAAGATCATCAAAGAGATCGACGGAATCATTTTCGCGGCCCAACCCTACGCACTCGGCTGGTACAAGCCGGCACAGCGGGTCATCTTTGCCAACAAGTTCAGCTTCCCGAAGTGGGGCACGAGCCGGACCTGGCGCGATGACCGACAGATGGTCTACACCTGGTGGGTCGACCCTCAGAAAGAAGAGGCCTTGGAGAAGGCGCGGACTGATTCCTCCGTTGTCCTGCCAGTGCCGCCCCTCGAAAATCACTTCTGGCCAGCCTGGAACGCGGCCCAAGTCGCTTCCGGAACTCAGTAGGGCTCGGGGTCACCGGCCATGGGTGCCTACTTCGCTCGACGAGGATTGTTGATGATCCCCACGTTCTTGGGGATCACCCTGCTCGTGTTCACCATCACGCGATTCGTCCCGGGTGGACCGATCGATCGCCTGATGATGGAAATGTCGATGTCGGGCTCGGGTGAAGCGGGCGGGGGTGGTGGCTCGGCCGAATCGAGCGTCGATCTCCCACCTGGGGCTCTCGATAGTCTCAAAGAGCACTATCACCTCGACAAGCCGATGATCCATGCGTACTTCCTCTGGCTCGGAGATCTCCTCACTCTCGATCTCGGAAAATCCTTCAAGTACAACATTCCCGTCCTCGAGCTGATCACCAAGCGCTTCCCGGTCAGCATGTACTTCGGACTGATCGGCTTTGCGCTTGCGTACTCGGTGTGCGTCCCCCTCGGCGTGGCCAAAGCGATCCGACACGGTTCACACTTCGACTTCGGTAGCAGTTTCCTGGTCTTCCTCGGCTACTCGATCCCCGGCTGGGCTCTGGGCCTCTTGTTGCTTCTGCTCTTCGGGGCAGAACTCGAGTGGTTTCCGTTGGGAGGATTCCGATCATCGAGTTGGGAGCAGCTCTCCTTCTTTGGAAGAATCGGCGACCAGATCGAGCACACCTTCCTGCCAGTGATAGCGTATGCCGCCGGAAGCTTTGCATCTCTGACCATCCTCATGAAAAACTCCCTCATGGAGAATCTCGGCCAAGACTACATTCGGACCGCCTTCGCGAAGGGTGTTCCGAGTCGGCGAGTCATCTTCAGCCACGCCCTACGAAACTCCCTCATTCCGATTTGTACGGGGCTCGGTCACGCGATCGGAATCGTCATGGCAGGGAGCTACCTGATCGAAAAGGTCTTCAATATCGACGGGATCGGCTACTTGGGGTTCACGTCGATCATGGATCGCGACTATGCCGTCGTCATGGGGATCTTGGTGATCAACACCGGCTTGATTCTGCTCGGAAACATCTTGAGCGATGTGCTCTATGTGCTCGTCGACCCCCGGATCCGGTTTTCATAGGGTGGCTCGATGAGTACCGAGAACGATAGCACCACTGCACCCGCGAAGCCGATCTCGGTGTTCCGTCGGCGGTTTCGACGCTTTCGCAGCATCCGGCGCGGCTGGTACAGCTTCCTCGTCATCCTGTTTCTGTACTTCCTGACCTTCTTTGCGCATCTCCTCGTCACCGAACGAGCGCTGGTCGTGAAATACGGCGGCGAATTGCACTTCCCCGCCTTCGGAAATTTCCACGAGGGGAAAGAGTTCGGTCAACGTCGCATCGGCGAAGCGCAGTACCGACAACTCAAAGAAGAGCTGGCGAACGACAACGACGAGGGCACCTGGGTGATCCTCGCACCGTACGAGTACGGCCCGATCGAGAACCTCTTGGCAGAGCTCGATGGTCCGCCGCCTCACAAACCGTCGTGGGAACACTGGCTCGGGACGGACAATCGGGGCCGCGACGTGTTTGCGCGATTGGTGTACGGGTTCTGGTACTCGCTCACCTTCGCCCTCGGCGTCATCGGCACCTCCTACTGCATCGGGGTCTTCGTCGGAGCATGCTTCGGATTTTTCGGCGGACGTGTGGATATGTACGGTCAGCGTCTCGTCGAGATCTGGGCGTCACTCCCGTTTCTCTACACCGTCATGATTCTTTCGAACATCCTGCAGCCGAGTCTTTGGATTCTCATCCTGCTCGTTGCCATCTTCTCCTGGGTTGGGATTTCCTATTACATGCGTGGGGAGTTCTACCGCGAGAAGTCGCGAGACTACGTCTCCGCCGCTATCGCCCAGGGAGAATCTCGGGCTTCGATCATGTTCCGCCACATTCTTCCGAACGCCCTCACGCCGATCATCAGCTTCGCTCCCTTCGCGCTGGTCGGCGCGATCACCGCGATCGTGTCTTTGGATTTCCTAGGGCTCGGACTTCCCGCCCCCACACCCAGTTGGGGTGAGTTGATGTCTCAAGGTCTCGATTCGCTGACCTCTGGCGACTACCACCTAGTCCTCAGTCCGGTCGTAGCCTTGAACCTGACTTTGTTGGGAGTGGTCTTCATCGGTGAAGCGGTCCGCGAGGCCTTCGACCCCAAAGTGTTCTCGCGGTTGAGGTAGGACAATGACTCAGAACAAACCTCTACTCGAGGTGCGGAACCTCCACACCGAGTTCCATGTCGAGAAGCGCATCGCGAAGGCGGTGGGCGGGGT
Source organism: uncultured bacterium (assembly GCA_937876125.1). Taxonomy (GTDB): domain Bacteria; phylum Planctomycetota; class UBA8108; order UBA1146; family UBA1146; genus JAFMMO01. The sequence goes on from CALEHF010000258.1 coordinate 8,299, forward strand.
CAGCTTCGATCTGAATGCTGGGGAAGTCCTCGGCATCGTCGGCGAATCGGGTTCGGGGAAATCAGTCACCAGTCTCTCGATCCTGCGCCTGATCCCCGACCCTCCCGGGAAGATCACAGAGGGAGAGATTCTCTACGGCGGCAGAGATCTCCTCAAGCTGAGCTACGAGCAGATGCGCGAGATTCGGGGCCGGGAAATCGCGATGATTTTCCAGGAACCGATGACCAGCTTGAACCCCGTCTTCACGATCGAGAAGCAGGTCACCGAGCCGGTCCTCCTGCACGAGAAACTCAACAGGAAAGATGCGATCGAGCGCGCCGTCGAGGTTCTGAGCGCGGTCGGAATTCCGGATGCCCGGCGGCGACTCAAGGATTACCCGCACCAGTTTTCGGGGGGAATGCGGCAGCGCGTGATGATCGCGATGGCGCTCATTTGTCGCCCCGCCATCCTGATCGCTGACGAGCCGACCACCGCGCTCGACGTGACGATCCAAGCCCAGATCCTCGAGCTGATGCAGAAGCTGCAAGGAGAGCGGGAAGGCTCGTCGATCCTTCTCATCACTCACGATCTCTCGGTCATTGCAGAGATGTGCGACCGCGTCATCGTGATGTACGGGGGATTGATCCAGGAGATCGGTACGATCCGGGATCTCTTTGGGAATCCGCTCCACCCCTACACTCGCGGCCTTCTCGCGAGCATTCCTCGAGAAGAGAACAAGGGGAAGAAGCTCTACGCGATCCCCGGCAACGTGCCGAGCATTTTCGATTTCCCGAGCGGTTGTAAGTTCTGTTCGCGCTGTGAACACGTGCAAGATCGCTGTCGCGAAGAGGCGCCAGAGTTGCGTGAACTCGCAAAAGGACACCTGGTCCGCTGTCACTTCGCGGAGGAGTTGTCGTGAGCACCCCGATCCTCGAACTCAAAGACTGCGAAGTGCACTTCCCGGTGTACGGCGGAATCCTGCGGCACAAAGTTGCCACCGTGAAAGCGGTCGACGGGGTGTCGCTCGACATCCATGAGGGAGAGACCTTGGGCCTGGTCGGAGAGTCCGGCTCCGGAAAGACCACTGTCGGTCGCGCCGTGATCAATCTGCTTCGCGCGACTTCTCCCGACGTGCACCTGGGGGGGCAGATCCTCTACCGCACTCGAGAGGGACGGCAGATCGATCTCAATGGCCTCTCGCGGCGGGAGATGCGGCCCCTGCGCGCCGAGATCCAGATGGTGTTCCAAGATCCATTCAGCTCGCTGAACCCGCGCATGACCGTCGAGCAGATTGTCAGCGGCCCCATCAAGCTCCATATGGACCTCGATCGCAACGCGCGCCGAAATCGGGTCCACGAGCTGCTCGAGAAGGTGGGACTGCAGTCCAGTTACGCCTCGCGCTACCCACACGAGTTCTCTGGGGGACAGCGCCAGCGCATCGGTCTCGCCCGCGCCCTCTCGACCAATCCACGAATCGTCATCGCCGATGAGCCCGTGAGTGCGCTCGACGTTTCCGTTCAGGCCCAGGTCGTGAACTTGATGGAGGACCTTCAGGACGAGTTCGGGCTCACCTATCTCTTCATCGCGCACGACATCGGAATCGTCTACCACGTCAGCGATCGCATCGCGGTGATGTACCTCGGGAATGTCGTCGAGTTCGGGACCGCCGAAGAAGTGTTCCGCACATCGAAGCACCCCTACACCCGCGCGTTGCTTTCTGCGGTCCCCGAACCGGACCCTGACGGCAAGCGCCCGGACCGAATCGTTCTCGAGGGAGATATTCCGACCCCCCTCGCGAAGCCGAGTGGTTGTGGGTTCCGGACTCGTTGCCCGATCGCTCGGCCGGAGTGTGCCGCGGCGCGACCGAATTTCGAAACCTTCAGCGACTCTCACTTCGCTGCGTGCCCGTACACCGAGACCCTGAACGAAAAAGGAACACCCCATGTTGAACCCCGGGTGTGATCTCGATCTCGACTGGGTCCTCTCTGCGCGGGCGAATCGCTCCGCGATCGAACGGCGCGCGGCCGCTCTCTCCGGGCGCCGCACCGTCAAGAAAGAGTGGCAAGTCGCTTGGCTCGCGCGCGCGGTCCAGGTGATCGATCTCACGACTCTCGCGGGTGACGACACCGCTGGCACCGTCCGACGACTCGCCGCGAAGGCGTGTTCTCCCGTGCGTCGTGACATTCTGGAAGCGCATGGCCTGCCTCTCGATCTTCACTGCGGAGCGGTGTGCGTCTATCACAATCTCGTCGCGGTCGCGGTCGAGGCGACGGGTAAGAGTGGGGTCAACGTCTGCGCCGTCTCCACCGGGTTCCCGGCGGGACAGATCCCCCATGAACAAAAGCTCGAGCAGATCCACGCGTCGGTCGCTGCGGGCGCCGTCGAGATCGACATCGTGGTCTCGCGCGCACTCGTTCTCGAGGGACGTTGGGAACAGCTCTACAACGAAGTGCGCGACTTCCGGGCGGCTTGCGGAGACGCCGTGCATCTCAAGTCGATCCTCGCGACCGGGGAGCTCGCAACCCTCTGTCAAGTGGGGCGGGCGAGCCGCGTTTGCCTGTGCGCGGGGGCGGACTTCATCAAGACCTCCACTGGCAAAGAGCCGGTCAACGCCACGCTTCCGGTGGCACTCGTGATGCTGCGGGCGATCCGCGAACACGCCGAGCGCACCGGCCATCTGGCGGGGTTCAAGCCAGCGGGTGGCATCCGTACTGCGAAAGAGTCGCTCTCGTTCTTGATGCTGGTCAAGGAAGAGCTGGGTGCCGCATCGTGTCGACCCGATCGGTTCCGCATCGGCGCTTCGAGCCTCCTCGCGGACTTGGAACGCCAACTCGAGTTTCACGCGACAGGCCGCTACTCGGCAAAACATCACCACCCGATGGGTTAGCGCCTCCTCGACCATCGCGCAAACGGTTCCGAGGGGGCACAATACCGTTGCCCGCGAGGCCATTTCTCCCTGCGCTGCAAACCCAAGCGAGCCTTTGCTCGCTCACCGTGAGGATCGAACGATGACCGATATCCGAACGATCTCCGAGAGTCTTGATTACGGCCCCGCTCCAGAGTCCGATCGCGAGGCGCGTGCCTGGATCGAAAAACTCGAGGGGCAGGCGCCGCTCTTCATCAATGGTGAGTTCCTGCGCCCCAAGGGTGCTCCGACCTTCGTAACGCGGAACCCGGCCACTGAAGAAATACTGACTCGAGTCACCCAGGCCTCCGTCTCGGATGTTGACCTGGCCGTCAGCGCCGCCAGCAAAGCTCAAACCGTGTGGTGGAGTCTCGGTGGCGAAGGTCGGGCGCGGTATCTGTACGCACTCTCCCGCGGGATCCTGAAGAACTCGCGACTCTTCGCGACGCTCGAGACCCTCGACAACGGAAAACCGATCCGAGAGACACGAGACATCGATGTTCCCTTGGTGGCTCGTCACTTCCATCACCACGCAGGCTGGGCACGCCTCCTCTCCGAGCGCGCACCCCACTCGAAACCGTGGGGGGTGTGCGGGCAGGTGATCCCGTGGAACTTCCCGCTTCTGATGCTTTCGTGGAAGATCGCGCCCGCTCTGGCCGCAGGCAACACCGTCGTCCTCAAGCCCGCGGAGTGGACCTCGCTCACCGCAATACTCTTTGCTGAACTGTGCACTCAAGTCGGACTACCGCCGGGCGTCGTCAACATCATCACGGGCGATGGATTGACCGGCGCCGCCCTGGTCGGACACGACGACGTGAACAAGGTCGCGTTCACCGGCTCGACCGAGGTGGGTCGCGTGATTCGGAAGCAAATTGCAGGGAGCGGAAAGGGGCTCACTCTCGAGCTCGGTGGCAAGAGTCCGTTCATCGTCTTTGACGACGCCGATCTGGATTCTGCGGTAGAGGGGATCGTCGACGCGATCTGGTTCAACCAAGGACAAGTGTGCTGCGCGGGAAGCCGTCTCCTCGTCGCCGAATCGATCGCCGACACGATGCATGCGAAGCTCCGCGCGCGAATGGAGCGTCTGCGCGTCGGAAGTCCGATGGACAAGGCGGTCGATCTCGGAGCGATGATCGAAAAGGACCACCTCGAGAATGTGAAGGCGCTGTGCGAAAGCGCCCGGGCCGAGGGGAACGAGTGTTTCCAGTGTGACGTCGCGCTGCCCGATACCGGTTTTTGGTTCCCGCCGACCCTGTTCCCGAATGTCTCTCCTGCATCGCCGATCGCACAGGAAGAGGTGTTCGGCCCGGTCCTCGTCTCCATGACCTTCCGCACCCCCGCCGAGGCGATCGCTCTCGCCAACCACACCCGCTACGGACTCGCCGCCAGCGTGTGGAGTCAGGATATCGACACCGCGATCGACGTCTCTCGGAAACTGCACGCGGGCACCGTCTGGGTGAACTGCACGAACCTGTTCGACGCCGCCTCGGGGTTCGGCGGGGTGCGGGAGTCGGGATTCGGGCGCGAGGGAGGCCTCGAGGGCCTTCACGCATACTTGCGTCCTGCCGATCCCTGGACGTCGACTTCTACCGGTGAACGATTGCCGAAGACCGGTGCTGTGGCCGATTCGGTGGAGGGCGAGCTCGCCACGGCGACCCTGGACCGCACGGCAAAACTCTACGTGGGGGGCAAGCAGGCCCGCCCCGATGGCGGCTACTCCCTCGATGTCAAAGCTCCGGATGGAACCGTGGTCGACCGCGTCGGCCGCGGCAACCGCAAGGACATCCGAAATGCGGTGGAGGCCGCCCACTCGGCGGGAAAGTGGGGGAGCACCACGGCGCACCTCCGCTCGCAAATTCTCTGGTACCTCGCCGAGAACCTCGCCCCACGTGCCGATGAGTTGGCCGAGCGGATCGACGCGATGACCGGCTGCGGGAGCACTCTCGCGTCCACAGAGGTCGAGACCGCCGTCGATCGCCTGACCTACTGGGCCTCCTGGGCCGACAAACACGACGGCGCCGTCCACCAGGTCCCGATCCGCGGCCTGGTCCTCGCGCTCCACGAGCCGGTGGGCGTGGTCGGGGTCGTGTGCCCCGAGCGCTGGCCACTCCTCGGACTCATCAGCCTGGTGGCACCCCTGATCGCGATGGGGAACACCGTCGTCGCCCTACCGAGCGAGAGCGCCCCTCTCGCGGCCACAGACCTCTACCAGGTCCTCGAGACCTCGGACGTCCCTGCGGGCGTCGTGAACCTCGTCACGGGTCGCCACACCGACCTCATTCCGGTTCTCGCGGAACACGACGCCGTCGACATGATTTGGCACGCCGGATCCGTTGAGCACACGGTCCAGATCGAGACCCTTTCGGCCGGCAACCTGAAACGTACCTGGTGCCCGACCGAGTTCGATCCGCGGAGCGCGCGCGCGACGCGAGAAGAGCTTCTCAGGCACGCCACCCGCGTCAAAAACCTCTGGTTGCCCCACGGAGTCTAAAATGAAGCCCTCGGGGGAGAGCGAAGTCGTCGAGACCGTGCATCCCCAGGCCGTGCATCCCCAGGCCGTGCATCCCCTCGTCGGGCGGTTCGGCCCCTTGGTTGTACTCTTCGCGCTGCTCTTCTTCGTCCGACTGGGCAGCTACGGAGTCGTCGACTACGACGAAGGGTGTTACGCCGAGGTTTCGCGTTCGATGCTCGTCGCGGGGGAGTGGCTCGAG
>CALEHF010000259.1 GCA_937876125.1 uncultured bacterium
GCTCCGCCACCGAATGCTCTTGAACTTCGAAGGGGAGGCGGAGGGGAAGAGCACCGATGCGATCCTCAAGGAGATCATCGACGTGGTGCCGGAGGTCGCAGAGGACGCAGGCTCACTCGCGTCGTGACCGAGACGTGTCTCGCCTCCAGCCGTGCACGTCGCTCCTCTTCTTGTTTGCCAACCCATCTGTCCGCGACCGCCGAGGAGTCCCGTGGCTGAAGCCTCTCCCCATCCCGCCGGCGCTCCATCGCGCGAGCCGCTCCTCGACAAGGAGTTTCTCGCGCGCATCGAGCGACTGTCGCTCCTGTCGCGCGCCACCTTGACCGGTCGCATGCGCGGCGGTCGTCGATCCCGCCGACGAGGATTTTCGACCGAGTTTGCCGATCACCGCGACTACGTTCCCGGTGACGACATCCGCTACCTCGACTGGAACATCTATGGCCGTCTCGACCGCTTGTTCATCAAGCTGTTCGAGGAGGAAGAAGACCTGACGGTGTGCATCCTGGTCGACTGCTCTCGTTCGATGGCCTTTGGGGAGCCGAACAAGTTCCGCTACGCGCGCCAGGTCGCCGCGGCGCTCTCCTACATTGCGCTCGGGACGGAGGATCGCGTCGGAATCTACCCCTTCGACCGCACCATGCGTGCTCCGTTCCCTCCGGTCCGCGGGCGCCGAAACGCGATGCGGCTGATCTCTTGGCTCGGCGATCTCGAGGCGGGCGCGGGGACCGGGCTCCTGGAATCGCTCACCAGTTTCGCCTCCGCTGCCCCGGCGCGAGGCATGGTGATCTTGATCAGCGATCTGCTGGACCCAGCGGGCTACAAGGACGCCTTGCGCACGATTGCGGGGCGGCGCACCGACGTCCACCTCATCCATCTGCTCAGCCCCGACGAGATCGAGCCAGTGGTCGCCGGCGACCTACGCCTCGTGGACGCGGAAGATGGGGAGACGATCGAAGTCTCGGTGGGGGGACGGATCCTCGAAGCATACCGACGCACCGTCGATGAGTTTCGGGCGGGGGTTCAGGAGACGTGTCGGCGTTTCGACATCCAGCCGCTCTTCACGTCCACCGGCACCCCTTTCGATGAGTTGGTGCTCGGTTACCTCCGCGCTCGACAGATCATCGGATAGGGGGCGGCATGACCTGGCTCACCCCCAGCATGGCCTGGTTCGGGCTGCTGATTCCCGCGGTTCTCATCTTATGGTTCCTCAAGATGAAGCGGCGCGACGTAGAGATCTCGAGCACTCTCCTCTGGGCGATGGTGCTCGACGATAAGCGGGTGAACTCCCCGTTCCAACGCTTTCGAAAGAGTTTGCTGCTCCTTCTCCAGCTGCTCGTGATCATTCTGGCCACCCTGGCCCTGATGCAACCGGAGAAGCAGGGCGAGATCGTCGCCGGGCGTGTCCACCTTCTGCTCCTCGATGTCTCTGCGAGCATGGCAGTGACGGAGGGAGGCAGCACTCGGTTCGATCGGGCTCAGGCGCTCGCGAAGCAGCGAATCGAGAACATGGGAGCCGGTGAGAGCGCGGTGATCATCGCGTTCGATCACGGTGCGCGCGCGGTCACCCCGGTCACCGATGATCGGGGCGAGTTGCGCCGAGCGCTGGAGGTCCTCGAGCCGGGGGTTTCTGCGACGCGTATCGGCCCCGCGATCGAGCTCGCGGTCAGCATCGGTGAACGACAGAACGACGCGGTCGCCGTGATCTATTCCGATGGGAACTTCGAGGCGTGGGAGGGGAAACTGATCTCCCTCCCCCTCGAGTACGAACCGGTGGGGACGGGGACGGAAAACGCGGGAATCACGTCCCTCTCCGCCCGCCCTGAGCTCGGGGCGGAGGGCGGGCTTCGCATCTTCGTCGAGGTGCGAAACCCGGGGGTCGAGCCCGCTGCCGGTACTCTCTCTCTTCACCTCGGGGACGTGCCGGTGCGCGTCGCCGAGCATGAAGGGATCGAGCCGGGAGGGCGCTGGTCGCACACGTTTGAGATCAAGGGTGATGGCGGAGGAGGGGGCGGCGACGTTCTCGAGGTGCTGTGGGAGCCCCGCGATGGCGATGCGCTCGCCGCCGATGATCGCGCCTGGATCGTGGTCGAGCCGCCGTCGACCGTGACGCTCTGGCAGGTGGGCCCGCCGAACTTCGCTCTCGACGATGCGCTTGCGGTTCTTCCCCATACTCATGTCCACACTCTGACTCCGGAGGCGGCGAAAGAGCGGCTCGCCGCGCGCGACGTCGATCTTCCCGATCTGATCATTTGGGATCGCACCGCCCCGGATGAAATGCCGCGCGGTCCCGCGCATTTGTTCCTCGGCGCGCTTCCCCCAGGTGTCTGGGATCCGGAACCGCCTCTCGTCGAGCGGCCTCCCATCATCAGTTGGGACCAGGAGCATCCGCTGAACCGTTTTGTGCGGTACTCGTCTCTCGATGGCGAGATTCCCGAGGGGTGGGTGTTGCCAGACTTGCCGCACTCGAAGGCGCTGCTCGATTCGCGCGGTGGTGCACTGATTCGCACCTTCCGGACCGAGTCGAGCGAGGGGATCGTGGTCGGATTCGATGCGATGCGAACTCGCTGGCCGCTCCAGACGAGCTTCCCGTTCTTTCTCCAGGCGGCGGTCGCCTATCTCGGCCGCTCCGTCGAGACGGTCGAGGGGATTCGCCCCGGCGAGCTCATTGCGATCGAGGGGGGGAGCGGAGTCGAAAGTTATCGCGTCACCGATCCCGCCGGGCGGACCCGTGAGATCAAGGCGAGCGCCGATGGCTGGTTCCGCTCGGCGGAAACCGATCAGCTCGGTCTGTTCTCCATTGCATGGCATGACGCAAAAGTAGTCGACGAGACCGGCAAGCCATTCGAGTGGGCGCGGATCGTCCCCGTGAGCTTGCTCTCTCTGGCGGAGTCGTCGATCACCCCCCAAGGCAAGATCTCGATTGCCGGCGGCGAGCTCACCGAGGCGAGCGCGAACCGTACTCTCGCCCGAAAAGTGTTCTGGCCGTGGCTGCTCGCACTCGCCGTTATCTTCTTGATGGGCGAGTGGTACTTCTATCACCGCCGGTAGCCATCACCGTCGCAAGTACAGATCCCGACCTCTCAACCCCCGACCCTCCAGCACCCGCCGCTCAACAGCCGCCGAACGTGTCGCAATCGGGCGTTCCCATCACCGATCCGCAATCGGGGAACGGCGCAGGGGGGGGCGGTCCCATGCTGAAGAGGAAGTTTCCGATCGTCAGGGCGTCCGCGAGGTCGAGCGCTCCATCCGCGTTCGCTTCACACGCCTCGAGGCAGGGGGGGAGCGCACCCGATTGGAACAGGAAGTTGAGCAGGTACACCATGTCGCCGACATCTGTGTTTCCGTCGTCATTGCAATCGGAACGAACGAACGCGGTTCCAACCGCGCAGACCACCGCACCGACCGTCGTGAAGTTCTGCATCGACTGAGTGTTGACGATCACGATGTTCGAAAGTGCCGGACCGTTCGGCCCATTCAATCCGTCGACGAATTCGACCGTCCCGCAGTCTCCCAATGTCGACGGGGTCAAGATGCTGACTCGGCCGAGCTCGAAGGGAACCGGCGCTGGCCCCGCGACCTGATTGTCGAAGGGGGGGAAGCTGTCGAGCAGGATGCCGACCGTCAATTCTCTGCCATCTCCATCGATCGCGAAATCGTCGTTGTCGATGTCGGCGTCGACAAACTCCGCTCCGATCAGCTCGAGCGCCGTGCCCTCGATCGTGAAATCGGGAAGCACCGTCAAATTCCCCTCGAGTGAGATCGAGAGCTGGAATCCCGACGACTCGTCGTCGGGATCGATCCAATAGAAGTGCACCGTCGCGGCGGTTCCCGGGGGCGCGACGACCATCGGGTTCACAGTCGTACCGTCGAGGACTCCAGCGCGGAACTCGCTGTTTTCCGGCGTCTGCGCCGAGGCGCTCTTCACGAAACCAACCGCGGAGAGACCGAACAGCACGAGGCAGCTCGCGCCGAGGAGGCTCCATGGACGAACATCGATCATCAGATCGCTCCCAAACTCGGGGGGACGCCCGCGGGGGGGATGAACTACAGGTGAGCGAGGATTGTAAGGTGGGGCAGCGCTCTGGAGAACCCGAACGTTGAGAGGCAGAGTCCCGGCCGCTGGGTGCTCAGGGAGGGGAGTTCGGGGACGTCGCCCCCAAAGACGGTTGGACCGCCAAAAAAAGTGCGGGAGAAGCGGTACGCCCGCTTCTCCCGCACTTTGCGTCGGCCAGATTCCTAGAACCGATCGTGGATCAGCACGTCCTCGAGCGCATGCTGCCCTGGTTTCGGCCACGCGTCCTTGGTTCTTTTGCCGATCGCAATCATGAAACCGATCGCATGGTCTTTGGGGAGGCGGATCAACTCAGCGACCGCTTCGGCGTCGAATCCGATCATCGGACAGGTGTCGTATCCCATCGCCTTCGCCGCGAGCATGATCGTCTGACCCGCCATTCCGCAAGAACGCATCACCTCATCCCGCTGCAGCTGCTCCTTCCCCTCGTGGAATGGCTGGATCCACGGCACGAGGATGTCCTGGACCTCTTTCGGCGCATTTCGCCAATAACGCGCCGGCTCCTTCGCCCAGGCCATCATGTCGCCGGTCAAGATCACGAGCGCGGAGGCGTCGGTCACCTGGGCCTGATCGGCCGCGACGGCTCGGATTTGTTGGCGAAGACTGGGGTCGCGAACCAGGACGAATCGCCAATGCTGAATGTTGAAGGAGGTGGGGGACTGGATCGCGGCCTCGAAGAGTTTATGGAGCTCCTCTTCGGACAACTGGTGTTCGGGGTCGTAGTTCTTCACCGCTCGTCGCGCGTAGATCGCTTCAAAAGTCTCCATTCGTCGCTTCTCCTCTGGTTTGCCCCCCGGAAGGGGAGGGGGCCCGACAGCCTCGCGGGTACCGTGATGTGAATGAACTCTCTCTGACCGGTTATCGCCAACCCCCATGGAATGATCAACCTCGACCTCGATAGGGGCCGGGGGGGGCGCACCAGCGTTCAAGACGTTCAAGGTGACAGCTTTGACAGTCTTGGGTGTTGAAAGGGCGGTTTCTCCAGTACCCTATGGGGGCTCACTGGATTCTGCTGAGGTCCAGATGTGCTGGCTGCCGAACTCAGCATCCACTTAGTGACACAGCGCCGACTTAGAGGCGAGCTCACGTGGTTCGGGGCTCCGACCTCTGCTTGTCCAGAAGACCTTCGAGGGAGGGGTCTTCGGTTGCTGGAGACGATGCCTGGAGGTGCCCCATGCTTCGCTCTACGTTTCTGTCCCGTCTCTTGTCGGTTTGCGCTCTCGTCACCTTGTCGGGAGTCACCATCACACTCACCGCGCAGCAGTCGCTCAGCATCGTGGGAAGCGCGAGCTTGTCGACCGGACAAACCGCGAGCTTTGATGTCGAAGTGACGAACACTGCGCCCATCGAGGGGTATGTCCTCGCGATCGGATTCGATCCCGCACTCACGTCTGTCACGCTGGTATCGACGAGCGGGACCGTCACCGCAGGGAGCTTGGCCGAGCTGATCGTCCCCGAGATTCTGCCGAACGGATTCACCTTGGGTGTCGTGCTCGACGCCAACGTGCCGTTCGATGGGCAAACGATTCCAGTCGGGACGGATCAGCTGCTGGCTTCGTTCACCGCGCGCGCGGAGACCAGCCCGCTCCCCGGCGATCCTGACATCTTCACCGGCTTCAGCTTCGTCGATGGAAGCCTGAACAACCCCGTGCTCTCGAACATCATCGTCCAAGGCGGTGCTTCGATCGGAGCTGGAGAAGGGCTCGGACTGGTCTCCGCTCCGAACGCGGTGACGCTCGTGCCGGCCCCCCCCGTCGAGCTCACTATCGCGAACGCGACCTTCGACGAGTCGAGCGGCTCGACGACGGTGTTCATGGCGAACTTCGCTGGGCCGACCGACGGTTTCGTTCTCTCGATCAGCCATGACCCCGCGGTGCTCATGCTCGAGAACATCAACCTCCTGGGGACCGCGACCGATCTCGCGATGCCCGAGTTCGTGATTCCGAACATCCGTTCCACCGGGGGCACCTTGGGGGTCGTGCTCGACATCAATGCCCCCTTCGAAGCCCAAGTGATCCCACCGGGTTCCATGCTCGCTCTCGCGAACTTCCGCTACCAGTGCGCGAACCCGGTCTTCGTGGTCGAGGGCGATCCGCTGCCGCCCCCGCAGATCACCGATCTGACTTTTGTCGACAACGTGTTCGGCTCGCCCCCGCTCTCGAATGTCGTCGTGGTCGGCGGGAACTCGATTTCCCCGACTCTCATCAACGGCACGGTGACTTGCCTGCCGGTCGTTCAGTCCCTGGAGGACTCCCAGTTCTACTGCGGACCCCGTGACCTGCCCGTGGGATTCGATCCCTCGGCTCCGATTCCGCCAGTTGTGGGGTCCCTCGGCGACACCGTCGAGCTGTGCTTCTTCTACTCCGATCCGACCGACAACTTGCAAGGACTGCAGATTGCGGTCTGTTACGACTGCAATCTCACCTTCGAGTCGTTCAGCATCGCGGGTTCGATCTTCGCTGAGGTGGGGGCGGAGTTCGTGAACTCCGGGATCGATGATGATCCGAACGATGGCGATGGCTGTGAGTTCGTCTTGGGGATCCTGCTCGATGCGCTTCCCCCGTTCGGGAGCCAAACTGTGCCCCCGACCGCGACGCCGCTCCTCATCGGTTGCGCCGATGTCACCATCGATCTGACGGCGACCTGCGGGACCGACCTCGTGGTGGAGTTTTGCGATCTCATCGACGGACCCGGCGGTGCGATCATCGAGAACATCGTGATCGTAGACTTTGCGTCGATCCAAGGGTTCCAGAAGAACGGCTGCGTGATTTCGGCCGTTCCGACGGAGATCTTTCAGAGGGGGGACTGCAACTCGGACGACAAGGTCGATCTCGCGGACTCTGCAACGATCATCGGTTGGCAGTTCCACGGCGTGTCGATTCTCTGTCCCGACGCCTGCGATGCGAATGACGATGGGTTCATCAATCTCGCCGACTCGGTGCTGGTGATGAACTACCTGTTCGACTTCGGCCCTCCTCCGCCGGCGCCAGGGCCGATCGACGGCGACGATGGGCCCGATCCCACGGCCGACGGGCTCGATGAGTGCATCAGTGACGATTCGATGTGCGTGTGAGCCTAAATCAGAGGCCGCGAATCGGGATGCCCCATTTTGATGCACACCTACTCCGT
>CALEHF010000260.1 GCA_937876125.1 uncultured bacterium
GACATCCCCAAAGCCGACGCTGGGGTGCAGGAGCGACGTCGCCTGCGCTTCGGCGTAGAGGCCGACGCCGAAGCCGACCGAACCGCGCACGCAATCGCCGAGATCGCGCCCCCGAGCCCGCGACCACTCGCCGAAGCCGGCGCAGCCCGGGAGGAGGAAGAGTGCGAGGAGAGTGGTGACCATCCGCAGCTTGTTCAATGCCTACTCCGCATGAACTGTTTCCTTCACTCGATAGCGCTCGGCGCTCGCTTTAGGAGACGCCTCCCCTCCTGAGAAGGGGTTCGAATCATGCTCGACTACGCCGGAAACGGATTCGTCGCAAAGACCGACAGCTCGGGAATGAACCCCCGGTCGTCCATTTCGAGCGCACCGCAGATCGCGTGCGCGATGTCTTCCGCGTAGAGTTTTTTCGGGTCGAGCTCCCGTTCTGCCGCGCCCCCGAAGAAACACGTCTGCACCTCGCTCGGATTGACGAGCAAGACGCGGATGTCGTGAGGACGCAACTCGGCGCGCCAACACTCGGTCATGCCGCGGAGCGCGAACTTCGAGGCGCAGTAGGCAGATCCGCCGGGGTAGCCGCGCAGAGCCGCAGTGCTTGCGATGTTGACGATGGCACCCTTCGAGCTCTTCAAGTCGTCGAGACTCGCTTGGGTGGTGTGGACGACGCCGAGGATGTTGGTTCTCCAGATCGCGAGGGCGACGTCGGGGTCGTACTCCTCGAGAGTCATCCGCTTGCCCCAACCCGCGTTGTTCACGACGACGTCAATTCCGCCCATCGCCTCCCGGGCGGCGGCGACCAGCGCGCGCGCCTCCGACTGCTCGCCGACGTCCGCGCAAAAGCCGGGGGCGGCGAGGCGGCTCATCGCGCTCTCGAGTTTGCCGCGATCTCGACCGTTCAGGAACACTTGAGCGCCGCGCTCTTTCGCAAGCGCTGCGGTCGCGTAGCCGATCCCCACGCTCGATCCGGTCACGAGAATCTTCGCATTCTTCATATCCATGGAGACTCCTCTCTGGTGGTCCGTTCGAGGACAGCATGACGGAGGGGCTGGGGGAGGGGAAGGGATACCGCGCAGCCGCTGCGGACGCGCCGCGCCGGACGGCGCGCTGCGAACACGACGGAACTGGTGCGCGATGGGTGCTCTGCTCTCTGAGCTTCGGCTATCCTGACCGCGTCGAACGACCCCACGCGACGAATGGAGCCACCGACCGATGCATTCCAAGAAGCGCCGCATGATGTTCAGACTCCTCTCGCTGTCTCTTTTCGGCGGTCTCGTCATTTTCGCGAGCGCAGTTTTGAGAGATACAGGTTTGAAAGATACCGTCTCGAGAGATGCCACACCTCGCGTGGCTCGAGCGGCTCCATCCATCGAGACTCCCGGCCCCGCGTTCGTCGACTGGAAGCGGGGCATCGAAAAACAGAACAACGCAGCGAAGGATGCAAAGAAGGAGATCACCGCGGCGTCCTTTTCTCCGGAGGTGGTCTTTCCGCTGTTCGCCGATGACTCGGGGTATGTGCGCGATACCGTCTTTGCCGCACTCGAAAAGAGCACGAGCGACACAGAGCTTCTTGCACTGGCCCAGGGGCTGCTGCACTCCGAGCCCTTGGTCGCCGAGAACATCGCCGAGTTGTTCGGGAATCGGAAGCTCCCCGGCTCAGGTCCCCTGCTCGCGAAGGCGGTGCTGCGCTCGCAATTCACGGAGGCGCGGGAGTGGATGCTCCACTCGCTCATGCAAATCGATCCGGCACTCGCGGCGGAAACCGCCGCGACCCTTTGGAAGAAGGAGAAGCGTGATTGGCGGGTCCGGGGAGAGTCCCTTGTGGTTCTCGCAGAATGCGCGAGCGACAAGGGGCGCGCGCAGATCGAGGAGGCTCTCAGAGAGAAGAAGATCCTCCCTCTCAGAATCGCCGGGCTCGTCGCACTCAGAATCCAAGAGGGCGGATCGGTTCAGGCCTTCGACGCCGCCATGGCGCAACTCGAGTCTCCCCCCAAGGACAAGAGTGGCGTGTGGGGGCCCCGGCTCGAAGTTTTCGCTCTCGAAGTCTTGTCTGGATTCCCAGCGCACGAGATTCCCCGGGAGAAGCTCGTCCGCGCGATCGATCTGTTGATCCCTTCGATCGACGAGGCGAAGGGGAGAGCGCGGGTCGCGCGACTCGAGGCCCTCGCCGAGATCACCGGAGAGAAAGGGCTCACCAGTACCGTGCACTGGCGGTCTTGGTGGAGCGCGAAGCGAGAGAGCTGGGAGCCGGGGGTTGCCTCCGATCGTGCCGGGGGGGGAGCGAAACCTCCCGGAGACGCGAAGGGGGACGATAAGAAGCCCTCGACGCGGGTCGTCAACTTTCATGGCATCCCTGTCGACTCGGAGCGGGTGACCTTCCTGCAAGATCTCTCCGGAGGGATGTCGCGCAACTTCGCCGGCGACTCCGGTGGCGCGGGCCCGACCCGTCTCGACCACGCGAAGGATGAGCTCGAACGGGTGCTCGGTCTGCTCGACGATCGGACCTGGGTGAACGTGATCACGTTTGCGAGCAGCTACTTCGCGCCTCACAAGGAACCGCAACTCCTCAAGCGCGCCCGGAAGCCGCTCGTGCGCTTTTGTCGCGAGCAAGAGATCCCCACCGCACCGGGACACGCGCGGGGCAACGTCTACGACGCCCTGGTCTATGCCGCGACCAGTCCCTACGTCGACACGATCTACTTGGTTTCGGAGGGCGCGCCGACCGAGGGGAAGTACCACGACTACGATCGTTTCTTGAAGCACTTCATCCGAGAGAATCGCTTCTACGGAGCGCGCGTGCACGTTTTGCTCGTCGCGGAAACGGGGGGGCGAAACCGTAACTTTCTCGCGGAATTGTCGAAGTCGACGGGCGGGAAAATGCAGGCGATCACGACGGAGCAGTGAGGGAAGCCATGGACTACGTTCTCGCGCTCGATCAGGGGACGACCAGCTCGCGATCGATCGTCTTCGATGAAACGGGCAAGATCGTCGGAGTCGGCCAGAAGGAATTCACGCAGCACTTTCCGCGCCCGGGCTGGGTCGATCACGACCCAGAAGAGATCTGGGAGTCGCAACTCGCGACGGTGCGCAGCGCGATCGATGCAGCGGGCATCGCTGTGTCCGACTTGCGCGCGATCGGCATCACCAACCAGCGCGAGACCACGGTTCTCTGGGAGCGAAAGAGCGGCAAGGCGATCGCGCCGGCGATCGTCTGGCAAGATCGACGCACCGCCGAGGTGTGCGATCGGCTCCGCGCGGATGGCTATGCGGAGCTGATCCGGAAGCGCACCGGTCTCGAGGTCGACCCCTACTTCTCGGGGACGAAGGTCGCGTGGCTCCTCGATCACATTCCCGATGCGCGGTCGCGCGCCGAGGCGGGAGAACTCTGCTTCGGCACTATCGATAGCTGGCTCCTGTTTCGCCTCACCGGTGGTGCGGTCCACGCCACCGACCCGAGCAACGCGAGTCGCACGATGCTTTACGACATCCATCGCGGGGTGTGGGACTCCGAGTTGTGCGCGCTGCTCGGCGTGCCGGAGGCGCTCCTGCCCGAAGTGCGCAGCTCGTCGGAGGTGTACGGCGACGCGGCGGTGGATCCATTGCGAGGAACCCCGATCGCCGGTATCGCGGGCGATCAGCAGGCCGCCCTGTTCGGTCAGTGCTGCTTCGAGCGCGGCTTGGCGAAGAACACCTACGGCACAGGTTGCTTCTTGTTGGTGAACACCGGCACTGAGCCGGTCGAGAGCCAGCATCGACTGTTGACGACCGTCGCGTGGCGCCGCGGTGATCGCACCGAGTACGCGCTCGAGGGAAGTGTGTTCGTCGGTGGCGCGGTGGTGCAGTGGCTCCGGGATGGGCTCGGAGTGATCGAACATGCGGCTGAGATCGAGGCGCTCGCCGCATCGGTTCCATCGAGTGACGGGGTCGTCTTGGTGCCCGCCTTCGCGGGGCTCGGGACGCCGTACTGGGATCCGTATGCGCGGGGAAGCATGTTCGGCATCACGCGCGGCACCACCCGAGCCCACGTGGCGCGCGCGGCGCTCGAGAGCATCGCGCTCCAGGTCGATGATCTGGTCACGGCGATCGAGCAGGACGCCGGATTCAAGTTGCGCGAGCTGCGGGTCGATGGCGGCGCAACGGAGAACGATCTCCTCATGCAGCTGCAGGCGGACATCCTCGGCATTCCGGTCGTGCGCCCGGCGCAAACCGAGTCGACCGCGTTCGGAGCCGCGGCGCTCGCCGGGCTCGCGGTCGGGGTGTGGGACTCGCCCGAGGGGATCGCGATGCTCGGGGGTGAGGAGACGATCTTCGAGCCGGGGGCGGGAGACGCGGTGGAAGGGTTGCGCGCCGGCTGGAAGAAAGCGGTGGAGCGGTCGAAGGGGTGGGAGGATCGCTAACTCAGAGGGCACTGACCTCGCCGCTCCTCAAGTCAAAAAGATCCGCTCCAGCCGCCAGAGCGCCTCTCCCTCCTGATACGACAGCTCGAACACATCCCCCGACTCGACCGTCACCGTGAAGCCGTGGAGGGACGGAGTCAACGTGCGATCGATCCACCGGGCATTCAGCTGCTTCACCTGATAGTCGCGGCGGCGCCATTGGAAAGCGAGCGGCGAGATGCCGCGCCCATCGAAGCGGGCAACCAACGATCCAACCGGCTCATGGATCGACTCTTCATGCAGTTCGACCATCGGACTATCCCTCTCCGTACATGCGGGCGACCCCGACCAGCCGGCCAAACACGCTCACCTCACCGGAGCCGCGTCCGAGGCGGATGACTTCGAACCCGCGCGCCCGCGGCTCGAGAGAGATCTTCCCTTTGCCCGTGCGGCGCCACACCTTCAGCGTGCCTTGGCCATCGATACTGACCGCGGCGACTTGGCCGTTTTCTACTTCGGGCTGGCGTCGGATGATCGCGTAGTCCCCCGAGAGGATTCCCGCGTCGGTCATGCTGTTTCCCTCGACGCGCAGCGCTACGACATCCCCCGAGCTCGCGAACCCGTTCGGCGGAATCGGGAGGAAGTCTTCCTCTCCCTCCAGGCTGTCGATCGGTTCGCCCGCCGCGATTCTTCCCACCACTGGAATCATTCCGCCGCCGCGCCGACGGCTCTTCGGCTTGGTGATCCGCCAGCTACGCGAGCGCCCATCGCCATCACAGATGATCCGTCCGTCTTCTTCGAGCGTGCGCAACTGGCGGTGGACCGAGGCGGGGGAGCGGAGACCGACCGCATCGCCGATCTCACGCACGGTGGGGGGGACGCCACGGTCGGCGCAGCGTTCGAGAAACGAGACGATCTGATCGCGGGTCGGTTCGCCCGCGGCGCGACTGGGGGTCATGCCAACCTCCTTCGAAGAGAGCCGGATGGATCGAGGAGTCCTTGCTGCTAGAGGAGAGGGTAGCGAACGAATGTTCGCATGTCGAGGGGCGCCATCGAAATGACGGGGGGGGATGGTCTCAGGTAGCCGGGGAGGCGGAGAGGTCGGTCGCAGCGCTACCGGTCGCCGTGCTCCACGGTGATCCTCGGCGTGATCCCGCCGCGCACGTTGAAGGTCCCTGTCACCCGCATCCAGCGCGGCGCGCACGCCGCGACCAGGTCATCGAGAATCTGATTGGTGACCGCCTCGTGGAACGCACCTTCGTCGCGGAAGGACCAGAGGTAGAGCTTTAGCGACTTCGTCTCGACGCACGATTGATCGGGAATGTACTCGATGCTGAATGTGGCGAAATCGGGCTGCCCGGTCATCGGGCACACGCAGGTGAACTCGGGGCAGTCGAGCTCGATGACGTAGTCGCGCTGTGGAGCGGGGTTGGGGAAAGTCTCGAGTGTCTTGGTCGGTTGCGTGCTCATCGGACTCCTAGGGATCAAAAGGGCGTGCTTCTGAACCAGGGATCGTATCGAAAAGACTGTTTGCGGAAAGGGATCCAGACGGGGAGGGGAACGGTCGATGACGAAAAGTAAGGACTCCTCACCCGCGCGGAGCCGCTTCTGGAACGTTACATTCGGGGGAATCGAGTACAGCGCGCTTTTCCCCCCAGTCACCCCGCCCGCACGGGGTGTGGAGGGGCCGGGTTTTCCCGGCCCAGGAAGGGATCCCATGACCGCGTCGACCCCAACCGGTGCCATTTTGGTGATCGGTGCGTCACTCGAGGCGGAGCGGATCGTCCATCTCGTCCGGCAGCTGCCCGATGCACCGACCATTCTCGGCTTCCTCACCGTCGATTCTACGACGGAGGCGGTGGGCCACTCCCTTTGCGACCTTCCCGTTCTCGACACCCTCGACAATCTTGCGAGCTATTGCGATCAGGTGGTCGGCGCGGTGCCGGCCGCCGAGAACTCCATGGATCGAGAAACGGTGCTCGCAGCGCTCGTGCGAGCCGGGATCCCGGCCCTCTCCATGATCCACCCATCGGCATGCCTCGGCCCCGGAACCGAAATCGCAGAGGGTGCGGTCATCCACGCGAACGTCACTCTCGATGTCGGGGTGCGGATCGGCCGCGGCGCGGTCATCGGGGTGGGCGCGTCGCTCGGCGTGCGGACGCGAGTCGGAGACTACGTGGAAGTGTCGCAAGGTTGCGTGATCGGATCCGGAGTGCGCCTCGGCGAGCGCGCGCGCATCGGGCTCGGAGCGCGGATCACGGATGGGGTCCTCATCGGCCCCGATGCGGCGGTCGGAGCGGGATCGCTGGTGACCCGAGACGTCATCGGGGCGAGCACGGTCCATGGCAACCCCGCCGAGCCCGTGGCGCGCCAACGGCACCCCGAGGTCGACAACGCGTAGGCGGCTGTCGGAAGCTCAAGCCCTCGGTTCGGAAGCCCTTTCCCCGACGAAGAGGGTCCCCGACGAAGAGGGTCCCCGACGAAGAGGGGGCCGCACCCCCCGAAGAAGTACGCCCCCCGCTCCCAAGCTCCGCTCTCGCCCCAGATCAATCGATCCCGAGCGTTCCGCTCGTCGAATTGCCCCGCACGTGCGGCAGATACATCGCTTCGATGGTCGCAGGGACGATGCGGAAGCGACCGTCGCGCTCGGCGCGCAGTTCGATCTCGACCTTCGATGGTCCCTCGGGGAGTCGACTGACGAACCACACGACCTTCTCGTCGCGCAGCTCCCGATAGCCGTACACGCCCCCGACGAAACCGCTTTGGCTCGCGACCGTCTCGAACCCCGCGGGCTTCGGATTCTCGAGTTTCACATAGCGGAACGTGTTCGCACTCAACACTTCGATCTCGACGAGCACTCGATCACCGGCCGCGACCACGGCGCCCTCCGGGAGAGGCTGGCGCTCCGTGATCCATTCCTCGACGGTGCGGTCGATCGTCTGCCCCTCGCGGATGTACTTCTCGGTGCGCGGGACCTTCCGATCGACGAGTCGATACGCGCGCCGCGCGATCTCGACGCGGTTGCCGCCGGCGGGAACCGGATCCTCCCGGCTGTAGAACTCGACCATCGAGCTCCAGTAGAGGGGGCCGTTTCCGCTTCGATGAATCTCGACGGTGTGCTCACCCGCTTCGAGGAGGTGGGCAGGAACTGTGATCCGCCCGCGCTTCGAGAAGAGGCTCTTTCGATCGACTTCGAACGTTCCGACCGACGTGCCGTCCAAGAGCACCTCCGCCGAGAGATCGCAATCGAGCTCGCCGGTCTTCCGCAAGTAAGCGGTCAGGGCGAGCGCGACCGTCGCCGTCGACCGCGTCGAGTCGTAGTGACTTCCCGCGCGGTTCTCGAGCAGCCAGCGGACCACGCGAGGGATCCGATCGTCCTCGGGTGAGATCTCGATCAGGGCTCGGAGCGCCCACGCCGTCGATTCGACGCCATGGTCGTACCAGGAGTACGCGTTGTTCCTCCCGAAGTGGACGGTACCAAAGCGATCCTGCCCCCCTTCGGTGTCATACAAACTGCCAATCAACACGCGTGCGCGTTCGTGATCGGCCCCTCGATCGGAGTCGTGGAGCGCGAGGGCAAAGAGCGACTTGCCCTGGGCGCCGAGGCGGTCACGCACCTTGTAGAGGAAGTCGAGGAGGGGGTAGAGCCCATCGGAGTCGTCGTTGATCGGAATCAACTGCAACCTGCCGGCGTGGAGAAGCGCGCGGGTGACCCACGTCAGTTCTTCGATTCCGGGACGCTCATAAATGTCGAGCTCACCATCGAAATCACGCCCCACTGCGTGCCGGACCAACCATTGGGCGCCCGCACGGAGCACGTTGTCATCGATCGGCACCCCGATCTCCTTGGCGGTGCACAGGTGCTCGACGACGAGCGCGGTGATGTACGGATCACCGTCGTAGCCACGCCACCAACCCCAGCTGCCGTCACCATTCTGGGCGCGCTGCAACTTCGACTTGCCGACCTCGAGAAGATGCGACAGGTCTTCCGGGCGGAACAACTCGAGCGGGCGCTCGTCGAGGTGCCCCCAGAAACCGACCGGAATTTGAGCGGGGCGCTCAGGCAAGATCTCAGTGAGATCGACGCCCGTCTCCTTCAGCAGCTCTGCGACGACGAGGGCGGGAACGAAGCGGTTGAGGGTCTGTTCGACGCAGCCGTACGGATAGCGCACCAGGTAGGGGAGTGACTCGATGAGTGCGATCGCCGCCGACGGAGTGAGGTCGACGGTTAGAGATCGAGACTCGGGATCACTCAGTTCGGGGATGGCGAAGGTCCATGAGTCCGACGAGGGGCCATCGATGTCCGCGACGATCCCAGCCCCGCCGAGCAGCCGCTCGAGACCATAGGGGAGCACGGAGAGCGACCTCTCGATGCCATCCGATTCCCGCGGCGTGGCGATCATCGCGATCAGGTGCACCTCACCGATTCCGGTGACGGCGAAGGGAACGTCAAAAGTGACTTCACCCTTCGCGGGAAGGTCGACCGGGAAGGAGAGTGAGCCGCGCTTCGAGTTGTCGGTCTCGACTGACGCCTGACCGCGGTAGTCGAGGAGTGCGAGCGGGAAATCGAGGTGGACGCGCCCCGAGACCGCTGCGTCGAACTGATTGCTCGCGACGAGGGAGAAAACCACCTCGTCTCCCTCACGAAGGAAGCGGGTCGTCGCGAGTCGCAGTCTAATGTTGCGGCGGGTGCGCAACTGAACCCTCGCTTCGAACGTGCGCCCTTGGGAGTCGATCCCGCG
>CALEHF010000261.1 GCA_937876125.1 uncultured bacterium
TGAACTTCCTCTCTCGATTCAGGTGACCTACGCCGGCGGGGAGACCGCCTCATTCGGAGCGCTGGCCCCGGGGCAGTATCACACGATCGTTCGTGGCGAGCTCCAACCGCGCGACCACTCTCCCACTCCCACTCGGAGGTCACCGTGAGATTTGCGAAGACGATGCTCCTATCGCTCCTCCTCGCTCCAGGTTGCGATGGCCCCTCTGACCGCCAGCTCACTCCCCCCGATCGCGGTGGCGGTTCCGGGGCGCCCCCGCTGTCGACGGACGAAGCACCCTTCCCCTGGCCTCAACTCAGCGATTTCGAGCCTGAGGTCCGTGACCATCTCGCGCAGACTCGTGCAGTTCTTTCGACCGCCCTCAAGACTCCCGGGGGAGCGATCGCGGGCCTCGCATCGAGTTACGGGGAAGCGGGAATCGTCTATCACGGGTACGCACTCCGAAATGCTGCGCTGGCAGCGTACGCAGAGGCCGAGGCGCTCGACTCCAAGGACCCGCGTTGGCCCTACTTGGTGGGGCACGTCCTCCGCACCGGTGAGGATATGGAGTATGCGGTCGAGGCGTTCCGGCGCGCGCTCGCTCTCGATCCGACAGTTCTCGCCCCATGGGTGGCTCTCGGCGATGCGCTCTTTGAGCTCGATCGGAAGGATGAGGCGCGCGACGCCTACGAGCGAGCATTGGCGCTCTCCCCTGAATGTGCCGCGGCGCACAGCGGTCTCGGTCGCGTCTTCCTCGAAGAGAAACAGTATGAGGCGGCCGCCACTCGACTCGAAGAAGCGCTGCGTCTTGCTCCTCAGGCGAGCGCCTACCGCTACCCGCTCGGACTCGCCTACCGCGGGCTCGGGAATCGCGAACAAGCTCTCGAGCAAATGCAACAGCGCGGCATGCTCCGAGCTCCCCCTGCCGACCCGCTTCTCACAGCAGTCCGAGAAGTTCCCACTGGGTGGCGCGTCCACTTGCGAAGGGGCACCAGCCTCTTTACCGAGGGGCGATTTTCCGAAGCCCTCAGCGAGTTCGAGCGCGCGGCGCAGGTCGCCCCAGAGGTTGCCACGGTTCGTTTGAATCTCGGCTCGGCCCTCGTTCGGGTCGGTCGACGAGAGGAATCGCTCCCACACTTCGAGGCGGCTGCGCAACTCGACCCCTCGGCCGCACTTCCCTGGTTCAATCTGGGCGTGCTCGCGGGAGCTCGTGGCGAGGACCAGAAAGCGATCGACTTCTACCGGCGAGCGACCGTCGCAGACTCAGGGCTGATCGATGCGGACTTCAATCGGGCCAACGCACACCGGCGACTCGGGGAGTTTGATGAGGCAATCCACGCGTATCGATCGGTGATCGATGAGGAGCCCGGTCGCATGGCGGCGCGTCTCGGCGAAGCGTTGTCCCTCGTCAGGCTCGGGAAGCGCGCGGACGCCGCAGCACATCTAGCCGAGGCGGTCGAACTCGTCCCTCTGGATCGCATCGAGGAAAGTCGCGGGGCTCGAAATGCCTGGGCTCGCCTGCTCTCGACCCCCACTTCGGGGATTGAGGGAGAGAGTCTTCCGAATCCGGTTCGCGCACTAGAACTCGCGAATGCGCTCGTCGCCGAAGAGAGTTCGCTCGAGCACGTAGAAACGTGTGCGATGGCGTACGCGGCCCTCGGCCGTTTCGATGTCGCGATCGATCTCCAGCAGAAGGCCATCACGGCGGCCCGCGGGGCCCAACTCGATTCGCTGAGTCGCACCCTCGAGTCGAATCTCGCCCGCTACCAGAGCGGTCGCGCCGCGGTGGACCCTTGGGCCCTCGACTCGGTGACGCTCACCCCGCCGCCTCTTCATTCCGACCCACGGCGCGATTGAGAGCACGGCGCGATTGAGAGCACGGCGCGATCGAGGCCAGTTCAAAATTGCGCTAAGAGCCTGAAGGTCGAGTCGTAGGCTTCGCCCCTGGATTCGTTCCTTCCTTTGGAGACGTCCCTTCCCCACCGGCATTCGTCTCGTCCGGGTCCTTCGCGCGCTCGGGCGTCTTCGGCACCCAACGGGCATTGCTGACCGCAACAATTGCCCGGATCTCCTCCGTACCCGCCGGAGGGGTCCCCGGATCGTCGTCGTCACTGCCCGCGGCTCCGATGGCGTAGGACTCCCCGCCATCAAGACGCCACACTCCCTCATGGATTGCGAATCGGAACTCGTAACGCATGGAGAGAGTTCGCGCTCCGATCTTGGCATGGGGCATCGCGACGCGAATCAACCTCGGGGCGAAGGAGCCGTCCCGCACCTCCGCGGGATCGAGATACTCGGCCACGTATTGAACGACCCCCTCAGCATCCGTCACCGTTTCGGATCGGGGGAAGCCGCTCTTCGTATCGACGACCAACGCGACGTCCCGCGCCCCCTCGATGGCCCCCGACCAGTAGGCGATGTTGAGGATGCCCACCCCCACGTGGAGAGAGGTTCGCTCGGGAAGACGATAGTGGATCGTGTGGGTGTCACTCTCAGAAGTGAGCCGGGGAGAGCAGAGTTCCGGATCGACGAGAAGGTGATCGATCGGCAGTTCCAATCGAACGGCGCGATCGAGAAAGTAAGACCAGTACTGCAGGGAGCGGAAGTCTTCATCGCCCACCTGGATTTCGACCGTTCGATCTGAATTCACGAAGACGTTCTGAATGTGGATCGAGTAGTGAAGGGTCCCAGGGCCCGGGAGAGACGGACGCGGCGTCCAAGTTGCCACCCGAGTCCCCAACTCCATGAGTTTGGCCGCGACCGGATCATCGAGGTGAGCCTTTGCGAATCCCTCTCGGGCCCGCCGTGCGGCGTCTGCACCGGCGTACTTCTGAAAGAGGAGTCGGCGAAGTTCCCCCTCTCGCCCCGTCGAAAGCAGCTCTTCGGTCACCCCGCGTGCGGTGTCGCGGAAGATCTTCTTCAGCTTCTCTGGGTGAGGACTGCGTCCTCCCGTCACCCGAGAGTACGCAGAGTTCACCGCTTGCCTTCCTCGGTTGAGCAGAGAGCGCGCCGCGGCTTCGGAGAGAGTGGCGTTTTTGTGATCGATCAAGCTGAGCAACATGGGCAGAGTCCGCGGGTCATCCAAGGAGCCGACCGCGAAGACTGCGGCTTCCTTCCGCGCCTCGCTCGGGTCATCGCAGAGCGCAAAGAAGAAATTCGGAGCGAGCTCGGGAAACGAGCGGAGGATTCCGGTAGTGATCCGAACCCGCAAGGCGCGATCCTCCTCTCCGAGAGCTTCACGAAGCAGCGGGAGCAGGGCGGGATCGCGATACTCGAGCAGGCGATCGACCGCATCGCCCTTCTCGGGAATCGTGCCGGTTCTGAGCAGTTCGATTTCTGGCGCCCACTCCTCGGGATAAGAGACCTGAGCTGGGTCCGAGCCAGTTTGAGAGGGGGGAGGGGGATCATCGCCGGTCCCCGGTGGGGCACCGATGGGCTTGCCCGCATCCTGCCCGCCGAAAGCCATCCCGACCACCAAGAACAAGAGGCATGACCCCAAGAGCAGGCGTGCTAGCGCCCTGGGATGTCCTCCTGA
>CALEHF010000262.1 GCA_937876125.1 uncultured bacterium
TCGGCGTCGAGGTGATCGACGAGGAGGAGTTCCGGCGGAGGCTCGAGGGGTGATGAGGGGCTGCGATCAGGCGAGTTGGCGTCCGCTCAAGGCCGGGAATCGTCTCTCTCTCGGCGCGTCTCGTTCTCTCGCGTTGCCAGCGGGTCGGGCTCGTCCCACTCTGGCCCTCCGTACTTCTCGATGAGTCGTCGCCTTTCGATCTCTTCGCGTGCCTTGTGCAGAGTTTGGGAGGACCGGTGAAAAATGGGGCAGTCGAGGAGAAGCGCAAGCGCGGGAATCACAATCGTGGTGCCAAGAAAGATGCCCAGTCCGAATCCCAGAACGGTCTCACCCCCGTTGAGCTTCGATTGAATTTGGTGCGTGACCGTCACTGCCGCCGCGAAGAGACTCAGTCCGATGGGCCAGCGTATCCAGGGGCTCCCCCGGAGCAGTGACATTGGGAACTGGCGAATCAGAGAGAGAGTCGGAATGAGAGTGGTGAGCGCCACCACCATTGTGGCGCAGATGGCGAGGGTCTTGAATGAGGATTCGAGCCGTACGATCCAACGAATCACCAACGCTCCTGCGGTGATGACCCCCGCGGAGAGGGGAACCCGCGCCCACCAGTTTTGGGGAAGCCCCATGAAAGCTCCTCCCTCCCGAGCTCAACCTCAGTTGACAGTTCCGAGCTTCAACCCTCAATCTGCAAGCAAACTAGCCGCCACCTCGAACACGCGCGGGCGGGTAGGCTTTCTCGAGCGCGCCCATCGCGCTGTAAGTCTCATCGCGGTCCCGCCCTTCCCGAAGACCACGGGCGGCTCTATCATTCGGCATGCTGAGCGAACATTACCCCGATGCCCTCCTTCGGGAATGGGTGGCCGACGCGAGCGCGCGATCGGTCGAGTTGATCTCGGACCTGTCCGAAGAGCAGCTTTGCGTGCCCCTCCTCCCCACGATCAACCCCATCCTCTGGGAGTTCTGCCATCAGGCCTACTTCTTCGAACTCTGGGTGCTGCGTCGAGTGTTGGGGGAGTCTCCCGCTCGTGATGATGTCGATCAACTGTTCGATTCGATGACCACCGATCACGAGGCGCGTTGGCGGCTCCCCGTTCCCGATCGCGACGGGTCCCTCGCCTACGCCGCGAAGGTCCGCGATCGGGTGCTCGAGGTCATCGATAGGGGAATCGAAGGGAGGTTCGAGAGCGACCTCTTGCGCTATCGAATCGTCTACTCGATCTTTCACGCCGATATGCACACCGAGGCTCTCACTTACCTCCGGCAGACGCTCGCTTACCCAGCTCCCACCCTCGGTCTTCCCACGGTTCCGCCCCCCCTCGCCGCCGAGATCAATGGGGATGTCGACATTCCCGGAGGGTCGTACGAGATCGGGGCCTCACCAGAGACGCCCTTTTGCTTCGACAATGAGAAGTGGGCGCACCCCATCTCCATCGCTCCCTTCTCGATTTCACGTCGGGCGGTGACCGACGGTGAGATGGCAGACTTCGTCCTCGACGGTGGCTATCTGCGCCCCGACTTCTGGAGCGCCGAAGGTTGGGCATGGCTCCAGGCGGTCCAAGCAGAGCTCCCGCTCTTCTGGCGTCGCGATGGTGGCTTCGAGCGCCGTCACTTCGATCGGTGGATACCGATCGATCCTCGAACCGCCGCATGCCATCTCTCTTGGTACGAGGCGGATGCGTGGTGCCGCTGGGCGGGGCGGAGACTTCCCACCGAACCGGAGTGGGAAGTCGCATCGACGTTCGACCCGGCGGCTGGCGCGAAGCGAAGCTCACACTGGGAAGAGCGGGCTCATCCTGCGAAAGGAAACTTGGATTGGTCAGGCGGAGGACCGGTCTCCGTCGACGCATACCCGGAGGGAGAGAGCCCGGCGGGGTGTCGTCAAATGCGAGGGAACGTGTGGGAGTGGACAGCCACCCGATTCGAACCGTACCCAGGCTTCGAGCCCGATATGTACGTGGATTACTCCAACGCGTCGTTCGGAACCCGAAGGGTCCTCCGCGGCGGCGGCTGGGCCACCCGGTCGCGCATGATCCGAGACACCTGGCGCGACTTCTATCAGCCGGGACGCCGCGATGTCTTCGCAGGCTTCCGTACTTGCGCCGCCCGAGCGTGCCCGTAACTCCGAGAGGAGCAAGCTCCTTCGAGTGTCACTCCAGAGAAAGGAACCCATCCCCGATGTTGAAGATGCCTTTCTGCCAGGTTTCGTTCTCGTGGCACGGCTGGGTGACGCTGCTGGCCGTCATTCTCACGACCACGGTGGCGGCCCACGCGGACCGCACCCTTCCGAACGGCCCACCGGCAGACTCCCCCCATCCGCTCAAGGTCTTCGTCCTCGCCGGGCAATCGAACATGCAGGGGCATGCACACGTTCGGACGTTCGATGCCATGACTCTCGATCCAACCACCGCACCGATTCTAAAGGAGATGCGAAACGCCGACGGCACGCCGCTCGTCTGCGAGCGGGTGTGGATCTCTTCGATCGGCTCTTCCGAAGCAGAGCAGGTCGGCCCGTTGACCGTCGGGTACGGCGCCCAGGAACGCGGCCCCAAGATCGGACCTGAGTTCACCTTCGGAATCTATACAGAGCAGCTGCTCGGCGAGCCAATCTTGATCATCAAGACCGCTTGGGGTGGCAAAAGCTTGCACACCGACTTCCGACCCCCAGGCGCCGGACCGTACAAATTCAGTGAGGCGCAGTTGAAGGAGTTCGAGAAGCAGGGCAAGGACATCGAAGCGATCCGGGCGGAGAGAGCGACGGCGTCGGGGCACCACTACCGCCTGATGTGCGACCACGTGAAGATGGTCCTCGCGAACATCGAACGAGTGGTTCCGGGCTACGACTCCGAGCGGGGCCATGAGCTCTCGGGCTTCGTCTGGTTCCAGGGGTGGAACGACATGGTCGATCGATCCGTGTATCCCGATCGAAGCGATCCGGGCGGGTACGGCGAGTACAGCAGTCTTCTCGCGCAGTTCATTCGCGATGTGCGGAAGGACTTGTCTGCCCCGAAGCTCCCGTTCCTGATCGGAGTCATGGGTGTAGGCGGGCCGATCGACCAGTACTCACCGGAGCAACAGCGATACCAGGGGGTCCACCGGAACTTCCGAACCGCCATGACCGCGCCGGCGGCCCTGCCGGAGTTCGCGGGAACTGTGGTCGCCGTCCCAACTGCAAAGTACTGGGACATGGAAGTGGTGGCGCTCAGGGCCAGGGAGAGCTCGATACAGCCGCGAGTGGCTGCCATCAACGAAGAGGTGAAGGATGGGCGACAGAGTCGCGCGGAAGGGAAGGCGGCTCTCGATCAGCTGTATGCGGAGACCTTCGACGCACGGGAGCTGGTGGTCCTGAAGGAGAGCACCTCCAATGCCGACTTCCACTACATGGGTTCCGCCAAGATCATCGGCCAGATCGGCAAGGCGTTCGCCGAAGCGCTCGTCGAACTCGTCGCGCGACATGACCGCGACTAAATCAGAGGTCACGATTCGGATCGGCCCAACCATCGATGCTGTCTGTCGTGA
>CALEHF010000263.1 GCA_937876125.1 uncultured bacterium
CTCCGCGATGGCATCTTGGAGCCGAAACACGGTCGCGACGATGGGAATCCGACGCGAAAAGACCTCGGTCGAGTCCGCGATCGGGGTCGCGTGGCGAAAAGAGAAGAACATGACACACACCTCCAGGTGAGGTCGGCGACTGCGGCGGACTCTTCCGGCGTCACTCTCCAGAGTGAATTGCGACTCGAGTACGTGAGTGTCGAGCGCGGGGGGTCAGCACAGAAGCACGCAGCCGTCGACCATTAAAAGGATCTCTTTGTCCCAAATATACCAGGGACCGTGTCACTCACTACCCCCGGCTTGTCAATTGTCGACCCTGAGAGGTTCATGCACGCACAGCGGGGCCCGCTGTGCACTTGGGATGGAGGATCCTGGATCGGCTCGGGCGACGGAAGCACCCATGAGTCCTACGCCCGGCTTTCGGCCGCCGCGTCCGCGCCCCACTCGCCAGCGGGCGCGTGCTCTTCGATCAGCGCGCGGGTCTTCGGCTCGACCTGATCCTTCTTGAGGAAGCGCTTCAGGTCGGCGCACGCCTGATCGAGCTCGCGGTATTCCTTCTGGAGATTGCGGTTCCGACGCGCCAGGTGCGGATAGACGACGCCCCAATGGACGATCCCCTTGCCTATCGAGACCGACTGAAGGTGGATACCGTTCATAGAGAACTCGCTTTCTCGATGGATCTCACAGATCTGCCAGCCGACGGGCGCGTCTCGAGCCCGCCGGGCGCGAATTGTAGCGAACTGCCGCTCCAGGCATCGAGGGAATCGTCGAAGGGCGGGGTCCAAGTCCGCGGTTTCCTTGCCGGGGCGGGGTCGCGCGGGCAGGATGCGTCGCAATCTGTGTCGGGAAACTGCGATCGCACCAGCGGTTTTCCGAGCTCTCCTAAATGCCGAGCAGAGCCCACAAGACCCGAGTCGAGTCCGAAAGCCACCCCGAGGAGCCCCATGTCCGAGCGCGCCTACGATGCGATCCTCCTCGACCTCGACGGCACCTTGCTCTCCGATAGCGGAACGATCCACCCCTACACCCGCGAACGCCTCCACGCCGCCTCCGAGTGCGGGGTCACTGTGATGATCGCGACGGGTCGCTCCGAGACGACCGCGATCCCCGTGATCGAGCAGCTCGGAATCGAGACCCCGGCAGTGATCTACAACGGAGCTGCGGTCTACTGCCCCTCCGAGCGTCGCCTGCTCGAGGAGCGCAATCTTGATCGCGCCCTGCTCGAGCGTCTGATCGATTACGCCGAGCAACACGACCACTTGCCAGTCGTGATGTGCCCCGAGACGAAACTCGCGCTCACCCCCAGACGCGATGCGGAGCGTATTGCGCTCCATGACATGAGCAAGTTGCGGATCGTCGAGCCTGCTGCTCTGCGCGTCGATCGCTCGATCCGGGTGAGCCTCTTTTCCTCTGCCCATCCCAATGCCGACGCCTTCGTTGCAGATCTCAAGGCCAACATCCCCGACCTCGATGCTTACCTGACGTGGTTCCCCTTGAATCTGCTTCCCGAGCACCGAGAGAGCGACCTCCTCGTCATCGATGTCCAGCCGCGCTGTGAAGGAAAAGCCGAGGCGTTTCGGCTGCTCGAGACGCGCTATGGCATTTCTCCTTCGCGCACGGTCGCCTTCGGAGACGCCGGGAACGACCTCCCGATGTTCGAGCGCGCGGGGCTCGCGATCGCGATGGAGAACGCCGTTCCCGAGGCGAAAGAGGCAGCCCACCGGGTCATCGGCGCCAACGACACCGAGACGATCGGCGTGCTGGTCGCCGAATTGGGTCTCGATCGGCAGCCGACCACCGGTCGATAGAAGCGTAGGCGACCCATAGCCTGCTCGCGTGCCCGCGGCGAACCGCCCCCCCGATGGATGCTGGCTCGGAAGGCCGAAACGACATGGAACGACTCACCCCCGCCCCTGCCGGCTTCCGGCCCGTGCCTCGCACCGGCGTCCTGTACGTCATGGCGGAAGCGGCCAAGCGCGGCTTCGTCGCCGGATCGAAGAATTGGGCGAATCTCGGGCAAGGCGCGCCCGAGACCGGAGAGCTCCCCGGCGGCCCCCCGAGACGCACCGAGGTCGCTCTCCACGAAGAGGATCACGAATACGCGCCGGTCGACGGGCTGCCAGAACTTCGCGATGCGGTCGCCGCGCTCTACAACGCACGCTACCGAGAGGGAAAGGCGAGCCAGTACACCCGCGACAACGTGGCGATCGTCGCGGGCGGGCGCTTGGCGCTCACGCGCGTCGTCTCGACGCTCGGCCGCACCAACGTCGGACACTTTCTCCCCGACTACACCGCCTACGAAGAGCTGCTCGACTCGTTCGGCACCTTCGTCTCGATCCCGGTCTTACTCGACACCGATCGCAGCTACGAGTTCACCAACGAAGAGTTGCGCGCAGAGATTCTCGGTCGCGGGCTCTCTGCGATCCTCCTTTCGAATCCCAGTAACCCGACCGGGAAGCTGGTCACCGGCGACGAGCTCGCATCGTGGCTGTCGCTCGCCCGCGAAGTCGCGTGCACGATGATTTTCGACGAGTTCTACAGTCACTATCTGTACGACGGACGCATCAGCACCTCCGCGGCTTCGTCGGTCGAAGACGTCAATCTCGACCCGGTGGTGATCCTCGATGGGCTGACCAAGAACTGGCGCTACCCCGGCTGGCGTGTCGCCTGGACCGTGGGACCGAAGGCGATGATCGAGTCGCTCGCTTCGGCGGGGAGCTTCCTCGACGGCGGGTGCTCGCGCCCGATGCAGCGCGCGGCGATTCCGCTCCTCGACCGCGACACGGCGGACGCCGAAGCGCGCTCGATCCAAGCGACGTTCAAGACGAAGCGGGCTCGCATGAAAGAGGGGCTCGAGGCGCTCGGCATTCGCGTGCGCCCCGAGCCGGCGGGCGGCTTCTACTGCTGGGGGGATCTGCAGGGACTCCCGGAAGGACTCCGTACCGGCGGTAAGCTGTTTCCCGCTGGACTCGAAGAAGGCGTGATCGTCGTGCCCGGTCGCTTCTTCGACGTGAACCCCGGCCAGCGCCGCCCCGATCGCCCGAGCCGCTTTCAGAGCTTCGCCCGCTTTTCGTTCGGCCCGCCGCTCGAGGAGATCGAGCGGGGACTCGCGAGCTTGGGGCGGGTGATCGCGAAGGATCGATAGCGGCAGGAGGACCAGGCCTAGGTCGCAGGCCGCAAGCTCATCCGCCACGCCCGGTGCACCCGCCGATCTCCGATATCCGGCGGAATCGACCCCGGCGTGATCTCTTCTGCGAGCCACCCCGCCAGCTTCGCCATGTCGAGTTTGAACCGACGGAAGTTGGTCGAAAAGTACACGACGCCATCCGCGGCGAGGAGCGGGCGCAGGCGCTCGAACAATTCGAGGTAGTCCCTCTGCACATCCCAGATATGGGTCCCGCCGTGGCGGTTCGAGTGGGTCGGCGGATCGACGACCACGATGTCGTAGCTCTCCTCCACCGCATGCGTGCGGAGGAACTCGAGCGCATCCGCACGAACCCACCGGTGCGCCTCACCCGCGAATTCGTTCAACGCCAAGTTCTCGCGCGCCCAGTCCAGATAGGTCTGGGAAGTATCCACCGAGGTGGTCTCTTTCGCATTCCCCGCGATCGCCGCGACGGTGAACGCTCCCGTGTAGCAGAAGAGGTTGAGCAGGCGCTTGCCCGAGATCGCCTTCCGCACCAAATCGCGCGTGTCGCGATGATCGAGAAAGATGCCAGTGTCGACGTAGTCGGAGAGATTCGCGATCAACTGGAATCCACCCTCAGAGACGAGCGTTCTCGCACCCTCCCGCGCCTGCACTTCATGCTGCATGCCGCGCCCACGCTTCGCCTTTCGCTTCACGAAGACCCGCATCGGATCGACCCCGAGGGTCTCACCCGCCCGATGGATAAGGCGCGCCTCTCGGACCGGCTCTTGGATCTCATCCGGCGGATAGATCGTGATGTGGAGGGCATCCGCGTAGCGATCGACCACCATCGGGACCGAGGGGAGATCTCGGTCATAGAGGCGGTAGGCATCGGTTCCATACCGTGTGGGCCAACGCCGACGCAGCCGAGCATTCTCCGCCAAGATTTCGGCGAATGCTCGTTCATCGGGGTCCGTGATCTCGACGAGCGTTGCGTCCGAGCCCTCCCGCGCACGCAGCGCCGGTGCCGCGGGGGTCGCCCTCGTGCCGGCGAGCGCCTCCGGCTCCGAGATCGCGACGCACCACTCGCTTCCCTCGAACTCGAAGGTCTTCTTGCGCGCCGGCGTGCGGCCGATCCCCTCGAGGAGGTCTTCTCCCAGGCAGATGACCACATGGCGCGCTCGACGCGCCTTCCGCAGTCGCTCCGCGAGGCGCTCACGACTCCGCGCCCGTGTTTTCGGCTCGGGGTCGGCGAACAGGTGCACGATTGTCTCAGGCAGATCTGCCACCGAACCGGTGAGGAAGTCGGATTCGAAGTAGACGTCCAAGGCTTCGTCGCGACGTTCGCGAAAGTCCTCTCGTACGGTTGGATCATCCTCGAATGCGATCACTCGGGTCGCGGCGAGTTGCGCCGAGGCGGCCCCTTGCTCACTCTCCCCACTCCCAGCGAACGATCGCCAACGCGAGCCAGGGGCAAGCGACCCTCGCGGAGTCCCGCGCGCAAACACGGTCGCCTCCGCCACGATGGAACTCACTCCACCACCGAAGAGGGCGAGAGAAACTCCGGGCTCGAAACCGGCAAAGCGGAGCGCGAGCGCGGCGAGCGGATCGCCTTGCTCTCCGCGCTCGAACAGGAGGTCGAGGAGCAGCGCGACCGCCCCCTTGCGCTCATCGATGAGACAGAGGGTGCCGAGGCACGTGGGATCTTCATCACTGGCCCGAGCCGCAATCTCGGGGATCGCCCCGAGAAGGTGCTCGGCGGAGGCATCGAGGGTGACCCCACACCCCGCGGGCAGCTGCTCTGTCCAGGGCACCGCCGCCGCGGCGCTCCGAACCTCATCCTCAGTCCCAGAGGTGATCCGCCACGCGAGCGAGGTCAGCGTTCGAGCGCGCGCGAAGACCTTCCCGATCGCCGAGGCGTCGGCGTGGAACCGAACCTGGGCAGGGCCGTGGATACGCGCGCGCGCACCGAGTTCGGTGAGTTCGCGCACTGCGAGAGATTCGCCTCCGACGGAAACCGTCGCGAGAAACAGCCACTCCGTCGGGCGCGGAGCTACGACAGCGGCTGCGGCGGGAGAGCCTTCAGTTCCGGCAGCGGGGTCTGTGCCCGCGACGGGGACTCCTTCGGACCCGTGCTCAGGGAGAGCCGCGCACTCCGGCTGGACCGTTGCGTCTTCTCGCCGCGCACGTTTGCGCCCTTGTTTGCTCATGGTGTTCTCGTCTCCCGTCGCAGGCGCGCGACGAGTTTCTTCATGTCGCCGGGGAACGGCGCCACGCATTCGAGCGCGGAACCCAGGCGCGGATGTTCGAATCGAAGCCGCTCCGCATGCAGCGCCTGCCGGGGAAATTTGATCGGCTCGCCCACGCGTTTCGTCGTATAGAGCCGCTCGCCGACCAATGGATGACCGCGCAGCGACGCTTGGATACGGATCTGATTGCGCTTGCCCGTCACGAGTTCGACCGCGAGAAGAGTTGCCCGATCACCAAACCGTTCGACGACGCGGTAGCGGCTGATCGCCTCGACCCCGTCCTCACCCACCCGTGCGCGCCGCTGGACATGGGTTTTTTCATCGGCGAAGAGGCTGTCCTCCCACGTCCCCGAGTCTTCGACGACCAAGCCGTTCACGACGGCTCGGTAGCTGCGCTCTGGAAGTCGCCGGTAGAACTGGTCGCGGAGCTTTTCCTGCGCTTCGGTGCTGCGCGCGACAACGACCAGCCCCGTCGTCCAGCGATCGATGCGATGCACAATGAACAAGCGTCGACGCTGCTTTTGGTCCAGGGCGACTTCGAGCCGGGCCAGCACGGTGTCGTCTTGCCCCTCCGCACCATTGCGCGGCACCGTGAGCAGGCCCGCGGGCTTGTCGACCACGATCAAATCTTCGTCTTCATGAATGATCTGCATTTCACCGAGCACGCTTCGCGCCGCGCCGCCCGCGGCAAGGCCGGTCGGCTTGGCGGATCCGGGACGATCGAGCCAGATCCGAACCCGCTCTCCCTCCTTGAGAATTCGCCCCCCGTCGCGCACGCCCTGAAGAGCGTCGTTGACGAAGATCTTGCCCCGTTCGAGGGCCGTAGCGGCGCGCTTCCGTGACCCGAGGCGCTCGTGGGCCGCGAGCCACTTGTCGAGGCGCTCTCCGGCAGCACTGGCGTCGATCAGTTGCGTCTCGCGGTCGTGGGGGTCGGTATTCATCGGGACTCATCAGCAAGAAGGGACAGAGAAGACGCCCCCCGGACCATCCGAAGGAGGGGCGAGTATACAGAGCTCGACGCGCCGCGGCCTCGATCCGTGCGGTTCGATACTGATTACCGGAAGTTGAAGAAAAATGTCCACACACCCTCCGTTCAGATCGCTGCCCCTTTGGGCCGACAATGACAAGACAGTGCCGGTCGTTCCGAGTCACTGTTGAGGGACACTCAATCTCGAGGACCAGGAACCCCAACCGGGAGAGAATGTAGGAATGCGCAGCATCCGTCTCCTCATCCCGGTCCTGCTGGCCTTCGCGGTGGTCTTCGGTCTCGAGATGTACGAGAAGAAACGACGCGATTGCGACCACTGCCTCGAGCAGTTCTGCCGAGAATCGGCCTTGGAGGCGACCGCCACCGCCCAACGGATCGAGGGACTGTTCGGCCGGGCATACCACGGTATCCGCACCATTTCGCGCCTCCCCGGAGTCCGGCGTCTCTCTGCTGAGACCGGAACCGAGTTCAAGGGCGGGGGGGAGGCATTCGATGAAGATGCTCGCGCGACGGTGCAGGAGATTTACAACGACCTCGCCTCGACCGTGGCGGTCTCAGAGATTTACATTGTTCCCGTCGGATTCGATCCCGATCGTGCCGTGGACTCGGGTGAGTCGGAACAGCCGCTCATCACTTTCGACGAGCTGATCGTCGGCCGCACGGCCATGGGCGTGGGTCACGAACACGAGCATGACGAGATCGAAGAAATCGAGATCTTCGAGTACCGCCAAATGCGCGAGCAGCTCCTTTGGTTCGAGACTTTCTACCCAACCGAATTCGTGGTCCAGGGCATCGACTATCCTGCTCTCCTGAGCGAGGAGGTCATCACTTGTGACAATTCGCGATTCCATCCCGATCAGCCGAACGATGCCGACCGCGCAGGCTTCGTCTACTCAACCCCCTTTTACGGAGACGATGGCAAACTGCGCGGGATCGTGTCGTGCGTGCTACTCACTCATCTGATCCGCGATCGTCTTCCGTCGGGAGACCTCGCGGTGATCGCACCCCACCTCGGGCTCGCCGCCTACGCCCACCTCGAGGGTGCAGCTCAACTCTCTCGAGCAGCTGTTGAACGCGGCCAGCCGGACTCCGCCCTTCCCTACTCCGAAGTCCAAGAGATGAACATCCGTGACGGCCGAGGCGGCTGGGATCTGTGGACGGGGAAGACCTCGAAGTACTACTTGGAGCATTCCGGTATCGCAGCGATCAAGCGCGCCGCCTTCTGGAACTACCTCGCTCTTGCGCTCACCACGATCTTCTTGGTGAGCTTGCTCGAGTTCTTCCGACGTCATGAGATGACCGATGAGCGTCGCCGACTCGCCCTCGAGCAGGCGGTCGAAAAGCGTACCCTAGAGCTGCGGATCGAGAGTGAACGAGCGCTCGCCGCCAACCGAGCGAAGAGTGAGTTCCTGGCCAATATGAGCCACGAGCTGCGTACTCCCCTCAACGGAGTGATCGGAATGACCGAACTCCTGGCCCGCACGAACCTCGACGCGCGTCAGTCGGAGTTCGTGGAAACGACGCGCGTGTCGGCAGACGCGCTCCTCTCGCTCATCAACGACGTTCTCGACCTTTCCAAGATCGAAGCTGGCAAACTCGACCTCGAGTCCCGCGACTTCGATCTCTCGAGCGTCGTCGAGCAGGTCGTCGACATCGTCGGCCACCGCGTCCATGCCAAGGGTCTCGAGCTCAGCTACTTCATCGAACCTGACGTCACCCTCGGCGTCCGCGGAGATGCTGGCCGCCTTCAGCAGGTGCTCCTCAACCTCGTCAACAACGCGATCAAGTTCACAGAGCGGGGAGAAATCTCGATCCTCATCGAATACCTCGAGCGCGAAACTGGCCCTTCTTGGGTGCGCTTCTCGGTGCGAGATACCGGGATCGGAATCGCACTCGAGAACCAAGATCGCTTGTTCCGTGCCTTCTCCCAGATCGACAGCTCGACAACCCGCAAATACGACGGCACCGGGCTCGGCCTGCGCATCTCGAAACGCCTGGTCGCCCGGATGGGCGGGGACATCGGAGTGGAAAGTGAAGCGGGGGTTGGTTCCACCTTCTGGTTCCAGCTAGGCCTCGACCCCGCCGAGTCGGAGATCGCGCCGCCCGTCGATCCAGCCGCGATCGAAAGTTTGAGCGGCTCTCGCGTACTCGTCGTCGACGACAACACGACCAACCGTCGCATCCTGTTCGAGCAACTGTCGAGTTGGGGACTCAGCGTCGAATGTGTCGATGGGCCCGCCGCGGCACTCGATCGACTGCACGAGGAGAGCAACGGCGGAGACCCGTTCCAGCTCGGAATTCTCGACATGCAGATGCCGGGGATGAACGGCGAAGAGCTCGGCATCGCGATCAGTCAAGACTCGAGCCTCACACAACTGCGACTGATCATGCTCACGTCACTCGGCGATGCTGGAGATTCGGATCGAATCCTGGAACATGGTTTCTCGGCTTACCTCACCAAGCCGGTCAAGAGTTCACGGCTTCTAGAAACGCTGGTAAAAGTACTCAACGGCGGCGATGGCACTCCCAACCCTGAAGTCGCGCGCGTTGCTCCCGCTCCGGTTCGCTCGCTCAAGATCCTGCTCGTCGACGACAACGAGATCAACCTGCTCGTCGCCCAGAGCATGCTGGAGAGCCTCGGCCATCGCGTCACCAGTGCATTCGACGGCCACTCTGCGCTGATCGAGGTGCGGAGGAGTCGGTTCGATGTCATCTTGATGGACTGCCAAATGCCAGGGATGGACGGCTACGAGGCGACGCGCATCATTCGCAAGGAAGAGCGGGCGCGGACCGAACCGGAGCCGGTGCCGATCATCGCGCTCACGGCCAATGCGCTCACAGGCGCAAAGGAGGAGTGCCTCGCCGCAGGGATGACGGGCTATTTGCTGAAGCCGATCGGCATCGATCCCTTGAGTGACGCGATCTTCCAGGCGGTGCATCCGGAGCTCGACTCGCAGACCTAACCGCCTGCCTGAGTTCCCTCAGTCGGGGCTAGCCTCACCCCTGCTCCCCACCCACTCATAACCGCGCCCCACCCTCGTCACGAGCTTGAGCGGCGCGGACGGGTCGGCTTCGATCTTCCGCCTCAGGTTCATCACGTGATAGTCGACGGTGCGCGCATCACTCGAGCCGGGATCATCCCAAACCGCGAGATGGATCCGATCGCGCGAGTGCACCTGAGCGGGGTGACGCAGGAAGAATGCGAGCAAGCGCCACTCTGTCTTCGAGAGATCGATCGGTGCTCCTCCACGCCCCACTTTCTCCGTCTCGAAGTCGATTTCGAGATCACCGACCCGCACGGTCTCGTCGACCGGGATCGCGCGTCTCAAAAGTGCATTGATGCGAGCGGAGAGCTCGTCGAGGCCAAAGGGCTTCGCCAAGTAGTCGTCCGCACCCGCCTTCAGTCCCTCGACCTTTTGGTCCTCGCGCCCTTTGGCGGACAAGATCAAGACCGGCAACTTGCGGTCGCGGCGACGCAGCCAGCGGAGCACCGAGAGACCATCGAGCCCGGGAATCATCAGATCGAGGAGGATGAGGTCCGGGGCCCAATCTTCGATGCGCGCCTGCGCTTCGAGCCCATCGACTGCCGCGGTGACGGTGTGCCCGTCGAGCTCGAGCTTAATGACGAGGCCGGTGCGGATCGCTTCGTCATCCTCGACGACCAGTATGCGCGCAATGGTCACGGCTTCTCTCCGTTCGGCGTGGCGGCTGGGGCAGATGCGATCCGTAAGGGCAGAGTCAGAGTGAATCGGCTCCCCCCCCCGGGGCGCGGCGAGTGGTCGAGGGAGCCGCCGAGGCGCTCTGCGAAGTTGCGTGAGATCGAGAGCCCGAGCCCCGTCCCCGACACCGAGAAGTCATCGTAACGCGCCCGATAGAACGGCTCGAAGATCCGAGCGCTCTGCCCGCTCGGCACGCCGGGGCCATCGTCTTCGACCACCACCTGCGCACTCTCGGCCTCCCCCAGGACGGTGACCGAGACCTTCGGTCCCTCTGGGCAGCCGGGACGCGTCCCGTACTTCAGCGCATTGTCGATGAGATTCTCGACGATGCGTTCGAGCGCGTCGCGGTTCGTCTCGACGGTCGCGACAGCGCCGCGGCAATCGAGTGAGAGCTCACCGTGGACCTCCGCGACCCGTGGCAGGAAGTGCCCCACAACCTCCTCGACCACACTCGGGAGCGCGAGGGACGACTGGGGGAGCGGCATGCGGTCCCGTTCCGATCGTGCGGTTTCGAGGATCTCCTCGATCCGCGTCCCGAGTCGCTGCGACTCGCGCATGATCAGCTTTCCGAACTCGCGCACGCGCTCCGGGGGCAGCGCTCCTTGTTCGAGCAGCTCACCGAGCATCCGGATCGAGGTGACCGGGGTCTTCAATTCGTGGGAGACGTTCGCGAGAAGTCGCATGCGCAGCGCGGCAAGACGCCGCTGTCGATCGATCGCGAACCAGGTCGCGAGCACCGCGATGCCGACGATCACAAGTACGGAGAGAAGCAACCAGCGCAGGCGTGCTGCGCGCACCTCGATCGCTTGGAGGCGCGCGGGCAGTTCGGGATCGTCGAGGAGAACGGACGCGACCGGCGTGCCTTCGACGTTGAGGAAGGGCTCCTCGGTCGGAGTGGAGAACTCGGCGACGAGGGGAAGCGCGGGGCGGGGGAGAGACGCGGCGATCGGTGCCACCGAGATCTCGATCGCTTGCGGATCCTCCTCCGCACGGCGGGGAAGGAGGAGCAGACCATCGACGAGTGTGGGCTCCCCCCGCCCGAGCCGTTCCGCGACGGCGGTGATGGCGAACGCCTCTCGTTGCCGCTCCGTGATCTCGGTCGTGAGGCGTGGATCGTCGATCCAGCCGGGCCGGCCCGCGAACCGGGTTCCGAGGGCCGAAACCTGACTGGCGGGAAGTGTGTCGAGTCGCCGGAGGAGGTCCGCCGCGGTGACAACTCGCGCGGAGGCCGGAGCCTCTCGATCGACCGGGATCGCCAAGAGTGCGAGCAGGTCGACTGGCAATTCTGTTCCGATCGATCCGGTGTCTTCCACCGAGAGCTGATCCAAAGTGGCGACCCCCCACGCCCGCATCGCATCGGTCTCGAGCGCGGTGATCGCCGCCCGGAGGCGCAACTGTGCGCGGGCGCGTGGGTCTTCGATCTTCGCGAGGAGGAAGGTGTAGGCATCGATGGCGCGGAGCGGCTCCCCCGCGACCGCGAGGCGATCTCCGCTGGCAAGAGCATGTTCGAACCGGGACCGATCTTCGGCGGCGAGCTCTTTCGGCGGAGACGGAAAGACCCTGACCTCTTCGAACCCGGCTCCCTGCGCGACAAGAAAGTGTCGCCGGCCGGCGCTCCCGTCGCGCAAACTCCGCGCGACGCTCGCGAGCACCGCCTCTCCCCCCAGAGCGAGGGCCCGCGCCTCGTCAACCAGGCCTGTGCGCGCTTCCTCGAGGAGAGCGTCGCGATCACGCGACACCCATCCGCTGCCGAGGAGTGCCATGCAGCCGAGGCCGGTGACGACGACGAGGATCGGAAAGAGGCGGCGAAGGAACACCCTAGTTGCCCCCCTCGGTGGATTTCGAAGGAGAGCGCCGACGCCACTTCTCGCGCTCGGCGCGGGTCTTCTCCATCTCCTCGAGGGACTCGAGGGCGCGCGTCTTGACGCTGAGAACCGGGTCGTCGAGCAACGACTGCATCACCGAGACGCTCTCGGTTTCCGCGAACCGAGTGATGCGCTCGATCGCCTGGAGGCGCTGATCGAGAAGGCGGCCTGCAATCGCGACTTCGTGGAGGAGCGGAAGTACCTCGACCGTCTCGGCTGCGAAGAGGAATCTCCCCACCGAGTGCAGGACCGCCGGATCAGTATCTGTGAGACCTGCGCGCAGCGCGTCGACCGATGGCTTCCCCTGGAAGTTCTTCCAAGCCCAGCTGCGCACTTTCGACTGCTCGGCACTCAGGCACGCTTCGCGCCATTCGCTTGTGATGGACTGGAACCAGCTGCTTCCGAGAATGTCGACTGCGAGCGGATCATCGCCAGTGAGGAACTCTTTCCAATTGAGAACGGAGGCAAGATTCTCCGGTGCGCGTTTGCCGAGCAACTCCAGTAGGTCTTTCCGTCGAGAATAATTGAGGCTTCGACTCGGGATCATCCGGATGAGCGCCTCGGTGGGAGAATCGTCGAGCGACTTCCGCTGGAGCTCCTGGCAGTATTCGACGGCGATTTCTGAGTCCGCGAAGCGGTGGAAGTTCGCCGGGATCAGCTCACTCAGCCCATGTCTTTTGATCGGTTGCGGAGGAACTAGGAACCGAATCAACTGCTGTCGCGCCCCATCGTAGATCGAGGGCTCGAGGAGCTTGGAGACATCTGCCATCCCGTCGGGGAGCGCTTGGAGCACCAAGGACTCGAGTAGCCCCGACTCCCCCCCTGTGGGAAGTAGGATCATTCGGCTTCCGAGCAGCAGATGCTCGCGTCCATAGCCGCCGTACCGTCGACCCAGGGGATCTGCGAGAATTTTCTCGCGGTCGATTCTCTCCAGGCAGCCGAGAATGTCCGCGCACTCCTTCTCACCTCCGACTACCGGCACGCGATGGATTCCCCCTAGCGCCACCTGAAGTGTACTGATCAAGTCGAGTGACCCTTCACTTCCCCGCCCGAGCAACTCCCCCCAAAGCTCCTCGGTCTTCGGATCGGGATCAGCAGAGGCTCGGCTCAAGAGAGAGAGGGCAAACGAGCGAACCCAAGGATCGCTCGACTGCTGGTACAACTCGCGCATCGCCGCTTGAAAACTGTGACTGAAGTGCGCATCGAGCTGGACCTCCTCTCTCGCGGTGCGATACCTCGAGAGGTATCCAATCCAGTCCTCGGCACCAAAAACCGAGTTCAGGCTCAGAACCTCATCGCGCTCTGTCGACTCGAGCGTCACCGGTAGCGAGGCACTGAACTCCTCGATCCACAGAACGAACTCGGGGATCGCTCGGTCGTCGGTCAAGGCGAGGCGCAAGAGGAGCACCCCTTCGTTTGTTCGACGGAAAATTTTCGCCCGCCGGTCGACAGAAACCGGTTCAGGATAAAGAGTCCAGTCGAGAAAACTCCCCACTTTGCCCGTCGAAGTATTTCTCTGACTCAATCGGCGAGACAGACGATCCCCATTCGGCCCCTCGAGAAGGCCAAAGAGATCCTCGTATCGCTCGAGTTCATAGAGACGTTCGGTCACCAGCCTCCCTCGGTTACGCACGGGGAGCGGTAGCGGTGAGTCGGGATCGAGATAGGGCGCCAAGTCCTCGAACCGGACTCGATCGGGAGTGTCCTTGAGTAGGTACTCGATCCAAGATTGATACTTCGCGAAGTCAGTGCTCGCCAGCTGGCGCATGGCGTCTCGCAAGCGAGGAACGAGAGCCGGGTCCCCCCAATGCTTGTCGAGCAGGAAGTGGTAGTAGGAATCTATGGCCAGAATGTCAGCTTCGAGGCTCTTCGTCTCTCCGAGCACAATGCGAAGCAAAGCTCGATCGTCCACTGAGACTCCCGGCGGCAGCCCAGGTACCAAAGCGAGCCCTCGGGCCTGTACCTCGGGCTCGAGGCTGGAGAGAAGTTCGAAGAGCCCGCGCACCAGTCCACGGCTACTAGTCTCGAGCGAACTCTCGACGTACGCAGGCAACTGCTCGATGCGTCCGTTCGACAGGAGAATCCACGCGAGCTTACGTCGATGATCGTGATTCGAAGTGTTCTCGAGCATCGGCTCAAGAACCGGAATAACGCTCGAACCGAGCGCGAGCAACTTTCGGTTCGCGGCGATCGCGGCGGGGTCCGCTTTG
Source organism: uncultured bacterium (assembly GCA_937876125.1). Lineage (GTDB taxonomy): Bacteria > Planctomycetota > UBA8108 > UBA1146 > UBA1146 > JAFMMO01. The sequence goes on from CALEHF010000263.1 coordinate 14,159, forward strand.
TCTCCGGTGAAGTCCCCCACCAGCTGCATTCCCCACTCGAAGATCTGCGCCTGGATCTGCGGGTTCTGTTCGACTTGCGCCACCCAATCGAAGTCGGGGAGTTGGTTCGCACCCGCATCGATTTCAGCGACGTAGCGATGCGCAGCCTGCACCAGTCGCGCTTGTCCGGGGTGCATCGCGATCAACTCTTGGTAGCGCGCCTTCGCCGCCCCGAGCTCGCCGAGCTTGCGATGGGCACGGCCGATCGCGAACAAGGTGCGCGCGCGGACCGTCGTCTCGAGGTCGCTGGTTTCGAGCAGGCTCTGGTAGATCTTGAGCGCCGCCGCGATATCGCCCTCCCCGAGCTCGATCAGCTCCGCTTCGAGAAGGCGCGCTTCGGTGGTCTCGGCTTGCGCCGCGGGGGCAGGGGCAGAAACCCCTCCCGTGGCCACCAGGCTCAGCCCAAGTACCAATAGAGTGACTTGGAACGCGACGCTCGCAGGCGGCACCAGGGATTGGAGACGTAGGAACCGGGTCATCGAAACTCCCTTCGGGCCGAAGCGACCTCGCGGGGGATCCGCGCGTCGGTCTCGGCAACCAGGATGATCTTCGTGTGGTCGTGTTGGGAAGCTGTTGGTTCTGGAAAAATGGAAGATACCTGCTCGAAACCAACGCTTCTCGGTGCGGGCCGGACTCATTGCAGCGCTTCCAAGAGCGCTGCCCGCCCTTGTGCCCGGAGTCTGGAGGGGTAGCGTGGCACCTCATGACACGCCGATCGGAGGCTTCTTTGATCACGCTCTCTCTGCTCGCCGCGCTGCTCGTGGGTCCGCTGGATCCCCCTCCTGACCCTGTGCGCTACCCGTGGCCCTTCGCACCCGCTTCGAGCGCCCACGAGATTTCGAATCACTTTTGCGCCCCGCTCATGTTTGACGAAACCCGGGGGTACCTGCACGGCGGCATCGACATTCGAAAGCCGGCGGGGACTCCGGTTCTTGCCGTAGCCGATGGCACGGTGTGGATCTACCGCGAGAGGCACCTCGACAACCTGGTCTTGACCGAAGCGACCGGCGCTAGCTGGGAGTACCGACACCTGTGGGCCGATCACTTCTCCCCGGAGGTGCGCCGAGCGATGGAGCGGGGCCTTCGCGTCAAGGCGGGAACGGTCATCGGCGAGGTCGCGCCATGGGGAATCGGCTATTCCCACCTGCACTTCAATCGCCGGAGGGGGGACGGGACGATCGTCGATCCGCTTTCCGAGTTGATCGCGCTTCCCGACGGGAATCCGCCCACCATCCGATCGATCGACATCACTCCCGCACACGGCACCACCCCGTTTCTTCGCGACGACAAAGGTGCGATCGTGATTGCGGGCTCCGTGGATATTGTCGTCGATGCCTTCGATGGGAGCACGAGCGATCGGTGGATCCACCCCCCCCGCCGGGCTTCGGTCGCGCTCCTCTCGCCGAAGGGCGCGCGTACAGAGATCGCCTCGTGGCACCCCTTCGACCGCTCGCTTCCCCTCCCCGCGCGGTTACCGGTTCCCCGTTACCCACGCGGTGCTGGGCTCGAGGCCTACCAACGCTTCGGACCCATCGCGACGAGCAATACGATCCCGGTCCCCTCCCCGCAACGCTTCTCGATCGTCGTGACCAATGGAATCGTGACTAAAGGAATCGGAGCGAGCGCAGCCGCAACCGGTGCGTGGGATACCACCACCGTCGCCGACGGGAAGTACACGATCGAAGTCGAGGTGCACGATGCCGCCGGGCTCCACTCAAAGAAAACGGCTGCGATCGTCATTCAGAACGCGTCGCCGCCCCCCCAGCGCTCTCCGGAATCTCCTTCGACCCTCGAACGCTCGCTCGGCGCTCACGCCTATGAAACTTGTTTCGCCGGAGATCGGGTCGAGCATACGTTTCGGGTCCCGAACGAATGGCTCGAGGCCGAACTTGTCGCCTCGCCGAGGGTCGAGATCATCGAGCGCAGCGCGAGTGAGGGGGGCTGCCTATTGACGGTGCGCGCCGAAACCGAGGGACTTTTGGGAAGCGAGACTTTTGAAATTCGGCGCCAGCAGGCGGATCTCGGGGGCAAAGGACTCACTCTCGAGGTCGAGATTCACCCGCTGTTCGAAGTCGCCCCGCGCCCGCGACTCCGGCGCGATCGGGAGGGGATCACCTTTCTTCACTTTCGTTTGCGCACGCCCGCCGAAGCCTCCTGCCTCGAGGTGACTTGGCAAAACGGAGAAGAGGCAGGCATTCTCAGAGCCACTCGCCATGGGCTCGGCGCGCAGGATCTGCACTGCATGACGATCGAGGTCGTCGTTCCAGAGGCTTCCCTCGGCGGAACGATGCAGTGCACCATGACCTCTCTCGATCGGGTGGGGAAAGTTGAGATCCCGATTCCCAAGGAAGTCTCGACGGAAGCGCTGTGAGCGCCCGAGGTTGGGCCCGAGCGTCCGCGGTCATCAAGTACGCCTCTCTCACCTCTTTGAGACCCGCCGCGAGTTTCGCTGATTGACACAGCCCCATCCGGCCGATAGCTTTGGAAGCTCGCCCGTTTCAGCGGGCAAGACTCGAAGCCGCAAGACTCGTAAGGAAACCGACCCCATGCGTCATCTCGTATCCCTCACTGCTACGACCCTTCCGTGTCCGCGCCAAATGTGCGTGTGGCACCGTACGTTTATTCGTACGTGGGGCCCCGGCAGGATCGAGGAGGCGAGACGATAACGCTTTGAGTTAACGTCGAAACCGTTTCGAAAACCGCCGGGAGCCCCAAGGGCCCCCGGCGGTTTTTTTCGTGCTGTGTTTCTTGGTTCCGCCGCTGGCGCGGATGAGACCTTGGAACTCGAGAGGTCTTGATACGGAGCGAGTCAGAAGTTTTTTCGTTGGCCGATGGGGCCTATCGGAAGGAGCGCTCGGAAAGGTCGCTCGCTTTCAGAAGACTGCCGTTGAGGTGAGACTCATCTTCGGCGCCCAGAGCGCCGAACACCCGTGGTTGCTTCGCGCAGCCTCACTTGAAAGGAACTGTCATGTCGGCTCGGACGACTGGATGTGAAGATTTGCCTTTGGCGGACCTCACCTCCGGAGAAAGCGCATCTTTGACAAGCACCCGCCTCTCTCCCGAGACGCATGCGGCGCCCCGCGCTCGCGTGTCGTCGGATGAGACTGTGGTTCTTCAGATGTGTCGTCCGAGCCCACAGATACCCGATCCACGCAACTCGAGTCGGTCGGCCGCAGGCTCGACCCCAACGGTCCAGGTCCTCGCGGATCGCGGCATCCCCTTCGTCATCGTCGAGACTCAAGATCCGCCAGCACCGATCGAGTCGATCGCCGATCGCGGCATTTACTTCACGACGACCGGCCAGGAGGAAGCACCGGCTCCCTCCAAGGAGTCACGTCCGAATCCGATTCCACGGCGACAGCCGCGCCGGACAACTCTCTCGAGCGCCGACTGGTCCGCACTCCTCGGTGCACTGAGGGACAAGGCCGACCGCCTCGACCTCTCGAAATTCAAGCTCGAAACCGCTCCGACGGTCACCGAAGGAGCAACCCAGTGAACTCATCATCAGTGCCACCTCCCCCCCAAGTTTCCGCCGCCGGTTGGACTCACCATCCCATTCCGGTAGCGGGACTGTCCTTGAGCCTGCCGCCTCTACCGCGCCCCCTCTGGTGGAGGCGCGGGCCAAGGGTTTCCAATCGTACTTCCCCTTTCCCACGCAAAGCGCCTCGGCGACTCCACTGGAGCTGCCGAGGCGCGGCGATTTGAGTGAGAAGATGAGTGGGTGAGAGAGAGCCACCAGATCCCGGAGCGGGTTACCCCTTCGGGCGGCTCGCGGGCGCTTCGGACTTCACCTTCTTCGCGATCTTCAGCTCTCCGAGCTTCTTCGCGAGATCGCTCCCCGCGGTTTTGACACTCACTTTCGTATCGATCGCGATGAGCTTCCCGTCTTTACCGATGTAGACAGTGTGGCGATTCGAGTATCCCGCCAGAGAGAGTACGCCCATCGCGCGGGCAGCCTTCTTCTCGGGGTCCGCAAGGATCGGATAGGTGACGCCGAGCTCCTTGGCGAACTTCGTTTGGGTCAGGACGTCGTCGACGCTCGCCGCAAAGAGCTTGACGTCGAACTCGGAGATTTTGGACTCGCTGTCACGCAGCGAGCGACACTCTGCCGTTCAGCCGCCGGTGAAGGACTTCGGGAACCAGGCGATGACGACCGCCTGCTTTCCGACGAAGTCGCGGAGCCGGTACTCTTTCCCGTCAGATCCCTTCAGTGTGACGTCTGGGACCATGGCACCGACCTTCCACGGCTCTGCCGGTTTCGGGCGCGAGTCCTGAGCCAGAGCCACGGACCCCATGATCGTCATCAGCAACCCCAGGGTCGCGACGAGTATCCTCTGCATCGTGTTTCCTCTCTCGAGTTCGATTCAATTCGCGGGGTTCGTTTTTTTCAGCGAAGGGTACACAAGTTCAGCGGTGTGGATCCGCGGAGGCGCTGCCACCTCCCCCTCGCCCCCGAGAGCCTCGGTCCAGGCGATGATCACGCGCTTCCCGCGGGTCTCGATCCGAGGAAAGCCCGCGCTGCGCTCGGTCGAGGTCCTCGCGACGAGCAAACTCGCTTGAGGGGTGCCGTCGGACCCGATGGCGCGTACCCGAATCTCCCCGCCTTCATCGCCACGCTCGAGCCAGCACGCGATCCAGCCGCCGTCGGGGCGCGAGACCAGATCGACTCGTCCGACGGGATTGCCATCGTCGATGGCGATCGGCTTCGAGAACTTGACGCCTCGATCTCCGGATGACGCGAACAGCACACGCGGCCGCTCCGCCTCGGTGTACCAGAGAGCGGCGACCCGTTTTCCAGCGACGGCGAGGGCGGGGCCATTGACCGGGCACCCTTCTTGGTTCCAACCGTCGTCGTGGATCATCGCCGGCGTGGAGAGAGACTTCTCGCCGACGCGCACCCACGCGATATCGCGCACTTCTTGGTCGGACCGATCGCGCCAGGCAACGAAGACATCCTTGCCTGAAACGACCGCGGCGGTTTGACAACACTCGCAGGTGCGATCGTCGATCTCTTGCTCGCCGGTCACCTGGCCGAGTCGATCGATCATCGCGGTTCGGATCGACATCCCTCCGCCGTGGCCATCCGCCTCGTCCAACGCCCCGTGTCCTCCCGCCATCGCGCGGCCATCCAACCATACGGCGCGAAAGTGCTGCTCATCGAGGGGAACCAGGGACACGAAGCCGTGCTCGGTCGCCGAGCGATCGGAGTGCGGAGTAAACGGAGTCCCCCACGTCTTTCCATGATCGGATGAGATGCTCATCCGCACGCCGTAGGAGTAGCTCCCCGTCCCTAGGCGCCCGAGCCAGTGGGCAGCCAGAGTGCCGTCCTCGAGGGCCGCGAGCGAAGGGAAGTCGGCCCAATTCACGAACCAATCGCCGCCGGACGCGACGGTTCGAGGCTCGGTCCAACCACTGTCGGTGAGGCGGCAAAAGCGCAGTTGAGTCGCGCCCTTCTCGCCCGGTTCGACCCAACTGAGATACAACTCGCCGTCAGCTCCCAGCGCGAGATTCGGCAGTTGGCTCCGCTCGCCCGCCGGGTTCGAGAGTGGGCGAATGACGGGGCGAACGCTCGCGGGGGCCCCCTTCACCTTGGGATCAGCTTGGGCCGGAGACATCGAAGAAGAGAGGAGGAGGATCAGGCAGATCATGGTCGAGATCACAGGCGTTCCTTCCTCATTGGGCGGGTCCAAATCGTGACATTACATCGTGGCGGGTCGAGAGGGGGATAACTCAACTCAGTACCCCGCCGCCATCCCATCCTTCCGCGACTCCGACGCCCCCGAGTACACCCCCGTGAGCGGATCGCGCATGATCCCTTGGTAGCCACCGAAGGCGCCATTTCCGGGCGTGAAACGATGGCCACGCTTCTTCAGTTCCGCGAGAACTTCTTCGCCGTAGCCTTGTTCGAGACTCACCAAGCCGCCATCGATCATCGTGGTACCGGTCGGTTGAGACGAACCTTGGTGGAGAATCCGCGACCAGTCCCCCGCCTCCTGCACGTTCATGCCGAAGTCGATGATGTTGATGATCACTTGCGCCTGCGCTTGCGGCTGCGTCGCACCCCCCATCACTCCGAAGCTAAACCACGGCTCGCCATTCTTGGTGACGAAGCCAGGGATGATGGTGTGGAAGGGGCGTTTGCCGGGAGCGTAGACGTTCTGGTGTCCCTCTTCGAGGGCGAACAGCTCGCCCCGATCTTGCAGGCCGAAGCCGAGCCCCTCGGGGCAAACCCCGCTCCCCATGCCGCGGTAGTTGCTCTGAATGAGGGAGACCATATTGCCATGGCGATCAGCGACGGTGAGGTAAATCGTGTCGCCGTGCTCGAGGGCCGGGTTGCCGGCCTGAACGCGCATTTGCGCCTTCTTCGGGTCGATCAACTTCCGCCGCTCCGTCGCGTACTCCTTCGAAATGAGCGCCTCGACCGGCACTTGGGCCATCGCCATGTCGGCGTAGTACCGTGCGCGATCTTCGAACACGAGCTTCTTCGCCTCGAGGAACGTGTGCACGTACTCGACGCTCTCAGGCCCCCACCCCGCGAGGTTGTATCCCTCGAGCAGATTGAGAATCTGGAGGACCGCGATCCCCTGCCCGTTCGGAGGAAGCTGCCAGACATCCACGCCGCGGTAGTTCGTCGATACCGGCTCGACCCACTCCGACTTGTGAGCGGCGAGGTCTTCGATCGACAGATAGCCGCCGTGCTTCTTCACGAACCCCGCGATCGTCTCGGCGATCTCTCCGCGGTAGAACGCGTCGCGCCCCCCCTCGGCGAGCGCTCGGTAGGTCTTCGCGAGTGCCGGGTTACGGAACATCTCGCCTTCGCGGGGAGCGCGCTTTCCGTCGACGGCAAAGGTCTCTAGGAAGCCGGGCTGGTTGCCGAGGCGCTTCACGCTGAGGTCCCAGTAGTGGGCGATCAATTCGGTGAGCGGGAAGCCCTCCTCGGCGTAGCTGATGGCAGGGGCGAGAACGTCTTTCATCGGGAGTGCACCGAAACGTTCGTGAAGCGTGAACCACCCATCGACCGCTCCGGGAACCGACACCGGGAGCACTCCGTACTTCGGGATCTCCGTCACGCCGAGTTTCTCGAGTTCGGCCTCTAGAATCTCGAGGGTGAGCGAGCGCGGCGATCGTCCCGAGCCATTCAGACCGTGGAGCTTCTTCGTCTTCGCGTCCCAAACGATGGCGTACATGTCGCCACCGATGCCACTCCCCGTCGGTTCCATCAAACCGAGACAAGCATTCGCTGCGATGGCGGCGTCGATCGCATTGCCGCCCCGCTTCAGAATGTCGAGCGCGGCTTGCGTCGCAAGGGGATGGCTCGTCGCGGCGATCCCGTTCTTCGCGTGCACGACCGAACGCGTGGCGAAGGGACGTCCCGTGACGCGGTCAGCCCCGCCGAGTCGACTGCACACACCAAAGATGAGGAACATGAGAATGGCGAGTTTCAACATCGGGGTCCTTCCGGGGTGGCCAAGCCCCGCCAGAGAGAGCGCGAGGGAGATCGAGTGGAAGGGATCGGGAGCGTCGTTGCAAGGATTGCAGAGATTGCGGGTCCGCAGGACCGTACGCCAACGACCCTCGGGGGCCCGCCACAGCGGTCCCACTGGCAATTCTGTCCGCTCCGCTCCACCCCCGTCACCGATCGGCTATCCTCCCGGCTCCGACGCCTAGAGACGAAAAAGGAGCCCCATGTCTTCCTCAACGACCACCAATGAAGCCCTCTTCGAGCGCGCCCAGCGCACCATCCCCGGCGGGGTCAACTCACCGGTCCGGGCGTTCGGTTCCGTGGGCGGCACGCCGCGGTTCATCGCAAGTGCGAAGGGGTGCCGGGTCACCGACACCGAGGGGAAGTCCTACATCGACTACATCGGATCGTGGGGGCCGATGATCCTCGGGCACGCCCATCCCGCGATCCTGCGCGCCATCGAAAAGAGTCTTCCCTTGGGAACGAGCTTCGGCGCGCCGACCGAGGGGGAAGTGCTCCTGGCAGAGCGACTGGTCGAGCGCGTCCCCCACGCCGAGATGGCACGCCTCACGACCAGCGGAACCGAAGCGACGATGACCGCGCTCCGTGTCGCGCGTGGCATCACCGGGCGCGACGCGTTCATCAAGTTCGAAGGGAACTACCACGGCCATGCCGACAGCTTCCTCGTCGCTGCCGGTTCGGGCGCCGCGACCCACGGCCACCCCTCGAGCCCCGGGGTTCCCGCGGCGCTCGCCGATCTCACCCGGCTGGCACCGATCAATGATCTTCCCGCCGTCGAGAAGATCTTCCAGAACGAGGGAGAGACCATCGCCTGCGTGATCGTCGAACCGATCGCCGGCAATATTGGCTGCGTGCCCCCGGTCCCCGGCTTCCTCGAAGGATTGCGGAGGCTCTGCACAGAGCATGGCGCACTGTTGATCTTCGACGAAGTGATGACTGGATTTCGCGTGCATCCGCGCTGCGCGCAGACGCTGTACGGCGTGACGCCGGACCTGACGACACTCGGGAAGATTGTCGGCGGCGGCATGCCGGTCGGCGCGGTGGTCGGACCGAGGGAAATGATGGAGCAGCTCTCCCCCACCGGCCCGATCTATCAGGCGGGCACGTTGTCGGGGAACCCCCTGTCGGTGGCGGCGGGGCTCGCCCTGCTCGACGAATTGGCGGAACGAGAGTCGGTGATCTATCCCACTCTCGAGGCATCGTCGGCCCGGCTGGTCGATGGGATCTCCGCCGCGTTCACCGATCATGACATCGCCCACACCATCCCGCGGGTCGGCAGCATGTTCTCGATCTACTTTCGCGAAGAGGCGGTGCTCAACTTCGAGCACGCGAAGGAGTCGGACGCCGAGCGCTTCAAGATCTTCTTCCACGGCCTGCTCGATCGCGGAGTCAACCTCGCACCGAGTCCGTACGAAGCGGCGTTCGTGAGTGAATCCCACGACAAGGCCGCGATCGACGAAACGATCGCGGCGGTGCGGGAAGTGGCGGGGCTGTTGTAGGGGGCGCGGTCGGTGCTGGAAGCCTTCCTCTTGGCCAAAAAAAGAACGACCCCCCGCGAGCTGAGCTCGCGGGGGGTCGTTTCAAATCGCCAGTTCGACGACTCGTAGAGCGACGAATCGCTTACGGCTGGTCGTCCGCGTCGTTGTCGCAACCGAGGCCGTCACCCGGGGTCGGATCGAGATCCGCGGTCGGGAACGGAGCGCTCGGCGGCGCACCTTCACTGAACTGGTAGAGGAAGATCAGAATCGCGTCGTTCACCGCAAGGTCGGCATCGTCGTCGGTGTCACACGCGTCGTCGCACACCGGATCCGGGCCACCCTGGAACAGGAAGTTCAGGAGGTAGATGCCGTCTGCAATGTTGACGAGAGCGTCGCTGTTGCAGTCGCTGCGCAGGAACGCGTTGAAGTTGACGATCGTCACGGCGCCATCGACCAGGCTCGGCGCGTAGAGGCCGGCTTGGCCGAAGACCACGCCGTTGTTCGCGGGCGGGCTTCCGAGGCCGTCCGTGAACGCGATCGCGCTCGAACCGACGCCAACGCCGTTCCAAGTGATCGTAGCGAGCGCGGTGCTCGCCGGCGAAGCGGCGATGAAGTTGTCGAGCGGCGACGTCGTGTCCATGATCAGACCGATGACGAGCTCGCCCGAGGCGGTGCCCGGCTGAACCTCGAAGAAGTCCGCGCCGGCGGAGTTCGCGACCGAGGCGATCGTGATGACGCTGTCGTCGTAGGTCACAGAGATCGAGGCCGCGTCGGCGGCACCGAGAGTCACGTTGTTGAAGGAGATCGTCGAGTCCACCGTGGCGCCGAGGAGACCCGTAGCCGAGCTCGCGACGAGCTGGTTCGGGTCGATGACGTCAATGTTGCCCGCAACTGAAACCGGCGCAATGCTGCTGCCGCCGACCACTACGACCATCGCGACCGGCGGGGTGCCGAGCGTGTCGCAGGGGGTCACCGGGGTATCCGCGGTTCCGAGGATCGTGTAGTCGACCGTCAAGATGTCGAGCGACGGGCTCGGCGGCAGGACGAGACAGCCGGTGAGGCACATGACCACACCGAGGGTCGCTCCTCCGGGGTACGTGGCGAGGTCGATGAAACCATCCTCGTCCGCCAGGAAAGTATCGGCACCCACGGTTGCAAGATCGACTTGCAGTGCAAGAGGGTCGGAGCAGAGTCCGAAGGACCATCCCTGAAGATCTGCCCCCAAACTTGAGTCAAGGGTCACCGTCGAGGAGACCGGGTCTCCGGTCGAACCAGATCCGCTAGAGGCCGCCAGCACGTAGTTCGGATCTTGTCCGAATGCAGTCCCCGCCGTGAGAACCATCGCTAGGACAGTACTCGCTACGAGGCCGCCTGTTCCGAGTCCAAGCTTCATCGCCATCGTTCCTTTCAAACCGAACGGGGAGTGCAACCGGCACTCCTCCACCCCAGATTCCTCGCGCCCAGTGATTTCATTAACGAGCCCGACCCCTCCGGTGAGAAGTGACCTGTCGCTGTGACACCATGTCACCGTGACACACCACCGACCGATGAGGTCAGTTCTCGAATATGGTCCCCACCCGCCAAACCGTCGTCACGAGGTAACAACGATCCGACACCACAGGAAGGACACCCGACGGTCCGGTCTGAGTCATCCCACCATGGGATGAGACTCGGTCCTAGGACCGCGTCGATAACTGTCAAAGGACAGCGCACACACGCCATCCCGTCTCGCTCGAGTCACCGTTGGCGTTCCCTTCGGAGCGCCTGGATCATCGAAGCAGAGTCGCATTCAAAAAGTGATTCAGCCCTTTTGAGTCAGCAGTCCCGTTGAGTCAGCCAAGACCCGATACTCCACCTCAGACCTGTACCCATCGGCCGCTGCCCTTGGGAACACGCTGCCTTTGCAACGCTGTCCCGGTAAGCACTGCGGCCAGTGAGCACGAAATCCGAGCGGCGCGCCGCGCGGTTGCTGACAGTCCTCCTCGTTTCACCCCTCGAGACCGAGCCGACGGTCTCAGACCCTGGGGTCCACATAGCGATGGGCTGCACCGGAAGAGAGATCAATCTCTCGCCCCTCGGTACTGCGCGTGAGCCTCGCTCGTTCGCGAGAGAGTTCTCCCTCAGCCTGAGAGTTTCAGCGCGGGAGAGCCAGTACTGCACACACATCTTTAAAACGGAAGGGCGTGACCCGATAGAGCCCAATCAGATGACGCAATGTTAGTGGATCCGAGGGGGAAAGCCAAGGGACTGTTCCCACACTGACACTGACAGTCGAGGGGGCTCGGGGGGATACGGCAGGAAGCAGGGGGGCATCCGGAGCAATTTGACGTGTGATTTTCTACGCTCGCCGCTTGGGGCTGAGACGAGATGAGCCATCTTAAAGGTCTACTGAGTTAAAACTTGCGACTCAGCACCCCTCGATCCGGGGCTGGGGAACCAGGTGGCGTTCGCAAGGTGACCCGGGGCCTCCTTGCCGCCCGCGGCGGCTGGCAGACCCTTCAATTTGAGATGGGGAAGGAGTGCGGAACGATCGACTGATGGTGGCTGAAGCCCGTGATTTCGGGGCCTCCAGGTCGATTGTTATCCCAAGATCCGAAAGGGTGCCCGCCCTCCAGCTGCCCGAACACCACAAAATCGATCGACGGAGAAGAACGCGGGATCGAACGGCCCGGTGTCTCCGCCCACGACCATTCCGGCGACACCCCGGCCCACCGCCGGCCCGAACTTGAAGTCGTGTCCCGATGCCCCGGCGACGACGGTGAGGCCTTCGACGCCAGGCACGGTTCCGACAATCGCCCGAGAGTCGGGAGTGACGGTGTAGAGCGCAGCACCCCCACCCTTCGAAGGACTGGCCCCGAGAGAAGGGAGCCGCTCCGAGATTCCGCGACGACACCGGTGGATGAACTCGCCTGCGATCCCTTCATCGAAGTGATCGGGATCGACTTCGGCAGCATCTTCGAAACTCAGCTGACCCACGCGGGTCCAGCCGGCGTCCTCAGGTTTCCAATAGAGGCCTGTGACAGTGTCGCAGAAGATCGTGCGACGCGCGGGCTCCGTGACTGGGGGCTCGAAGTAAGCCTGCTCGCGACGGATCGAACGCAACGGAAGATCCGGCGCGATGGTCTTCAGCAGTTGCTTTGCCCACGGCCCCGCGGCGTTGATCACGTGAGGACCAGAGACCTTCACTCCGTCTGAGAGACGCACACCGGTGACGCGCCCCCCTTCGACTTCGATCGCGCGCACCGCGACCCCGAACCGTGTCTCGACTCCCTGGCGTCGCGCTGCTTCCAGGCACGCGTGGACGGTCTTCGCAGGCTGCACGGTTCCGGCATCGGGGTCCCACAACGCGCGGTCATCCGCATTGAACACAGCTTCCGGCTCGAGCTCGCGGAGCTCATCGGGACCGATCACTGATGCCTGAACGTGGTTCTGATTTTGGAGGGTGACGCTTGCGCGGAGAGACGCCTCTTCGGAGGCATCCGCGATGCAGACCATGCCGACTCGGCGGAAGCCGATGTCGAGGCCATTCTCTGCTTGGAAACTGGCGTAGCGCTCCAGGCTGAAGCTCGCCATTCGGATCGGGATTTCATAGCAGTCGTCTTGGCTCAAGATTGCGCTCGAGTTGCCGGTCGACCCCGCGCCGGGAAAACTCTTCTCGATGAGGAGAACCCGATCAGCTCCCAGTCGGGCGAGTTCGAGGGAGATCCACGCCCCCGTGATCCCGCCGCCAATCACGATCGCATCGTAGTTCTGGGTCAACGCCCCTCACCCTTCGTCGGGTCATGACGCGCGCTTGATCGACTCCTTCGCAAGCTCCCGGGCCAAGAACCCGCACAACTTCCCGAAAGCGTCGACACCTGCGGCGCGGCAGATGTCCTCGCGATAGACGCTGGTGGCGTTGATGTCGTAGAAGACCCGGCGGCCATCCGCCGTTTCGATGTACTCCACGCCGCCGACGTCCAGACGCGCTTCCCGAACGATCTCTCGGGCCTGGGCCACCGCTTCAGCCGGGATATCCGGGTACAGCTCGAAGCGGACCTCAGCGCGTCCATCGTTCTTATCGGCGTCTGCGGGGGATCTCTTGCATCCGTCTGCGGGGCAAAGATTGAATGTGTTCACCGGAGTGACCCGCATCGCGAAGATCAGCTCCCCATCCACGAACTCAGTTCGGATCACCGAACCGTCCACTGACGTGACAAATTCCTGCAGGAGCAGCAGGTGATCAGGACCGAACAGATCCTCCTCAGAGTCGAGGAGGTGCTCGAGCTCGGCGAAGGTTTCGACCTTGCGAATCAGCGCTCCGCTGCCGCCGGTGTCGGGCTTGATCATGACCGGGAAGGTGAGATCTCGGGCGAGGACTCGGACCTGGTCGCGGTTGTTGAAGACAATCGTTTTGGGGGTCGGAACGCCGAGCGATTCCATGAGGAGCTGTTGGCGTACTTTTGAGGTCTCGAGGGCAAAGCTCCCTGCCCCGTTGGCGACTCGGGTTCCGCCCGATTCGAGCGCCGTGAGGAACGCGTGGGCGTACTGGATCGCAGGTCCGTTGCCGCGCAGGTAGGAGCTGGGGGAGACGCGGTTCAGGTACATCGAGTGGCGATCGGCCTCGAGCAGAGAGAACGCGGCATCTTTCACTTCGATCGCGTCGAAGGGCACGCCTGCGCGGTTCAGCGATTCGAACAGGGGGGCGAGCCACTCCCGGTTCTCGTAGAGAATTCCCAGACGCGACGTGGTGGGTGTGTTTGGGCGGTTGACGTTCCGGCGATCGCGCCAAAGACCGTCCCCTCGGATGATGCGGCTCTGCATCGTACGGTTCCCCTCAGATGATCAACGTGGGCGGAGTACAGGTGAAAGATGGTCGGGTGGGTAAAAAAACCCAGCCGCGCCGGCGAAAAAGGGCCCATCCGGAAAGGAGTGAGGAGTGAGGAGCAAACCGGGCCTTTGATCGTATTCCGAGCGCGACCGGGGAGAGATATCGACCTCAATGACACAGCCTACGAAGCGACCCGATCACCCAAAAGGAGCGATCCAGTCCCGCAGATTGTGGACGAATTCGGACCAGAGGAGCCGTGGGATGAGCAGGCTCCGGGAGAGACACACCTCCGGATACGGGGGGGATGAAGCCCGCCGCACGGTCCAAATTGTCGATGAGAAACCCGTTCTTACACCGATGGTATCACTCGATAGAGAACCGACTACCGGGCAGGCTAACTTTCAAGACATTTGTAAGGTCCGCAGTTTGCGCCTTCGTCAGCTTCGGTCGTCATGACTGGAATGTCTATCCAACGGGTCGTTGTAGTGATCGCTCAGCCTTCACTTCAATCCGGCGAGGAATTCGAGCAGATCGCGGATCTCACAAGGCTCGAGCGCGAAGTGCACCTGGGGCATCGCGCTCGGGGTCGCCGTGTTTCCATAGCCCTCGACGATCTGAGCGTTCGGCAGAATGATCGACTCGAGAATCTGAGCGCGCGTCTGGCGACCTCCGATCCCCTCGAGGGAGGGGCCCGCCACGCCGCCATCTCCCGCGGCGATATGGCAGCGACTGCACTGGGCAACGATGTGCTCGCGAAACACCCGACCGCCCCGTTCGGCACTCCCCCCGACGAGCGCGACTCGATACGGGGCGAGCTCGTCCCCCTCCGGCAAAGATTCCCGGTAGCGCCCCAAGCGATCGGCGAGCGCCTCCCCCCGGACCTCTCCTGCACGCGTGATCTCGAGTCCGAGCTCAGGAGGGAGCGTGCCCGCGAGGAACTGATCGAAGAGCGGAACCAGGCGGTGATCGGCGGCGCGACTTTTCATCGCCGCGAGCGACGCGATCGTCCCCTGACGCTCGGCGATCGGCCCCTCGGCGAGGACGGCGTCGATCTCGGCGAATCTCGCTTCCACGTCAGCCATGAGCTCACGCGCGCGCACGCGAAGGAGCGGCGCCTCGCTCTGCCGGGCGGCAAGAATGGCCTCCGCGCGCTCAGAATCCATCCCGACCAGTTGCTCGAGCGCGACGATCCGAGACTCGACCGACTCCACGGAGCTCGAGAGAATCGAACGGTTCAATGCGACGGGGAGCGGCACGCGCAATGCCACGGCGAGACGACGCGCAGCGGCTCCGATATCGCCCCTAGAGTGAGTCGCGATGGCGGCGAGGGTCTCTCCGATGGCGGGCACAAGGGTCTCGACGCCGCGCTCCCCCTCGAGGACCTCGCGCACCTCTCCCTGCACCCGTTCACGCGGTTCGGGCTCGCTCCACTGGGCGAGGGTCGCGAGCGCCTCTCGGCGAGCAAGGCTCGGAACGCCCGGATCGGCGGCGAGCGCGCAGAGCGCACTGGCGTTTTCTGCCCCCCCCACCTCGAGGGCGGCGGCGATCACTCGACGCAGGAGCGGGAGATTCCCTTCCGGCTCCCTCCCGCCGCCGATCGGCTTCTCCCACGTGCCATCGGGGAGTTGCCAAGCAATCTGCAGATGGTCGCCGCCGGTGCCTTCGATCTGGCGTGCGTCGAGGTGGATCTCCATTCCGGCGCGCAGGGGGATCACCGCGGAGACCTGGCCTGGCTTCCCCTCGAACACATCGCGTCCGACCCAACCATCGATCTTCGCGATCTCCCGTCGTTTTGCTTCGACCCCGCGCACCGAGAAGAACAGCACCGATTGGTCATCGCTCGCCAGTGCGAAACGGTAGTCGCCGTCGGCGGGCACGAGAACGGTGCCGGTGAGACGACAGGCGTAACGGTCGCCGATCTCAGAGCCGGTGTCGGCACGGGTGAGCGGTGTACGATCCGCGGGCTCACCACGAAAGAGAGCGTCATCGCGCGGATCGGCCGACGTGGGGACGATCGTGGGAGAGAGTGGGTAGATCTCGCGGGTAAATGTAACGGCGGTCTCCGACCGCGCATCCGAGAGGGACTGACCTGTGCCGAGCTTCCTCGCGAGCCCCGCGAGAGCGGGGCGTGCGGCCACGATCGGAACGTCGTAGATCGCGCGGGCGCACTCGGTGACGATGCGCGGATCGGCATCGTCGAGGTAGCGAGCGATCCTCGCATCCCCGAGACGGCGCAGAGCGAGCAGGCACACCATCCGGGCCGAGGGATGCGGATCGTCAGCGGCATTCACCAACAACTGTGGGGAGGCAACTCGTGCCAAGGCGATCGCGATCAACTGGCGAAGCGTAGGATCCATCGCCCCGGGCTGATCCCCGATCGCGCGAGCGCACTCGAGCAGCGGCCCGGTCGCGTGGGTCCCCCCCACCTTCCCGAGCGCTTCGATCGCCCGGGCGATGACTCGGCCGCTCTGGTCGCCGAGACGTGCGGTCAGGTCGGGAATCGTCGCGGGATCACGGATTTCTCCTGCCACCTGGCACGCCACCGCCCGTACGCGAGGATCGTCGTCTGAGATCAACGATTGGACCGTATCGCGCCCCTTCTGGGTGAGTTTCCCCGAACGACCGAGCTGCCCCAGTCCCCACAACCCATGCAGACGCGGAAGGGGGTCACCGTGCTCTCGGGCGTAGGCGCAGAAGAGTCCCTCGCCCGACGCACCCCGCGTCGCGAGCTCCCACTGCGCTTCGAAGCGAACCCGGCGATCGCGATGACGGAGCAGCATCGCAAGCTCGATGGCCGGCCGTTCGAATCCACCGCGAAACAGCTCGGCGACGCGCAACGCCGCCTCAGTGTCGATCCAATTCGGGTCAGAGATCGCGTACAGCCGCCCCTCCCCGTTCTGCACCCACCCCGCGCCCCAATCGGCCACATACACCCGACCGTCGTAGCCGAACTCCACATCGGTGCAGAGAACGTGGTCGATGAATTTGTGTTCGTCAACCATGGCGAAGCCGCCGCCGACCTCCGTCACCGCGAAGCTGCGCACCGAAGAACTCGCGGCACCGCCGGTGAAGTCACAGACGAAGAAGTGGTTCTGGTAGCGCGGCGGAAGCCCTTGGCCGGGGTAGTGCGTCAAGCCGGAGGGTCCGCTGGTGATGTGCGCAATCGGCGGCACGACCCAGGCCGGTTGGGCATCGTGCTCTGTCCACCAGATTCCCTCTTGGATCCACGGCCCGCGACGGTTCGACCCCTCGAGGGTCTGATACTCCATCTGCCAGCCGCTCTCTCCCCCTTCGATGATGTGCACCAGGCGCGCGCGGTCGCCGCCGTCGGAATTGTTGTCGACAGAGAACAGATTGCCGTCGTCATCAAAGGCGAGCTCTTGGGGATTGCGCAGGCCATGGTGGACCACTTCGAGGTTCGATCCGTCGAGCTCACAGCGCAGCACCGCCCCGGCGTTCGGGGAGTCGAGCACCTCCCCATAGGCGGGTTCGACATGGAATCCGCGATCGCCGATCGACCAGTACAGCCGTCGATCCGGGCCGATGACGAGCCCATGCATGTCGTGGCCACGGAGTGCGGTCCGGATGCCGTACCCGGTCGACATCACTTCTTTCGAATCGGCACGACCGTCGTCATCGGTGTCGCGCAGGAGATAGAGGCTCGGAATGTTGGTGTAGAAGAGATCGCCGCGATCGAAGAGCACCCCAGAGCCGGTGCCGTCGAGCGGAGCGCGATAGTTGTCTGAGAAGATGGTCACGGTATCGGCGACACCGTCGCCGTCGGTATCCGCGACACGACGGATACGATCTTCAAACTCGCGGTAGTACTCCATCCCACCGACCCGTCGGTCCTGCCACTTCTCGTACATGGCGAGACGATCGTCGATCGTTTGCAGCGAGAGGTCATCGAGGAGCCAGTAACTCGAGGATCGGTTGTCTTCGACGCCGCGCTCTTGCCGGAACGTCTCGGCAACATAGACGCGCCCCTTGCCGTCGAAACAGAACGCGACCGGGTCGGTGACGAGAGGCTCGGCGGCGAAGATCTCCTTGGTGAGCCCGACCGGGATGGCGAGCGCATCAAATGCGCGCAGTGCAGAGGCGGACCAGGGGAGGCGCGCTTTGCCAAGGGGCGGGGCGTCTCCTGGCTCATCCGCGGGAAGGGACAGCGTCGACGCGAGCAAGAGAAGAGTGGCGAGAGCGCAGATTTGCGTCGAGGAGCGAGCGAGCATGGCGGCCGTCCTTCTGAGTGGGAGAGTGAAGCTGGACTCTACCTGCTCTTCGGTCGCGCTTGCAACGACGGGCGTGCCAACTCGCGTCCCCCGTCAAGTTGCATCCCAGTCAAGTTGCGTCCCAGTCAAGTTTCGCAGACGATAGGCGCCGATCGCTCACCTGTGCGCCTACCGCCGGGGCACTCCCACTCCGTCGAAGGGTCCGACTCATGCGAATCCCCATCTGGCTCGTCCTCGCGCTCTCGAGTTCTCTCCTTCTCCTCCCCAGTTGCGGGGACGAAAAGAGATCTGGCTCGAAGTCGAGTTCGAAATTCAAGGCGCCCGTCGCCGAGGCCCCGGCAATGGTGACTCTTCCCGCAGAGATCGCCGCACTCCTGCCGAAGGATTGCTGCGCAATTCTGTACGTCCCATCCGCGCGCGATGCGCGCACGCAGCTCGCTCCCTTGATGACCGCGACCGGCGAGAGCAAGTTTGATCCGCACGAGCCGATCAGAGAACACCCCTATGCCGACTACCTACTCAATGCGGGTCTCGTCATCGAGACACGCCCCTACGTGATCGCGTTCTCGATCCAGCAAGGGGGCATGCCGCGGCCGGTCTCGACGATTCTCGTGCCGGTCGAGAATGCAGAGGACTTGGTCGCAGCCACTCCAGATATGAAAATGATGGCCCCCGCGATCGCAGCCCCGGGCTACATCCTCCTCAGCGACCTCCCCAACAACGTCCCCCGCGGCATCGAGCCAGTCACTTTCCCCGCCGGCCTCTACTCGGTTCACTGCGATCTCGCCGCGCTGGTCCTTGCGACCCGCCCGTTGATCGAGATGGGGCTTGCCGGACTCGAGAGCGGAATGATCGGAGGAGCCCCCGGCATCAATCCTGAGATGGGGCAGGAACTCGCGGCAGCGTATGTCACGCCGATTCGCAAGTTCCTCGACTCGGCAAACACCTTCGCTGCCGGACTCGTCCACTCGAGCGGCGGCTACGAGCTTCACGCCGCCCTCACCGTTCGCGACGGAAGCCCGCTCGCGCGAACGTCTACCAAGAAGGGCGAAGACCTGTGGGAGATCGCGGGGACCGTCGATCCGAAGGCTCCATTTGCTGTCGTGCTCGGCGGTGACGCGGCCGAGGGCTTCAACCTCACGCGACCGCTTTGGGGAGCAGCGCTGAGCATGTATCCCCCCGCTCTCTCGGTGAAGCTCCGCATGTGGATGGACGAGTTCATGCCGGTCATCGAACGCCTCGATGGCGCCTTTTCGATGTCCGGGGGCTTCGGTCCTGGCGGCATGGAGGTCGCGACCTACGGCACCGTTTCGAAGGAGAAGAAGTTCCTCGAGGAGTACCTGGCGCTACTTTCAGAGAGCCCGGTCCAAGGGGAGGGAGTCGATCTCTCTGAGCCCACCGTGCGGGAGAGCGGAAAGGCCAAGGTCTATGACTTCACCACCGAGTACGACTTCGAAAAGCTCCTCGGAGCCGAGGGCATGCCGGGGGCCAGCACCGAAGAGGCCGAGCGCATGATGCGCGCCGTGTATGGAGACGAAGGCCTCCGGATGAGCCTCGCCGCCCACGATGGAATCTTCGCATTCTTCATGGGCCGCGATCGGGCGGCGGTGGACGCAGCGATCGAGACTATGCATCAATCTCCCTCCATCCTCGACGATGAGATGCAACTCGCCATCGCGCGAGTGAATCGCGCTCCGATGGCGATGGCGGGCCAGGTCGACATCACTGCGTTCCTGCGGTCGGTCGGTCAAATGCAAGCGGCCACCACGGGTCAGAGACAAGATCGAGATCTTTCCGCCTTGCAGTCGGTGGGCCCCACAACCCTCTACGGTTGGGGCAGCGTCGAACGGAACACCTGGACGCTCGGGCTCTCGCTCCCGGCGCAAAGCGTAGCGAATCTATTGATGCTAGAGAGTGCGATGAAATCGTCGGGAGGCTTCTGATGTCGCGCGCAGTCGTCGAAACACTGCTCATGGCGCTCGAGCATGCGTGGGACCATACGTGGGAAGCGCTCGTCGGCGTGCTCGCCGGGGTCGAGGAGAACGAGGCAGCCTGGAGCGCGCCCGCCTACGATGACGTCGAGCGAAGAGACGGCGCCCCGAAGCCGGGCAGCATTCACTGGCACGTGAATCACCTCGCAGGGTGCAAGCTGTACTACATCTCGAGGCTCGCCAACATCCTCGACCCGGGGTCTCCTCCCCGTGAGAACGACCTGCTCGAACCGGAGGCGACCTACGCCGAGGAGCGCGCGCGACTCGAGTCGATTCTGAAGGATGAGGTCAACCAGATTGCAAGCCTCGAGGACGATGACCTCGAGCGCCCCGTCTCGGCGGAAAAGAGTCTGACCGAGTTCATCGTCGCGACCACGCGTCACGATACCTGGCACGCAGGCCAGATCGCGGTCGCCCGCCGCCTGTACGCCCGAGCGAAGAGCGAGGCGAACCAGTGACAGAATCTCCGAGCGATCAGTCTCCAGAAGAGACCCACGATTCCCCCAGCGCGGACACCGCCGACCCGATGGATCCCGCCGGGCCCATCACTTCTTCGCGCTTCCACTGGAACCGCGGGGGTTGGATCGGCGCGCAATTCGGCGTGAGCTGCTGGCTGCTCCCGTTTGGGATCTTGGTCGGCAGGACCGATCTGCTCGTCGGAACTGTCGCGGTGATCTCCTGCGTCGGAATCAATGCGCTCGGAGTGTTTCTTTGGAGCAAGCGCAGCACCCTCTCTGCCTACACCGGGATTCAGGTTCTGGTGGGCGCCACCGCGATCGTGAACGCGGTGGTGGTCGTGCTCACGCGGAGCAGTGTGAAGCTCGACCAACTGCCGAAGGGTGGACCCGTCTCAGCCGAGGTGCCCTACGCCATGATGGGGCTCGCGCCGATGCTCATGCTGATGTTCTTCCTGCAGAAGCTCTCACAGGATCGGCATAATGCGAAACTGAAGAATGACCCCGTCGATCCGAGTGAGGGTTGACGCAGACGCCGGGTCCGTGACGATAGAGCGACACCGATGGTTCGACAGAGAGAAGGGGCTCGTTCTGATGCACCCACCAGGGACTAAGTCACAAGCCGCCGCGTTTCTGCTTTCATATTTCCTCGGCATTTTCGGTATCGATCGCTTCTACCTGGGACAGCCGCTCCTCGGAGTTCTCAAACTCCTCACTCTCGGTGGCTTCGGCGTTTGGTACCTCATCGACCTGCTCCTGATCGGCATGGGTGTCGCTCGGGATGGGGACGGCCAGACCTTGCAGGTCTCAGAGTCTCCCTACGGTCCATCCGACAAGCCGCAGTCGGTCGCGTTCATCTTGTCGTACTTTCTCGGAGTGTTCGCCATCGATCGCTTCTACCTCGGGTACGTCGGTCTCGGCCTCCTCAAGCTATTCACTCTGGGAGGACTCGGCATTTGGGCGGTCATCGATACGTTCATGATCGGTTGCGGCGCGATGCGCGACAGGGAAGGGCGTACTCTCGGGATCGGATAACGCACCCTACTTTTTCAAGGCGCGAGCCGCTCGATCCGCCACTCCTGATCTCCAGCCCGGTAGCGCACTCGGTCGTGTAATCGATGCCGACGCCCCTGCCAGAACTCCATGGTGTGGGGCCGCACCAAGAAGCCCCCCCACGATGAAGGGCGAGGGATCGGCGCACTCTCCCCGGCGATCGCGGCCGCATCTGCATAGAGGTGATCGAGGGTCGCCCGGGTAGAGATGACCTGAGATTGCGGGCTCGCGATGGCGGCGATCTGACTGGCGCGTGGACGTGATTCAAAGTAGCGATCACTCTCCTCGGGCGAGATCGGAGTGGCCACGCCGACGATGCGCACCTGCCGCTCGAGGCGATCCCAGTGGAAGCTGAGAGCGGCGTGGGGATGCGCGCGAAGCTCTGTCCCCTTCGCCGACTCGTAGTTGGTGAAGAAGACGAACCCCGTCGGGCGGACCTCGCGCAACAGCACCATGCGCACTTGCGGGTGCCCCTGTGCATCGACGGTCCCGAGCGCCATCGCCGCGGGCTCAACGAGATCGGCCTCCCGCGCGACGTCGAACCACTGCCGGAATTGAGCGATGGGATCCGGATCGAACCCCCGGACGACGAGAGGCGCCTGCGGGTCGTTGAAACGCTCCTCGACGCCGGAAGAAGCATCTGCGGAAGGTGGCTCGTCGGACATGGTTCTCCTCGGGTCAGCTCGCTTCTATCCCGCTCAGCAAGCCGGATTCGAAGCGTCGCACGTGACTGCATCGGCATCGGTATCGGCTCCGCAGCTTCCGGTCGGCGGCGGAAGCGGCGGGGCACTCGGAACGAACAACGATCCCAACAAGAAGATCGCATCGGCGATGTTGATGCTGCCGTCGTTGTTCCCGTCGAGTGCCTCGTCACAAGGGATGAAGAGCCCCGTCGTGAAGAGGGCGTTCAGTTGGAAGATCGCATCCGCGATGTTCACCCCGCCATCGGAGTTCGCGTCGCCGCGCTCGAACAACGCGCCACCCACCGGTGGACAGTTGTCATAAAGAGCCAACCGCGCCGCTGCCGCTCCTCCCGCCGCTGCGAACGACCCTCCGGTGTAGAGCCCGGCATCCAAGCCACCTGCCGGGGCAGGAAGAAACGTCAGTGTCCGCACATCGGCATCGGTCCCCGCGCCGAGTGTAGAGAATCCGATGCCATCCCAGGTCGCGATGTGGGAGGCCGCCATCCCGCCCACCGACGTGAACGAGCCGCCGAAAGCCAGGCGCGGGACGCCGTCGATCGTTACCGAGCTCGCCAGACTGAACACGGTCGCGTCGGCTCCGCTCCCACTGCCCGCGATCGCGGACCAACCGAAGGTGTCCCAACGGGCGATGTGAAGAGCAGACTCGATGTCCGCGGCGGTGAAGTCGCCCCCGACGATCAGACTGGACTCGAAGTTGGAAATTGTCCAGACCGTGTTGTTCACACCGAGGCCGAGAGGGAAGAAGTTCGTCCCGTCGAAGCGCGCGATGTGAGAAGCGCCGACCGATCCGATGGTGTTGAAGAAGCCCCCGATGTAGAGGGAAGGGCCGTTGCCGTCGCCGAGATCGTGAGTGTGGAGGGCGAACAGTTCACCGCCGACATTGCCGTTTCCCGCCGAGAGCCAGGTCGACCCGTTCCACGCCGCGAGACCCTCGGCGAAGTTGCCGCCGGCGGTCTGGAAGGATCCAGCGGCGTACAGTCGCGGTCCCGTCCCCGCATCGAAGGCGGCGAACGAGAACACGCCCGCCCCTTCCATTCCCCCTCCGAGATCGGACCAGCTGGTCCCGTTGTATGCCGCCACCCGAGCGACAACGGACCCGCCGACGCCGCCGAATTGCCCGCCGACAAAGAGTCGCGGCCCGAAGCCGTCGTTGTGAACCGTCAGCGCCCGGACCGAGCCATTGGCGAACACTCCGGTGCCGACCGCGCTCCACGAGGTGCCGTCGAAACGCGCGAGGCGAGACGGGGTCGAGACTCCGCCGATCGAGGTGAAGGAGCCTCCGACGTAGAGGGCCGGCCCGGCCCCGTAGTCGTAGACCGCGGTCGCGAACACGTCGCCGTTCGCGCCCGGATTTCCGAGAGCGACGTCCCACGAGGGAGTGCACTGGGCGGCGGCCGATGGAGCCAGCAGAAGGAGCAGGGTCGCCATCCCTGGGAGGGCGAGTGCAAATCGGCGCTGACTGAACGGACGATGGCTGTTCTGGATAGTGGACCTCGTTCCTGCGGGAGAGCCGTGACCGAGGGCTCGATGCTACTTCGGGATCGAGTGAGGGCCAAGTCTCGCGTGCTCGACCCTTGGGGAGCCATGCGTCCCCGGCGAGCACTCGCCATTATCGGTCGGTGCCGTCACGAGTCGCCGATTCCGCATTCAGCCCCGCCACTCTTTGGACGATCTAAAGAAAGGAGCTGAAAGGACTGGGTCTGTGGCAGAACTGAACACCCACGCGGTACGCCCCACCCATCTTCCGGCCCTCGACGGCGTCCGTGGCCTCGCGGCGCTCCTCGTTCTCTGGTGCCACTTCCCCTACATTCAAGGATCGATCGTCACCCGGACCCTCTCCGAATTCGCCTCATACGCCCAGGTTGGATACTTCGGGGTCGACCTCTTCTTCGTCCTCAGCGGATTCCTCATCACCCGCATCCTTCTCGCCGAGAGACGTGCCGGCAAGGTTCGCATCGGCCGCTTCTTTCTCCGGAGAACGCTCCGCATCTTCCCGATCTACTACCTGACCGTCGCGTTCTGCGCGATCTGGTTCGGGGCCGCGTGTCTCGACCTCATCCCCGCGACCTTCTACGTCACGAACATCGCCGCGCTCTTACGGGACTTCAGAGGCACCGGTCCTCTCTCGCACACTTGGAGCCTCGCGGTCGAGGAGCAGTTCTATCTGATCTGGCCGTTCCTCCTCGGCGGCCTCGCGCTGGCAAGGATCCGCAGTACCCTGGTGTGGATCTTGCCCGTGGTCGCGATCGTCACGTTCATCCTCATCGAATACGGCTTCGGTCGCCCCGCGATCGCACAGATGCCGGTGCGCATGCTCTCTCTCTCTCTGGGAGCGGGGCTCGCCGTCCGTGAAGGGGAGATCCGAAACTGGCGTGGCAGCTGGCTCGTCGTCGGATTCTTCGTCGCAGCTCTGGCCCTGTTCATCAACCAGCGTTTGGCGAAGCGCGAACTGCTCACGCCCGCTCAGCTCCGCACGATCCAGTACTTCGGATTTGCCGCCGCTTCCACCTGCTTCTTGGCGATCGTCATCGGGGTCGAGGGGAGGCTCGCGGATGCGCTGAGAACCGTCTTCTCGGGCAGGTGGATCCGAGGGGTCGGAGCGATCTCGTACGGTATCTACCTCTATCACATCGTGATCATGCACGTGCTCGGCCTGGAGTACGCGAACTGGATCGGAACCGGCATCACCACCACGAGGTGGGCGCTCGCCCTCGCGCTCGTGTTCCTCGTCCCGACCGTGAGCTACTGGTGCATCGAGAAACCGATCTTGGGGCTTCGCCACCGCTTCGATCGGCCGCGCACCCCCCGCGCTCCGGCGAGGGCGTCGCAGCCCGCTTGAGAATCGCCGGCGAGACTCAACGAGCCTCGGAGGCCTGGGTCCGCTTCTCGATCTTCTTCCCGGTGATCGCGAGGTTTCTCTTCGGGATCGAATAGATCAGCGCTGTCACCGCGGTCGCCGAAATTCTCGAGTCACGACCGTAGCCCGCGTTGTCGCGGTTCGGTTGGTAGTAGAAGCTGCCGTCGGAGCACTGCGCGAGGATGAACCACCAACGGTTCAGGTCCATCAATCGACGAAACGCAGCCGGTTCGACAGCGGCTGCAAGCGCCGCGTAGCCCATTCCCATCACTGGCGAGCCGTGGGTGTCGGGGAAGCTTTCGGGGTGCTCCCCGATCAACTTCGCATGGTCGCGCGCGCGCTTCGCATACTTCTCGTCGGCGTAGGGGCTGAGGAAGTTCGCGACGCCGGCGGCTCCGGTGCGGCCCATGTCGGCCCAGTCGCGCGCCCCCGCCACTTGATCCTCGTACCAGACATATCCGTTCGGTCCGGTTCCGCGGTCGAGGAAGTGGTAGGCGAAGTCGTGGCGCTCGCGATCGACCGCGATCCCACAGTGACTCAAGAGCGAAAACGCGAGTGCGCCCTGCCCCGTCAACATGCTGATCGGCCCATACCCCTCGAAGCCCGGGTTGTGCCCCCAACCGCCGTGGGAATCTAATGCGTCCTTCGGCAAGTCTTCGGGGCGATCCTCCTTCGTCTTCGGAGCGACCTGCGAGGCATCGATGAACTGGCTCGAGATCAGAAAGTCGTAGACCTCTTGGAGCTCGGGGAGCAGCCAATCTTCGCCGGTGGCGAGGTAGTACTCGCTCATCACGATCGCGGCGGCCATGTAGCGCCAGTTGATGAGCCATGAGGAGTCCTTGGCTTTGGTGGTGCGCGCATGCATGCGCACGTTCTTCTCGACCAAGGGGAGATAACGCGCATCGCCGCTCGCCAGAAGCGCGAGCGGGGCGAAGGTGTCGTGTGGTGGGCTGCCCCAAGAACCGTCCTCTTGCTGGTGGCGCGCGAGGTACTCGAGCAGCTCGGAGTAGATGAGATCAGACTTCGCGCAGCTCTTCGGAAAGCCCTTTGCGTACTGTCCGTACTTCGTGCCGACGTCGAGAATGACATCGAGCTTCTTCTCGTCGCGGACCAAGTCGAGGCGCAGCTTGCCGCGATTGGTTTTCTTGTTCTTGCCCTGGCACGCTTCAAGGGCGACGGCGAAGTCGAGAACGGGGCCCGCCGCTCCAAACTTGTCCATCCCGTAGCCGTTTCGGTGCGGGGTCACGAACAGTCGGCCCCCCGCCCCGACGATCCAATCCCCCACCTCTACCTTGCCGTGCGCGGGACTCGCTTCGAACACGTACCGGACCGCAAGAACGGTCGGTTGGTCGGCAAGCAGCTCGACTCGTAACCCGGTGATCCCGAGGTTGTAGAACCACCCCGGCACGACTGCGTCAGGCCCACCGTCGGCGCGGTCGTTCCAGGGACGCCCGTCTTTGTGATGGTGAACCTGCGCGGAGAGTGAGTTCGTCACGGACAGGAGGAGAAGGGCGATCCAGACCCCCATGCGTTTTCGTTCCACGATCGACATCTTCTCCTCAATTCTGTGGTGGTCAGCCGGTGAGAGCGCGACTGAACCGTGATCGCTCTGGCACCTAATTCGATCAACAATCGCGAGTGGCCTCGCTCGGGGCCACCCCTGACGAAGGGAGTCTCGATGTCTCGTCACGGATCCCAGCCTCGTACCGGATCACATCTAGGTCTCGAAGAGAAGCGCTGGCTCCTGGGGATCGGTCTCAGCATCGGCATCGGTGCAGTCCTGCTCGCACCGGAAAAGCTTGATGCGCAGGTCCCGTTTCGACGTGGCGACCTCGATGGCGATGGGCAAGTGGGGACGATGGCGGACGTCTTGCTGGCGATCAACCCGTTCGCCATCTTCCCCTGTTCCGATGCCGGTGATGTGAACGACGACGGCCTCAAGAACATCCTCGATGGTGTCCACCTGGTGAACTTCCTCATCGGGGACGTGCCCGAGCTCCCCTTACCGGGGACCTTTGGCTGTGGGCTCGACCCGACCGACTTCGACGTGCTCGACTGCCATGCCTACTCTACCTGCGCTCTGGTGACGGGCCTCCCCGCCTCACCCGATCACTCACTGCGGATCGAATCGGCGGAGGGAATCGTGGGCACGCAGATCGAGGTCTCCGTGCGATACGACAACCTATTCAATGAGCCCACTCAGGGGATCGCCCTCGGAGTCTGCCACGATGCCGGCCTCGCGACCCTCGTCAGCGTCGGGTTCGGTTCCGCGTTTTCTGAGCTCCCCGATGTATTCCTGATTCAGCAGTTTGCCGACGGTTGGACCGGGATGGCGATTTCCAGCGTCACAGGGATCGAGTTCATCATGGGAGTCGATCAAGAGCTCTTTGTCGCCACGTACGAAACCGCAGCCAGCGGCGATCTCTCCCTCACAATCTGCGAAGGACTCGCGACGCCAGAGACGTACATTTCCCTCGCTGTGTCGACCTTTAGCGGGGTCGATGGCTTCGTGCCCCACATCGAGAACGGTGTGCTCACTTCGATCCCTGACCCACAGTTCAGGCGTGGTGATGCGAACGACGACGGAACGACGAACATCGCGGATGCCGTGTCCCTCCTCACCGAATTGTTCGGGAACGGCCCTGCCTCGCCCTGCGCCGATGCGGCGGACGCGAACGACGACGGCGCCCTCGACATCGGCGATCCGATCGCGGTCCTCAACACCCTTTTCGGCGGGAGCGGGCCGCCGTTGCCGGAGCCGGGATCCTCGACGTGCGGTGTCGATCCGACCGCCGATGATCTCCGATGTGCGGCGCTCTGCCCCTAGCAGTCTCGGGTGAAGTGACGACGTAAACTTGAAACCACAGCACTTCACCCGAGCCTGCAGGTCTTGCGGCGAATCGGCAAGCCGTAGCCGTGATCAGTTGCTTATTCTAGGCCTAGGAGGCTGTCGGAGAACTGCTTTCGAACCGAGGGTTGTAGATTTCGGTGGCCTGTGCCCTCGGCAGAGCGCAGTCATACTGCTTTGTACGTCGAGTTCTGCCGAGGGTGCAGGGTGCCGGAAGCTCAAATCGTCGGTCGGAATGAGTTCTCCGACAGCCTCCTAGTGTGGTGTTCGAGCAGGAGAGAGTGATCAAGGTCTTCGAGCAAACTCGGTGAGCTTGCTCCAGAATCGCGGATCGGTCATGCTCTCGGGCTCCAAGATCGATTCCGATCCCACCCAGAACTCTCGCTCGCGCGCATGGCCTCGGTGCGTGCCGCGGACTCATTGAAGTGATGACAATAGCGTCGGTGCCCCGTTAGCTCAGCTGGATAGAGCAGCCGCTTCCTAAGCGGCAGGTCACAGGTTCGAATCCTGTACGGGGTACTTCAACCTAAAGCTGAGGGCTCTTGCGGGTCAGGTTCGGTGCGGGACGTACGTGGACGCTGCGCGGAGGGGTTACTTCGTGGCTTCATGGAACGTCGGGGTGAGGGGGCGTTCGGGGGGGCTCGGGAACGGATCCGAGAAAGCAGCGGAGCACGGAAGTGCTGCGGCTGTGGGGAGGTCCGGAGTCTCTGTGACCGTGTCACCCTTGACTCCACCCTCTGACCCAGGTCACTAGCCCTCGCTCGCATCACAGACGATCAGCGGAACCGTGCCGATCAAGGCGTCGAGCGCATCCGAGACAGGCCCCTCGATGGTGGGCAGGATCGGGGCGAGGGCGTCCTCGATGATCGTTGCGAAGATCCCGTTGAGAATTCCGGAGATCAATCCGAGACCGGGACAGCGGGAGAAGTCGGCGACCGGGTTGGTCACCGCCGGGACGACCGATCCCGGGGTGACCCCGATGATCTCTGACGCCCCCGGCGCGACCGAGATCGTGTCGAAAGACCCTGTGAGGGACCAGTCGACCGTGATCGCGACATTGCAGCTCACGTTGATCGTGAATGCGGTGATCGTCACGGGGACCACCGGCGCACCGGCGCTGCCGGTGACCGTGAAGGTGTGAGTCGCGGCGTCGTACGTGACCGCATCCACGGACAGTTCGGCATCCGCCGCAGAGGTCTCGATGGTGACCCCCGATTGCTCGAACATCTGCGCCGGAATCACGCCGGGGAGCGGCACGGTTCCCGTGATGATCGAAAGACCCGCCGCCACGACCGTCTCGTCCACGCACGTCACCGTGCCACAGCCGATGAGGTCGAAGGTCGGATCTTCTCCGAGTTCGCCGTACGGCGGCGGGATGGGGTTGGTGCTGTCGAGGAAGAGGAAGATCAACGTGAAGATGGTGTCGGCGCAGTCGATCGTCCCGTCATCGTTCGCGTCCGCGGCGTCATCGCAGGGGAGCGGTGCAGATCCGGGCAAGAAGAGGAAATTGAGCGTCGCGATCGGGTCCGCGAGGTCCAGGTCACCGTCTTGATTCACGTCCCCGCGAAGAAAGGGTTGGTCGATCAGACCCGCGGTCAGCGCGGGAGTGAATCCGGTGAGAAGCGTGGCGATGGACAAGATCAGGACACGTCGCATGATCGGCTCCAATGCTCGGTCGGCGTAGGGAGAACGTTAGTCGCAGACAATAGCGGCGTCGTCAGGATCAAGGCAGCGACCGCGTCGCTCACTTTGGTTTCGAGTCCGGCAAGTATCGGATCGATCGCGTCGGTTAACCTGACCGCGCCCACCGTCAATTCGGCGTCCGCCGTCATGATACCGACCGTCACTCCCGATTGCGTAATCGTTTGGGCGAGGACCGCACGGGAAGAAGAAGGGCTGAGACAGTCACAGGGGCCCCCGAAGGTCTTCGCATGAGGGGCTTTGCGACTTCCCAACGGCACAGTGAGAGCCCGGTGGTTGCGCACGTCTTAAGTCCACCAACGTCCGCAAGATTCCCGGCAAGCGGTCTCGCAAGCGCGCTCGAGACAAGGGAGGCAGCTTTCCCCCGCGCGGCGCGGATCACCCATTGCGGAAAGAGTCTTGAGATTTTTGGTGTCTCGCTAGGAGATGGAATCGAGCTGGATGGGTCGGTAAGGTCCTCATTCAGATACGTGAGTCGATCAAGGATGGAAAAGTTCAAACGCGCGCTGATGCCCTCGCCCTGATTGAGGAGCTTACTCAGAAGGTCCGGACTGATTCTTGTATGACTGAACTCTGGGTCCGGGTTGTCGAGTTCGTGAGCGACTCAGAGCTTCGTCGCTCACCCTGTTCCGATCTCGCTGAGAGGGTGGTCGGCGCAAGGCCAGTGGTGCCTCGCGAATCTGGGGGAATACGATTCGACATTGAAGTGATGGCGTGGACACGAGCATCCAAGTGAAGCGATGACAGGAGGCCAAATGAAGTGGTTCTGGGTGGGTCTCCTGTGGGGACTCCTCGTTCCCGGGAGTGCACGATCTGCTGAGCTCGACATCTGGACGTTCAACCTACGTTACGCGAGCACGTCGAATCCCAACTCGTGGGAGGCGCGGCGTCCCGTCGTGAAGGCGCTCTTGAGCTTCGAACAGCCTGACATCATCGGGACTCAGGAGGGACTGTACGCTCAGGTGCGGGACATCGACGCGGACCTTCCCGCGTACGACTGGATCGGGACGGGTCGAGAAGGGGGAAGCCGCGGAGAATTCATGGCGATCTTCTACCGCGCGGAACGGTTCGAGCCGATCGCGTTCGACCATCGCTGGCTCTCGAACACGCCCCGCGTGGTCGGCTCCAAGAGTTGGGGCAACTCCGTCGTGCGCATGGTCACGTGGGTCGAGTTTCGAGATCGCCGCGACGGGACGCGCTTCATCGTCGTCAACACCCACTTCGACCACGAGAGCGAAATCTCCAGAATGAAGAGTGCGGAATTTCTGGCCCAACTCGTGGGCGAGCTCGACCCGAAGCTGCCGGTGCTCATCACCGGGGACTTCAACGCTCCCGCGATGACGAGTGCCACATACCAAGCCCTCGTGAACCACGACGTCATCGACACCTGGACCGAAGCCACATCGAAGTCCGAAGTCTACGCGACCTATCACGGTTACCGGGGCCCGAAGAAGGACGGCGCGCGCATCGACTGGGTGCTCGCTCGCGGCGTCGCTTCCGTCACGAGCGCGAAGATCCATACGGACTCGAAGGACGGCCAGTACCCGAGCGACCATTTCCCGGTATCGGCCGCGGTGCGGCTCACCGCACCGCGGTAGCCAACAGGAAGCCGATCCGAACGAACTCAGCGAGCGGCCAATCCCACCACCCCGGGACCACAGACAGGTGCTGTCACCACTCGCCAGTTCGAAACCTTCGCTGAAATTGCTCCAGCAAGGCCGATTCTTCCCCGAGGCGTGGAGCCTTCAGTTCTCAGGAGTGATCTGCTCTTTCTCCAAGCCCTCCGCTTCTTCCCGGTGCTTCAGTACTGACCAAGCAAGATCAGGCCCAAGGCGGCGCCGCTCCGTCTCGATGGCGCCACTCTGAACTCCACTCTGCCCCCCACGCCCCTCCCGCCCTGCCCCCTGCACGTTCGCAACGAGACATCGCACACACTCGGCGGCCTCGGCGTAGAAGCCGCGCGACGCCCAGGGCGATCGTCAGCAACCCAAGTCGACCCTGGAAGGAGCCCATCATCGATTGCGGAAGCAGCGAACGCTCTGCTAAAGTCCCTCCGCAATGTCCAAGTCACTCGAACTCCATCGAAGACCGCCGCAAGCGCGCCCTCTGTTTTGCCAGCTGTTCGCACTCTTGCTGATCGGGTCGAACCTCCTCGTCCCGATCCTGCACGGCTTAGCGCACACCCACTCTCCTGAGTTCATCGCGTCCGGCCCCACCGCACGCGCCTCTCACTCTCACTCTCACTCTCACTCGCACGCTCACGCGCATGTGCGAGACGGGGCATATCACCATTCGCGCTCTCCTTCCCACGCTTGTTCTGCCGCTACCAGCAGAGCAAAGCTCGCAAGCCGCGACCCAGCAAATGCGCCGGATCACGACCATCGCACCTGCCTGGTCTGCCAAGCGTTGGCGGGATCATGGACTTGGGAACGGCCCGCTCCATCGGCGCTGTTGTGCTCCGCGAGCGGAATCACAGCCCCCACTCGCCACTCATCGGTTTCTCTTCACCGACGTCTCGATCTCAGCGCGCGAGCGTCGCGCGCCCCACCTCTCTGGGGATAGCGCCTCGCCGCAGTTTCTGCGGCCAGAAGCACATCGTGGCATTCTGAATAGGCCTTCCTTCGAAGGCCGGTCGATCCCCCACCATCGCCTTCGCTGCGCCCTTTCGATCGGAAGGTCGATCCGCAGCGCCGTGCGCCCAGAGGAGAAAACATGAACAGCTCCCTCAGCCCCTGCGGCGAGTTCTCTGCCCGAATTCGTTGCCTGCTCACCGTCGCGGTCTTGACGCTCCCGTCCCTCTCTGCGATTGCCCAAGATCACGATCACTCGAGTGAGAGCCCAGCCGATGCCCCGCAAGTGCTCGCTGGGCCACTGCTCGATTCGTCACAGCTCGATACGTCACTGGTCGATCAATCCAGGGGTCTCGAACTGGACCAGGACCACTCCCACGAAGCGCAGAGCGATGACCTCGCTTCGCACGAAGCGGGACCGGTCACCTTGCGGCTCACCGACCTCTCGCTCAATCTGCTTCTCGCCCTGGGCACCTCGACCGAGCGCGATGCCTCTCTCGAGTCTCTCCAAGGAGGGGGCCACGATCCGCGCAAGCGCGGGATCACGCTGCAGAATCTCGAGTTCTCCATCGCCGGTGCTGTCGACCCGTACTTCTCGGCCGAGACGCACCTCATCTTCTTCGTCGACCCGATCGAGGGAGAATCGATCTTCGAAGTCGAGGAGGCCTTTCTCACGACGCAGCAGCTCCCTTTCCATCTCGAAGAACACGGACTCGAGCTCGAACTCGGGCAGATGTTCACGGAGTTCGGATTGCTGAACCCCCGCCACCCCCACACTTGGGATTGGCTGGACCAGCCGATCATCAACTCGCGGCTCTTCGGACCCGATGGGATGCGGAGCCCGGGGGTGCGCCTCGAATGGCAAACGCCACTTTCTTGGTACTCGGCGGTTCACGTCGGCATGCAGAACGCCAACGGCGAATCTATGGCGAGCTTTCTCGCCTCCGATGAGTTCTTTGGAGAGCGGCCGATCGGCGGGGTGGGGTTCGAGGATCGAGAAGTGCGGTCGCTGCGCGACTTCGTCTACCTCACGCGGTGGCAGAACGCTGGGTCACTTTCTCCCGAGGTCTCGGGAAAGATTGGAATCTCCGGCCTCATCGGTCCCAATGCGAGTGGGGCAGATGGCCAAACGATCGTCGCCGGAGGAGATCTCCTGATCGAGTGGCGCCCCCAACGTGAGGACTCTGCCCCCTTGGTCACCTGGCAGACCGAAGTCATGCAGCGGGACTATGAGGTCGATGACCAAGCCGCGCTCTTGCCGGGGGAAGATCTCGGGGACTGGGGGATGTACTCGCAGCTCCTCTGGAGTTTCCACCCCAATTGGGCTGCGGGTCTCCGCTATGAGTTTGTGTCGGGGAGCGGCAGCAGTGTCGGGGGGCGTGACGCCGATCCATTCCGCGACGATCGTCAGCGCATCGCACCGCTGATCGCGTGGGAAGCGAGCCACTTCTCGCGCGTGCGATTCCAGTACAACTACGACCAGGCCGAACACCTCGAGGACTCCGCCCACTCATTCTGGATCGGGTTCGAGGTGATGTTGGGGACGCACCGGCAGCATGAGACAAGGAGGTAACGCGCGCGCGGAGACTGGTCGCCGGAAGGAGGAAGTTCAGCGATCTCGACGTCGAGCCAAGACCGAGTCGATCGCGTGGACCACATTCTCGAGTTTGGGTGGATTGAGCGCGTCAGGATGCGACGAAGCGCACCGGCGTGAGTCATTGTCGAGGTACTGACCGGAAGCGGCAGCGAAGCATGGTGACGGATGCACAGGTAGCTGGACTCGGCTGGGGCGGACATCGCCTCCCCCTTCGCGCAATTGTGACGACTGCGGCCGCGCGCCGGGGGGCGAATTGAAAATCTTGGTTGGCGTCATGCGATCCACCGCCTACCCTCGCAACACTGATCGGGGTGCCGACGAAGCACTCCGGACCCTCCATCCAAGAGAGGACATCGGGTGCCACGCATGAAGTTGCTGATTTGTTTTGCTGCCATACTTCACCTCACTCTTCCCTTGATCGGTCAGACCGGTGGTCAGTTTCAGGACTGGAAACGTGACGCTGCGAAGGCAGAGACTTCAGAGGATCGAATCGGGGCCCTCAACCGTATTGCGTGCGCGTCAGCTGAGGAGGCCAAAGCCTCCGAGATCGTGCGAGCGATCGCGGCCTCGCTGAAGGACGTCAATACCGGCGTTCGCGTACATGCCGCTTGATTACTCGGACAGTGCGAGGACCAGAACGATGCGCTGAGGAAACTAAAGTCGGCCCTCACCAGTGGCCGCAGTTCATTCCTCAAGGCACAGAAGGTCTTGAGAGTGACGGAGGACCAACGCTTTGCCACGATTCTCCGCTGGTGGGACATCAAGAACGACCCAAAGTCGGAGAGCGCGGCGGAGTCGGGGTCGTACCTCGCGGTTCTCGCGGCTGAACTCGCTCTCCTTGAAGACTACCTGGCCGCGCAGCGCAGACGAGACCGCGGACGAGAGTTCTGTCTCGCGATTTGCGAGAGCCTCTCGAAGCTGGAACAGGAGGCGGCTGCCGCCGAGGCCGCGGTCCTCAAGTTCTATGAAAAAGTCGCCGCGAAGTCGGTCGATCAGTGTGCCCCGTTCGCGCCGATTCTGCTCTCCTTCGGAACGCGACCCTGCTGGGCTGCGGTCGCAGAGTGCATCGAGGAGAACGATGCGCTTCTTCGCACCTGGAAAACGCGCCGCGAGCTCATAGACTCGTACGAGGCCAGGCGCGCCGAGGGCTCGCCGACAAAGCCTTCTCCATTCGAGTGACCTTGTGGTCAAGAAGTAGACAAGCTTCGGAATCGGAGACACTCACCATCTTGGCAACAGTGCGGTGAGTGCGTCGGAGCAAGTGGCCGGTCTCTGAGGGCAGCGACTTCTCGCGCCACGTGGCGGTGGCGATCACCTTCTTCCCGTCATTCGACCGCGACGGGAATAAGTAGGGGTTGGGTCCGAAGAGAGCCTCTCCGACTCGAAGTGCTTCCTCGACGATCTCGATCATGGTGTCAGACAACGGCAGGTCGAAGCTACGGCCGCTCTTCATGCGAGGTATCCGGATCGCGCGATTCTCCAGGTCGACTCAGTCTCGCCTCAGGCTCACCAGAGTCCCCGGGCGTAAACCTGAGAACAGCCCAAGCTGGTGCATGCAGCGACGAATCGGATTGTTCAACGCGACAACCTTTGCCAACCAACCGGGGAGATCCTCGGGCAAGATCACCTTGTCGGAGATTCTCTCCTTGTGACGCGTCACGGCTGCCGTCGGGTTGGCGGGCAGGGAATCCGGGTCGTCTACCACTCGGAGTGCGAAGTCGTAGGCACTCCGCAATGCCGCCATAGACCGATTCGCGGGGTACTTCCCGTGGTCCTTGGTGAGCTGCTCGTGGCGTGCTCGGCATGTGCTCCGTTTCAGCTCGGTGATCGGGAGCTCCGCCCAGTCCGCGAGGTACTTCGTGAGCATGTAGCGGAATCCGTCGATCGACCGGGGCGACAACTATCGCTTCGTAATGTCCGCTTCGTACTCGTCCCAGAGCCGAGCGACCGTCCAGGCCTCGGCGTGCTGAGAAGGGGCGTTGGGATCGATCCCACGCTTGATGTCAGCAAGCAGGGTCATGGCTTGTGACCGAGCGTCGTCGAGGATGATCTCCCCGACCCGGCCGAGCGTTCTCCGCACAGTCCGAACGAGCCTTCGTCGAGGCCGCTCCCCGGTGTAGAGATCAGCCTGGATCTTGAAGGACTTGGACTTCTGATTCACTTGGACGAAAAAGCCAGGGAGGGCGGAGTCGCGAAGCTGGTACGGCTTCCCGTTGAACTTGGCGTCTCGTATCTTGGCGTCGGTGAGTCGTGGCATGGCAGCTTCCTCTCGCGAACCGTGTGCGTGGGAAGCCCGAACCGTGTGCGAACCGTGGCACTAGCCGGTTGGCGAAGGTTCCTGTAGAAGTATTCGATACTAAGTGCTTATAGGCAAGGGACCTGACGGTCTGGGACGCGTAAGCCCTTGCGATTCCTAAGCGGCAGGTCACAGGTTCGAATCCTGTACGGGGTACTTTCACAGCTTGGCGGCCCAGCTCACAACCGTCCGTTCCACAAAGCAACGGGCTGGAGGTGCTCCCCCATCCACTCTGGAAGGTGATGTCCGGCGAAGAGCCAGTGCCCGACGGGAAGAGCACGCATTGCTCTCCGTTCATGTACCTTTGCCGCGCTCGCTCGTGGCTCGCGAGGAATGACTTTTCGCCTTGGATCGTAGCGAGCAGCCGCTCGAGGGGGTGCCTCGCGGATCGTGCGGAAGACCTTTGTGGATTAGGGGCTTGAGGGGGGTCTGTGACCGTCCCTTGGTCCCATGACCGCGAGGCTCTCCGGAGAAAGTCTACTGTCCCGCCCTTCCTTATTCAGCGGCGTGCCCGAAAACGACGACGAAGGCGAGGATCAGAATGAGACCACCAAATCGGATTCTCTCGAAGAAACAGCGCCAGCCACTCGTGCACTCTCCGGCGGCGAGCCAAGCATTGATACCCTGCAGCAAGTAGTAGAAGGCGAAGGCGCGCGAGGCGATGCTGATGATCTCAAAAATTTCGGCGAACCAAACGAGAGCGATCGCAGCGGCAGTGATGACGAGATAGCTGCGACGCACGTCGAGTTTTTGCTCGGTGTTCTCCGCCATGAGACCGCCGCCGCCCACGGTGTCGGCGACCGCGGCGCTGAACTGGCTCATAACTGCGGCGATGACGAGCATTGCAGGAAGCACGGGAGAAACTTGGCGCGTGAGTTCGATGATGGCGGTCTCATCGGGATCGGTTCCTTTGAGATGAGCAAGGAGAGGGAGAGCGAGAAGAACGAAAACCACGTAGATGACGCCCGACACGAACTGCGCTTGGCGCATGCTGCTGATGCGAGTCTCGACGTCGTATCCCTCACCGAGATAGCGCGAAGTTTCGAACCCCTGCACGATGAGGAGCAATCCAGCGAGAAGGCGGACCTGATGAAAGGGGTCATGATCCTTGATCGGGATGGTGTTCGCGAAGACTTCGCCTCCAGAACCGAGGTCGAACATGCCGAGACCGAGGAGGACCGCGGCGATGATCGCCAGCTTCACGGTGACAGAGAACGCTTCGAGCCGTTCGAGGGCGTGCAGTCCGCGGGTGAACCCGGTGAAGCCGATGAAGACAAGGATCGAAGTGGTGAGGAGTTTTGCGTAGGCGCCGACGTCTTGACTGGTTCCATAGAGAAGGAACGAGGCGAGAAGCCGGACATAAAACGTGACCGAAACGATGTAGGCGGCGGACAGAGCAAGTCCCGAGACCTTCTCGACCAGCCAAATGCTGCGCGGGGGGATGACGTGGTTGACAACGAGGGGTTCGACGTGGCGGATATTGAATCGAATGATGCCACCAATGCCGTAGGCGAACAGAACGATCGCAATCATCGCCACCGGGGCGGCATTTCCCACGATCACGGCGACGAGAGGCGCCGCAACGAGAAATCCGCTTCCGATGATCGATGCCAACGGTGTGACGGTGGCCTGCCATCGGGCAGACCTCCGCACCTGGGGTGAGAACAGCCACGCGGCAGTCGCGGCCGCGGCGCCAAGGATGCCGAAGTCGATCAGGGACATAGGGTTGAGTCTACCCCTTTCCGCCACTCGCCAGCACCGCGAATGCGAGAGCCGGGTGAGTCAATGTTGGCAACCGACGATCCTACCAGCCTCCCTCAAACTTCGAGGCTGGCGAAGACGCTGACCCCAGCCTTGTCGAGCTTCTGCTGGATGCGCGCCAGCGCCCCGAGCTTATCGTCTCCCCGAACGCGGAGAGCGGGGTGGGGCTCGTCCCCAGCATGCCCCCCCGCTTCGACGAGATCAGGCTTGTCGGACGTCCCGAGCACCGCGGTGATCTTACGCTCACGCGCGTCGTAAACTTCTTCATCGTCAGCAGGCTCTTCCCTGGATTCGTTTGGGGAATGGCTGCATTCCTCGCGATGCTCGAGTAGTCCCTGGAAGCACGGAACGGGTGTCCGCACCCGCCTCTACCCCCACCTCAACGCGAGAGCGAAGAGAGCCGCGGCCGCGAGTGGCGCGGCGGTCCTCACGTGATTCCAACGAGTCCATCGAGCGAGATAATGAGTCCAAAACTCGGCAGCGTCCTCCTCATGCGCTTCAACAGCTGCCAATCGGTTGTTCAGCGGCACGTTGAAGGCGATGGTCACGAGCAGACAGCCGATCAGGTAGAGGCCACTCCCCACGAGCGTCAGGATGAGCGGAACACCGATGGCCTGACCGAGAGCGACGATGACCAAGGCGATACACACGACCCCCGTTCCGAAGAAAGCCCCGAGGAACCAAGGGTTCAGGACCGTGATGTTGATCGCTTGCATGGCACGCACTCCCGATTTTTCTGGGAGTTGACCGAGAGCGCGCAACACGAAGGTGGAGGACGCAAAGAAGATCCCGGCGACCAAACCGGAGCCGAGCAGGGCAACGAAGGTCAAAATTTTGCCTCTCCTCACACATCTGTGGGTCCCGGCAGAGGCGGATCCAGCTCGATTCCACCACGACACAGGTACATGAGCGCGATCAGCGGCTGCGGGCCGTGGAAGCCGAACGCGCGTCGCGCGATCATCCGAAGACGCGTGTTCATCTCTTCGACGATCCCGTTCGTGAGTCTCTCGTCCACGTACGCCAACACTCCGTCAAGGTGCTTCCGAATCGTTCGCGCTGTCTTCACGAACGGTTTTAGTTTCGACCGTGACGCCCAAGCTAACCAATCCCTCAATGCTCGCTCTGCCCGCCATCTTTGTTTGTACTCGAGCGCCTTTGCCAGCGTCTCTTTCAACAAGTATGCACGGAAGAGCGGCGCGTTCGACTTCTCAATCTCCCGCAGCTTCTTCTTCTCTCCGTCGTTGAGGCTCCATGGGTTCTTCAGCACGACGAAACGGCTGCGGAACAGGTCCTTGCCCTCGGGCGTGCCACGCAACTCTCGAAGCTCCTCACGTCGCACCGCATCGAAGGCGTCACTGGCCAGTCGTTGCACGTGAAAGCGGTCGAAGACCACCTGGGCATTGGGAAGATGCTCGCGAATCGCTTTGTGATAACCGGCGGACATATCGATCTTCGCCGCTTCGATCTCAGCACATCGCCTCGGTCCGAGTTCCTCGAAGAAGGAGGCGAGCGTTGTCGCTCTCGCACCAGGCCCAGCCCAGACGATGCGTCGACGGTCGTGATCCACGACAACGGTCAAGTACTTGTGTCGTCGACGGTAACTGAACTCGTCGACTCCGATTCGTTTCAGGCCGTTGAGGCGCTCTGGATCGAGTCGATAGCCGACGACCCGATCCACGATCCGGCCCACTGTCGCCCAGGAGATCCCCATCAACTTTTGAACGGAAGTCTTGTCGGTTGACTGGGCGAGGTAAGCAGTGAGCCCCTCGAAATCGTGAGTGAAGCCGCTGTTGTGTGCAGCCCAAGGAACCGACTCCACGCGAACTCCACAGGTCGGGCAGCTCACGCGACGAGGGGCGTAGACGAGCCAGACTCGCGGGCGCCCGAGGCCGAGGTGGCGCCAACGTCGAGAGGAGACCGAGTCGAAGCCCGGCGCGGGAGCCCGACAAACGCCGCAACGAGGCAACTTGGCCCTCGGTCGCACGAAGACCAAGAGGTCCCCAGAGGAGAAGTCGAATCCCTGAACAAAGAGAGTAGTGATGCCGAGAAGTCGACGAAGTAGAGTCTTGGTGCGCACGGGACCTCCGCGATCTTGTGGTTGTGGTTAACAACAAGAAAGCACGGTCTCGTGCCGTTTTCACATCTCTCTCCATCACAAATTCCTGGTGTCCCCCGGAGCTCCGTCGCCCTCGGCGTCGGTCGCGCCCTGCCCTCGCGAAGCGAGCTTGGGCCGATGCCGAGGGCGGCGGTGCGGAGGGGCCCGGCAGCTCCCGAGCTCGAGGTTGAGTGGGCGAGGTTTCTCACCTACGATCTACCCACTGAGGTGTGAGGAGAGGCCGGTTATTCTCGTTCGATTCGCAACTTGTATCGCGGGTTGGGTCGAAACCGCAATCGAGCGGCGCGGGGGGCTCTGATCCCATCTGGAACAAGGAGTTCAGCAGGTTGATCGGATCCGCGAGGTCGACGTTGCCATCGTCGTTGGAATCGGATCCGCTCTGACAGGTGCTCTGGGGATCATTGAAGAGAATGATCCCGAGGAGTGTCAGAGGATCACCCACATCGACCCCGCCGTCGAGATTGGTATCACCGCGGCGGAACTGAATCTGTTCGAAGGGGGGCGGCGTGGATCGTGCGGAAGACCTTTGTGGATGAGGGCTTGTGGGGTGTCTGTGACCGCCTGTTGGTCAAGCCATCAAACGACAATCCGAAGATCATCAGGCAACGCACTCCTGTATCGTGTCGATACGAGAAATGTACGTGCCCCAAGAAGAGCGCTGGCCCGATGGATCAGAGGAGTCGAACGCATGCGTGGCTGGATCATCTATCATCGTCCTGTCGACAAGAACGACGTGAGATCTCACGGGTGCCGCCGCTTCTTGGAGTCGGCGGAGAAGAACGGAGTCGAGCTTGATGTCGTCTCCCCCGAAGAGATCGATCTGGTCGTCACCCGTGAAGATCGCAAGGGGATCCTGCTCCGAGGCAAGACGACGTCACTCCCCGATTTCGTGCTCCCGCGCACCGGCTCTGCAACGACCTACTTCACACTGGCCGTGATTCGCCACCTCGAGCGACTCGGCGTCACCTCATTCAACGGGTCCCACGCTATCGAAATCGTCAAGGACAAGCTCTACAGCCAGCAGATTCTCGCCCAGAGCAACTTCCCTGTACCGCGAACAATGCTAGGACGGCCACCGGTCAACCTCGACGTCGTTGAGGCCCAGATACGGTTCCCAGTCATCGCAAAGACGATCAGTGGATCCCAGGGAAAAGGAGTGTATCTCTGCCCCGATCGGGAAAGTCTGAACGCCACGATGGAAGAGATCAGCGCTCTCAAGCACTCACCGAACGTCATCTTCCAGGAGTTCATCGAAGCAAGCTACGGCCAGGACTTGCGGGTGTTCATCATCGGGGGACGGGCGATCGGCGCGATTCGGCGGGTAGCAAACGATGGATCGTTCAAGGCGAACATTTCACTCGGGGCGAGGGCAGAACCATACGAGTTGACCCCCGAGGCTGAGTGGCTCGCTTCCGAAGTCGCTCGCCTCCTCGGCCTCGAGATCGCGGGAATCGACCTGCTGTTCGATACCGACGGTCTCAAGATCTGCGAAGCGAACTCCTCACCCGGGTTCAAGGGAATCGAGATGGCCTACGATATCGACGTTCCGAGTGAAATTTTCCGGTTCATCAGAGTCCGGCTGGGGCTCCTCTGATCCGATCGAAGGAGGGCTGGCAGTGATCCGAGGGGGCGTCACGAGCGCGTCATGAACCGGCCTCGTCGAGAACAGAGGCCAGTAGATCAGCCAACGCTCTCCGCTCGCTGGCCTTGAGAGCAGAGACCGATTCGGCAGCATCCTGAACCCTGGCCCCGATCGCTCGATCGACGAGCAGGCGTCCTTTCCGCGTGAGGACGACGAGCCAGCTCCGTCCATCCGCCTCGTCCGCTTCTCGCCTGACGAGGCTCCGTTCCTCGAGACGATCGATTCGATTCGTCATCGCACCAGAGGTCAAATGTGCCGAAGAACAGAGTTCTGTTGGGGTCAGTTCAAACGGTTCCCCCACTCGGCGCAGCGCTGAAAGAACGTCGAACTCCCACGGCTGCAATTCAAAAGGCTGCAGGGTCTCCTTCAAGCGCCGACCCAAATCTTGCGCCAGGA
Source organism: uncultured bacterium (assembly GCA_937876125.1). Classification (GTDB taxonomy): domain Bacteria; phylum Planctomycetota; class UBA8108; order UBA1146; family UBA1146; genus JAFMMO01. The sequence goes on from CALEHF010000263.1 coordinate 56,185, forward strand.
TGAGAACCCTGAGAACAACCGCCATGCCAGTGAGATCGAGATCGGGGCGCTCACCCCGCCACTGCTCCAGCATCTCATGTACGACATCACCGGCCGGCTTCTTCTTTGCGCTGTGCATGGTCCATCTTTCAACGAAGGTCAGTGAGTCGATCCATCGCGTTGTGAGATTTTCTCGATCTTTGAACTCTTGCCCAAGCGGAGGTCTCGAATGCCTCCCCCCGGCGGGAGCGATCTGCGAGGGGATCTGCGGCCGCCGTCGCGCAATCGATACAATAACGCACGTAGGGGATCGCCTCCAGGCGGGCGCGGCTGATCCCATGGCCGCACATTTCGCACTCGCCGAAAATCCCGTACTCGATCTTGTCGATCGCCGCATCGATCTCCTTCAGCGCTTCGAAGTCTCGAGCGTACACCCCAAGGGCGAACTCCTCCAATGAGCTGGTCGAAGCGAGATCGTCGTTCTGATCCTCTCTGGAAAGGGATGTCTCGGTCGCCACTTGGTCATGAAGCTGGGCACGATGCACGAGAATAGCGCGAAGCTGGTTCAGTCGCCGTTCAAAGTGCCGGGTGTGTTTCGCGCTAAGTGTCATGTCTGTCGTCCCTTCCAAATACCTCGCCATTGCCCGCCGGGCAACAATCCCCCGAAGCACCCCTTCAGGTGGACATCCCGACGTCCGATACCTTCACATGAACGGATGTACCTTCGCGTCAAGGTAAAGTCACCTTCTTTTTCCGGCTCCTCGGAATTGGCTTGAGCGGCCTGAGCGGATTCGAAAGTAAAGGTTGAAATTGAGTCAACGTGGAGATACATAGCTCGACATCGAGATAGTTTCTCCCCACGGCATTCCCCCCCGCGGTGCGCTCCAGGAGCACCTGGGACGTTTCGAGGAGCGCATCGAGTGATCGATGCCAATCAGACTGAGAAGGAGCACGGATGTACCCAGAGCACTACGGAACTCACGAGTTCTTTCCCCGCTCCAGTGACTTTGAAGTCGTCCGCCTCGACGACTTTCAGGGACTGGGGGTCCGGTCGCTCAGGCAGTTCCGCCCGGGTGACCTTGTGGCTGAGTTCACCGGCGAGCTCGTCCTCGAACGCACGCAGCACAGCCTGCAAGTCGACTCGAACCTTCACCTCGAAGACCTCTACTTCGTGGGGTACTTCCTCCACTCGTGCGCGCCCAACGTCACCGTCGATATGACGCGAAGGCTTGTTCACGCTGCGGATTGGATCGAGCCGGAACAGTTCCTCCGCATGGACTACGCTGAGACAGAGGACATGCTCTACAAGCAGTTTCCCTGTCGTTGCGGCGCCCCGCAGTGCCGCCGGTGGATCACTGGACGTCGAGAAGCACCGAACATGTCTCAACCCATCCTGAGCGAAACGTCTGCGCACCAGGACCAAGTCGCGTGACCGTGTTGAACGCTGCTCAATGGTGGGCGAGGGAGGACCTTCGCATCGATGGCGATCGGCTGGTCTTCGCGGGCCGTCCCGTAGCTGATCTCGTGCGACAGTTCGGGAGTCCGACCTTCTTCTACTCCGCAAAGCGCGTTCTCTCCAACGCCGAGCGCCTGCACTCGTGCTTTCGAGACGCCGGCCTAGAGGGACGCTCCCGCATCCACTACGCGATGAAGGCGAATCGATTTGCCCCGTTGTTGACCTTCCTCAAAGGGACCGGTCTGGTCGGAATCGATGCGTGTTCCCCCAACGAGGTGGAGCACGCCATCGCCTGCGGTTTTCGTGCGGAAGAGATTTCCTTCACCAATACCAGCCTCTCACCGAGGGATTTGCGACGCCTGGCGGGAATTGATGGCCTGCGCATCAACCTGGATTCCATTGGGGCGATTCGAAGTTGGGGGACGCTCGCGCCCGGCTCTCGCATTGGAATCCGCGTCAATCCGGGGCTTGGGATCGGCCGCACTTCGAACGACAAACTCAGCTACAGCGGCGATCAAACCACTAAGTTCGGAATCTACCGCGAGCAGTTCGATGACGCTCTCGAGATGGCGGACCGTCACAACCTCACCGTCGACACGATTCACTTTCATTGCGGCTGCGGATATCTGACGCCGCAGCTGGAAGCACTCGACCGCATTCTCGAAGAGGCCAACTGGTTCGTGCGCCGCTGCCCGACCACCCGTTCGGTCAATCTCGGAGGCGGACTCGGGGTACCCCACCAGGCGACGGACGAACCGCTCGACTTGCACCGCTGGGCTTCGCTCCTCGTCCAGCACTTCGGTTCCACCGAATTGGCGCTGGAAATCGAGCCGGGGGACTACCTGGTCAAGGACGCGGGAATCTTGGCCCTGAGTGTTTGCGGGAACGAGGTGAAACGCAGAACGCGCTTCGTTTCCGTGGATGCCGGATTCAATGTGGCGATCGAGCCCGCGATGTACGGTCTCCCCTTCGAACCGGTCCCAGCCCTTTGGCGTCGGGGTCCGCTCGAGTTGGTGACGGTGGTCGGCAACATCAACGAGGCGCTCGATGTCTGGGCCACAGACGTGCCGCTGCCATCACTCGAGGAGGGGGACTGCCTCGCACTGATCAATGCCGGAGCGTACTCGAGCTCGATGGCCTCGAACCATTGCATGCGGGGGGATTGGAAGGAGTTCCTGCTCTTCGATGAGTAGGAGCGACTCAACGACGCTCGCCGCGCTCCTTTTCCGCGAGCGTGCTGCGCAGCAAGGGGAGCACCGCGAGGTCCTTCGGCGATCCCAGGAGTTCCTTGACTCGATTCAAGCTCGGTAGGTCCTGCGCACACAGCTCCCGTTCATCCAGGAGCATTCGGTCGCAGGTGGCGAGAAGGTCGGGGTAGCTCTGGCCGCTCGCGAGCTTCCCCAGAACGTCGAGCGGACCACACTCCGTGCTCAGCAGGTGGTGCCTTTCCCCGGCAAGATCCTCTGCGCTGGGGCGTCGGCTGAGTTCCGGGCGGATCCGATAGAGCGCATCGATCTCGACCAGGACGCGACACAACCGCTCGATGTTCCCAGCTTCCCGAGCGTGAACCACGTCCAGGTCGACGGTCGTGATCGGCGCACCCTCAAGCAGGGCGCCACCCCTCCGACAACAACGAAGTCCACCTCGCTGTCGGCCAACGTGCGCAATAGCTTTCGGAAATCAGCGTGCACGATCCCCGCTCCTCGGGGTGAAGCCTGGACTTCTCGGGCATCAGCGACAGCGCATCCTGAAGGACCTGAAGTCGCTGCCCCGGCTCGAGGCTGAGCATCCACCGGATGGGGCTGCGGTCGACGCCGTTCGAATCGTAGACGACATCGGTCGAGACCGGTCCGGCGAGGGCGGGAGTTTCTTGTGGGGGCACAGTGTGTTGTGGGGGCACAGGTGGGTTCTTCATGGCTGCAGTTTTCCGCCCCCGGCTGAACCCGACCAGACGCGGGCGCTCGGGGATGCCTCGAATTGGAATCGCTGAGCCGGCGACGACCGACCGATATTCAACCTCCAGGGGCTCCGTCGACCACTCCGAAGTCACCGATCGGTTAGGACCACAACCAGCGAACTGACGTATCCCGATCGTCTCGGACCGCTTCGATCTAGTGAACAACCCCTCCGCTGCCGCCGCTGCCAAGCATCGGGCGTTTCCAGAGTCTCCCACAGATTTTCCAAGATTCCTCTGCAGGGTCGGTCCCGCGATCTCGCGGTAGTGGCTGAAGGGGAGTTCGCGCAGTGGGTGCGAGCCCCGAAACCCCGACTGACCTTTGGAAAGGCAGTTCCATGACCAGCACTCGTCGCACCGCTCTTGTTCTCATTCTTTGCGTCCTCTTCAGCCAAGCCACGATCACCTCGTTCGCCCAATGCGGTGGTTCAGTGGATTTCCCATCGGCGCCGCTCCCGCTCGATCCGGGCGTCACCGCACACACCGAAGTCGCGGGGAACGCGCTCGTCCTCGAGTCGCCCCTCCTCGTCTGTCACCCGACCGCGTCCCCGATCGCGGGAGTGAACCAGATCAGCGTCGACGGGGCGGATCAAACGGTTGTCTTCTCGTCCCCGACCCTGGCAATTCCGGGAGACGCTCCCGCGATCGATGTGATTCGCGGCGATCAGGTCTTTACCCGGGCGCTGAGCGGGGCCTTCCTGCACGCCGCCGGCGGGCTCTGCACTTCGGCCGCCGGCTACTCGGTCGGCATTACCGATGCGGCGATCGCCGTCGTGGTCGGAGATCGGTTCGAGGAACACCCCCTCCCCCCCGGGGAACTCCCTTTGAGTGCTGCGGCGATCGGAGTCTGCCCGCAGAACGGTTCGTTCATCTTCATCTGCGTCGAGACGACGCTCCCGAGCCTCGAGTTCGTCCTCGGTTCTGAACACGAATCGGTACCGCTCTCCTCGGCGGGCGCTGCAATTCCCGACAGCTACTCGAACGGTGCGACCGGCGGCGTGCTCTACTACTCCGCGACCGAGGTCCTCTCGATCACGGCGGGAGACGCGAGCACGACTGCGCTGCCCGGCACGTACGTTTCCCACGCACCGAGCCCTGGTGGAGTGCTCGTCACGACCACCGCGGGTCCCGTTCTGATCCCGCTCCCCACCGGCTCGATCGTGCTCCCGTTCGCTCCCTGCGACGTGCCGCTCGACTCTTCGGGGCCGGACGCGACCGGCTCGGCGATCGCTATCAACACCGACGCGTGCCCCGGCGTCGACGGTTCGACCGCGACCTGGCCCGCCCTGACGGCGGTCTGCGGTGGCGGACCCTCCTTCGGATTCTGCGCCTATCCGACGATCTCGGGTCTGCGGGCGAAGGTCGCGAGTGTGCATGCGTACGCTTCGACCACCCTCGGAGGATCGATGGCTCAGAACATCACCGGTAACATTTGGACTCCGATCGGGCTCGGCCCGGGGGCTCCGGGAACGGGGAAGACGATCGTCGCGAACGCGATGGTCGGAAATCTCAACGGCGACTTCGCGTGGGCATGGGCGTTCGCTCGTGCGGCCCTCGCTTCCGCAATTCCCGTCCCGTGCATCCGCATCACTCAGGGTGTTGCCGGCGGCCACGGACTCATCCATAACGAAGGTCACCAGGCGAGCTGGGCCGCGAGGGTGAAGGATCCGCTGCGCTTCGAGGGGTGGAACGACGCCGACGATCTCAACTTGGTGATCGAACTCTCCGAAGAGATCTTCCTCCCGATCGACCCGACCACGCACATCTTCTCCGAGACCGAATACAAGTTCGACATGGGGAGCACATTGCCCGGTCTCCCGGAGCTCTGGCAAGGAACGATCACGGCGGATCACAATGGCGTCGATCCCCAGCTGACCGTCGAGTTCTCGAGCAATCCAGCCCTCGGTCTCGACGACAACACAATCGCCCTACTGATCGAAGCCGCGTTCTTCTACGATGTGGTCCGCGCCGGTTATGCGCTCTCGAGTGCGCTCACGATCCTCACGACGGCGATCGACGTCCCGGCGGGCGTGACCGCGGTCGACATCAAGTGCGACAGCTCGATCGCGGGCAACCACTTCGAGTCGAGCTACAACGGTCCTCCGATCACCTCGATCTGCGGCGACGGCATCGTCGAAGAAACGGAAGAGTGCGATCAGACGGGCCAACTCAGCTGCAACCCGAACTGCCAGCTGACCCCCGACAACACGATCTTGATCCTCGACGTCCCCGCGCAGCCCGGTTTCCACCAGCTGCCGGTGTTCCTCAGCAACCCGGTGCCGAGCTCTCAGTTCTCCCTCGCCATTTGCGCCCCGGGGAACGACTTCGTCGGCCTCTCCTTCCAGGGCACGATTACAGAGCTCGTGAACCCCGAACTCGTCCTTCAACAGTTCTTCCCCGGGCAAGGGATGACCCTGCAAGTGGTCTGCGACGCGCTGCCGCCCTACAACGCTCAAATGCTGCCGCCCGGTCCGTTCGAGCCGATCGTGATCCTCGACGTCTTCGTCAACAATCCGTTCAGCTTCCAGTTCTGCGACGACGCGCTCGGACAGCAAGGTCAGCCGACCGTGCAGAACTCAGTCATGAACTTCGGTGACCAACTCGTGCTCCAAGATGGCTTCGGATTGATCACCGACGTGCACGTGGTCGGCGGACCCCAGGTGCAATTCGTGCGGGGCGACGCGAACGCCGACGGCCAGCTCGATATCAGCGATCCGATCTCGACCCTGCTCTTCCTCTTCCCGCCGACCCCGTTCGGAGCGTTCTTGCCGTGCATGAATGCGGCAGACGTGAACGTCGATGGTCTGATCGATATCGGAGATCCGATCGGCCTCCTCGGACACCTTTTCGATCCGCTGGCGCCGCCGATGCCACAACCGTTCCCGCTCTGCGCGCCCGATCCGTTCTTGTCCGGTCTCGAGTGCCAAGTCCAGGCGCTCTGCCCGTAGTCGTCTGGCGAGAAGATCGACTCCGGCACTCTGATTTGACATCCGAATAAAGCGGCCGGGGCGTGAGAGCGTCCCGGCCGTTTTTTTGAGTCAAGATGCTCCGTTTGCTAGCGACCGTCCTCCAAAGACCTGAAGAGGCGCGCGCCCCGGGAGAAAATCCGGCTGACCTTCAACGACTTGGATTTGCGGAGTCTTTGTGACCGTCTTCCCGTGACCTTCTTCCCCCAGATTCCCGGCCCGAACTCTTGAACTTGTCCAGAATCAGATCTACTCTGCGACCCATGGACAAAGACCCCGCAAACCTCCTCAGAGAACACGGTCTCCAAGTGACGGCCCAGCGCCTGGCCGTGCTGCGGGCGGTCTCGGGCCGACCCCACTGCACAGCCGATGAGGTCGCCGAGGACGTGCGCGCCGAGATCGGCGCCATCTCTCGCCAAGCGGTGTACGACGCGCTCCGGGTGCTCGCGGAAAAGCAGCTCATCGGGCGCGTCCAGCCCGCCGGGTCCCCCGCCCTCTTCGACCCCAGGGTCGGGGACAACCACCATCACGTCATCTGCCGCACCTGTGGGAAGGTCGTCGATGTCGACTGCGCCGTCGGCGAAACCCCCTGCTTGACCGCCGCCGATCACTCCGGCTACCAGATCGATGAGGCGCAGGTGATCTATTGGGGCCATTGCCCCGAGTGTCTCTCGGAAAAGTCAGAGTCGGAGCCTTCGAGAACAGGAGCCTGAACGAACCGCAGACGAACCGAGACTTCGAGTCAAACCAACCAAACCATGTCGAACAGAACTGGAGGCAACATGAACAGCGAAGGTAAATGCCCGGTGATGGGCAGTTCTCACAGCCACAGCGCGGCCGGGACCACGGCGAATCAACACTGGTGGCCGAACCAACTGAACCTGAAGATGCTCAGTCAGAACCCCCCTCAGTCCGATCCGATGGGCGTTGAGTTCAACTACGCGGAAGAGTTCAAGAGTCTCGATCTCGATGCGTTGAGCGTCGACCTCGAGAAACTGATGACCGACTCGCAAGAGTGGTGGCCCGCCGACTACGGTCACTACGGACCGTTCTTCATCCGGATGGCATGGCACAGCGCGGGCACCTACCGCACCTCCGACGGTCGCGGCGGCGCCGCTTCCGGCACCCAACGCTTCGCGCCCCTCAACAGTTGGCCCGACAACGGCAACCTCGACAAGGCGCGTCGGTTGCTCTGGCCTCTCAAGCAGAAGTACGGCCGGAAGATCTCGTGGGCGGACCTGATGGTGCTCGCCGGCAACGTCGCCCTCGATTCGATGGGGTTCAAGACGTTCGGATTCGCCGGCGGGCGCGAGGATGTCTGGGAGCCGGAAGAAGACATCTACTGGGGCCCGGAGGGAGAGTGGCTCGGCGATGAGCGCTACAGCGGCGACCGCGAGCTCGAGAAGCCGCTGGGCGCCGTGCAGATGGGCCTGATCTACGTGAACCCGGAGGGACCGAACGGCAACCCTGACCCCATCGCCGCCGCAAAGGACATACGTGAAACGTTTGGGCGCATGGCGATGAACGACGAGGAGACGGTCGCTCTCATCGCCGGTGGACACACCTTCGGCAAGGCTCATGGTGCAGCCGATCCCGACAAGTACGTCGGCCCGGAACCTGAGGGTGCCACCATCGAAGAGCAAGGCTTCGGCTGGAAGAACAGCTACGGCAGCGGCAAGGGCGTCGACACGATCACGAGCGGCCTCGAAGGTGCGTGGACGACCAACCCGGTCCAGTGGGACAACAACTTCTTCGAGAACCTGTTCGAGTACGAGTGGGAACTGACCAAGAGTCCCGCCGGCGCGCAGCAGTGGACTCCGAAGGATGCCGCGGCCAAAGGCACGGTCCCCGATGCGCACGACGCGTCGAAAAAGCACGCTCCGATGATGGCGACGACCGACCTCGCCCTCCGGATGGATCCGATCTACGAGCCGATCTCCCGCCGCTTTTACGAGAACCCGAAGGAGCTCGGCGTGGCGTTCGCGAAGGCTTGGTACAAGCTGACGCACCGCGACATGGGCCCCCCCGCACGTTTCCTCGGCTCGATGGTCCCGGCAGAGACGATGCTCTGGCAAGACCCCGTCCCCGCGGTCACTGGCAAGTTGATCGGCGAGAAAGACATCGCCGCTCTCAAGGGCAAGGTCCTCGCCTCGGGTCTGTCCGTCTCCCAGCTGGTCTCTACCGCGTGGGCCTCGGCGGCGACGTTCCGGAACAGCGACAAGCGCGGCGGAGCCAACGGAGCGCGCATTCGCCTGGCGCCGCAGAAGGACTGGGAAGCGAACCATCCCGCCGAACTCGGCGAGGTGCTGCAGACGCTCGAGAACATTCAGAAGGACTTCAACAGCTCCGGCGGAGCAATGGTCTCGCTCGCCGACCTCATCGTTCTCGGCGGGTGTGCGGGCGTCGAGGAAGCGGCGAAGAAGGCCGGGCACAGCGTGCAGGTTCCCTTTACGCCGGGGCGCACCGATGCCTCGCAGGAGCAGACCGACGTCGAGTCATTCGCGTTCCTCGAGCCCGCCGCCGATGGCTTCCGCAACTTCCTCAAGAAGGGACAGAAGAGAGCCGCGGAGGAGTTGCTCATCGACCGGGCGCAGTTGCTGACTTTGACGGCGCCTGAGATGACGGTTCTCGTCGGTGGCATGCGCGTCCTGAACGCGAACACCGGGCATTCCAAGCACGGGGTCCTCACCGATCGTCCAGAGACGTTGACGAACGATTTCTTCGTGAATCTCCTCGGCTTGAACACGGAGTGGAAGGTTTCTTCCGGAGCCGAAAACATGTACGAGGGTCACGACCGCGCGACCGGCAAGGCCCGGTGGACCGGCACCCGCGCTGACCTCGTGTTCGGTTCGAACTCCCAGCTCCGCGCGGTTGCGGAGGTCTACGCATGCGACGACTCCAAAAAGGCGTTCGTGCGTGACTTCGTGGCGGCTTGGGACAAGGTGATGAACCTCGATCGGTTCGATCTGGCTTGATCGCGCGGAGTGATCTCTTGAACTCAGGGATCCGCCATGGGGCGGGCCCTTGAAAGCGCAGCGGGCCCGCGTCCCTCATGGACGCGGGCCCGCTGTTTGTTCTCTCGGGTTCACCGCGTCGACTCGCTGTCAGGAGTCTCCACCGAGCATGTGCTCGTGCCCAGCCGCGAGCAGTCCGCGCCACCAACCGAGAAGGAAGGTCGCTGGATCGGGAGTCTCGAGCAGATCGTGGTAGTGCAGTAACGCGCCAGAAAAGCCCGTCGTGTTCCACGACGTCCCCTCGGGCACCGGCAGTTCTGGCAGTGCATCTGGCAGCGGGTAGGCCGTCACGTAGAAGTAAGGGTTGGGGATCGCGTCGTCCCCCAGGGTGAATCCGAAATTCATTTGCTTGTCGGCGTTCTCTCCATCGGCCGGATCCTGACCTGGAATCCGCTCTCCCGGTAGCCATACCATCGAGAGATCGAAGTGATGGGGCCAGACTTGGATCGGGCTGGTCTCTTCCCGAATGCCAGATCGGAACTCGACCATCGAGGCGTTCACAGCACCGAACGACTCGCCGATCTGCTGCGCCGCTTCGGCAGAATAGCCGGGGTGCTCGGGTGCAGGCGCTTCACCGCCTCCTCGAGCCGCATTCCCACCCGACTCGATTCCCAGCGCGGTCAGAAACTCGCGGACAGACTCGCGGATCGACTGCGCAGACTGTCCACGCAACGGCTCTGACGACCGCGCATCCGTCGCCGCCCGCATCTCGAGCAGACTGTTCCGGAGATCGAGTTCGAGCTCGAAATCGACTGCGGCGCTGACGACCCCTGTCGTGAGACCGTTCAGCGACGGGCGCAGGCTCGCGTGCCACCAATGCTTGCGTTGCGTCCGGCACTCCTTCAGAAGGTCGCCGAGCACGCGCGCGTAGTCATGGAGCGCGGCGCGGGTGGTATCGATGTGCGCGGGGTCCAGAGTCGAGAATCGGTTTGTGCTCATGTTGTTCTCATTCTGACCGTCGTGAAGCACTTCTCATCATCCCGGACGCCCTCCAGCCACATGAGCACTCGCCGGCAGACTCCGCCGAGCGCTCGGACTCAGTTTCGCCGCGGGAGTTGCAAGCCAAGCCGCAACACGTAACTCTTGCCGTGGGGCGAGCTTCGGGTGTCCCTGTGACCGTGCTACTGGAGCAGCACCACTCCGATAATCACGGCCAATAAGACCGCTCCCGTGACGAGCCCCGCGCCCGCGCCCGCCGCGAGGAACACGCTGCCGCTGATCGCGCAGGCGGCCACCACCGCTCCCCCGAGGAGCACCCAGAAGAGCGGCTCCGGGCCCCCTGCGACCGGGACCGCCTTCTCGCAAGCCGGGCAGTTCGCGATCCCCCCCTTCAGCGAACGAGGGACCTCGAACTGGTGCCCGCACTCGGAGCAGTCGACGTTGACCGTCAACGATCAGCCCTTCTGGCGTCCCTCGACCGCGGCGAGCAAGATCCCGCCGGCGAGCACCAAACGAGAATCGATGGCATCTTCTCCCCCGACCTCGAGCTGGACCGCAAGCTTGTAGATGAACGGATTGAAGTACTGCCGGTAGGTCGCGACCGAGGCGCCGTCGCTCGAGGTGACGTGGAAGCGCTGTGGAATCAGATTCGAGAGGAAACGACGCATCATCGCCTTGGTCATGCTGTCTTCCTGGATCTTGCCGAGCACTTCGTCATTCGGCCCGAGCAATTCCCACGAGTCTCGGAACATCGACTTGAAGCCCTTTCGACGGAGAGCGCCGACCTTCCTGCCCTCTTCGGCATCGACCACATCGTACGCGGCGGAGAAGTCGATGATCTGGCGCGCCTGAATGACGAGCTTCTCCTCGGACATCGTCTCGTCCGAGTAGATCCGAATGTCTTCCTTGAGCTTGAACGCTTTCTGCTTCGTGAAGAGCAGAAGGTTCTCGTTCGCATCGTAGACGTGAAACTTCGCCCCGAAGATCGTGAACACTTTGCGGCGAATGAGATACTCGGACTGTACGAGGCTGCTTTGCATCGTCGTCATGGGGAGTGCTCCGGTCGGTTGGTTGTGTGAGGGGTAGAGTCTAGCAGAAAGTGCCCGGGG